>JBGAVL010000262.1:0-9200 GCA_044228145.1 Obscuribacteraceae bacterium (SeqCode)
ATGAAAGCAACGAAGGCGAAAAAGCCGACTCTCCATTCAAAATGAATGGACTCCTCGGGTTTTTTTTGAATGGGTGTTGAATTCAACTCTTGCTTCCTGTCTGTCTTCTCTTTGTTTTTGGGTTCAAATACCGCTCTCAAGCAGAGGTCCCTCCCGCTTAGCATACGCAAATTGTTGGATGTATGGATTGGTTGAGATAAGCGCCTCATCCGGGGTGCCTTCCCATTCGATGCGCCCGTCGTGCATGAGAAGCACGCGGTCGGCGGTGCGCGTCCAGGTGGATAGTTGGTGGGTGACGACAATGGAAGCGGCATTGAGCCTATCTTCCAGTTCGTTCATATAGTCTTCGATTACGGTCGATATGACAGGATCAAGACCGGTTGTCGGTTCGTCGTAAAAGATGATTTTGGGATCGTTGACGATGGCGCGGGCAAAACTGGTGCGTTTTTGTTGCCCGCCCGAAAGTTGCGTCGGATACTTGTCTTCAAACCCGGTCAATCCAACAAGCTCGAGCTTTTCGCCAATGATTCTGTTCTCTTCTTTCTTGCTCAATTTGCGCCTGCGCAGCGCAATTGCCAGGTTTTCTTTGACAGTATAAGAATTGAGCAAAGCAGAACCCTGAAAGACCAGACCAACTTCATCGGAGTACATGCGAATCTGCCCGGAATCAGGCTCGAGCAGTCCGCAAAGGATTTTCAGAATTGTTGATTTGCCGCAGCCTGATTTGCCTACCAACCCGAGAATCTCACCCGGATAGACACTGAAGGTGACGCCTTTGAGTACGGGCTTGTCGGCGAAAGACTTGTACACGTCTTTGACTTCGACCATTGCTTGGACCGAGCCGTCTGTTTTTGGAGCCTGTTTATGACGTACCATCTGCAATTCATTCACCTCGGAGCATAGGTTACGGCGGTGATAATGTAATTGCAGACGAAAAGCATCGTCATCGTCCACACGATCGTGCGCGTGGTGGCAATACCGACGTCTTCTGCTCCACCTCTCGTTCTCAGCCCGATGGCGCAAGAAATTACGATAATCAAGATCGCGTTTACCCATGCTTTCAGAAAGTGAGTGCCGAAATCGCGGTCGAGAATTGTTTGTTTTACCGAATCTAAAAATGTCGCCGGTGGCACATTGGCGGCTGTGTATGCGATGAAGATACCCGCCACCAGACCAAGCGCCATGGCGTAGACCGTGAGTGCCGGCATCATCAGCATGGCGGCAACGAAGCGCGGAACAACCAGGAATTGAACGGGATCGACACGCATTACTTTGAGCGCATCGATTTGCTCTGTGATCATCATGGTTGTCAGTTCTGCGGCCACAGATGATCCGACGCGGCCCGCTACCATGATGCCTGCGGTGATCGGGCCGATTTCTCTAACAAGGGCAAGCGATACGACGCCGCCGATTGCGGTGTCGGCTCCGAACAAGACGAGTTCGCGCGAAATTTGCAGCGACATCGCAAAGCCGGTGAAAAGCGCGGTCAATGAAACGACGATGCAGGACTCGACGCCAATCTTGTAGCTCTGGCGCCAGGTTTCACGCCAGTCTATTTCGCCTTTGAGGATGTATTTCAGCGTTTGAAACAGCAAGATAAGGCACTGTCCGAGCAGCTGGCAGCCTCTGCCGAATTGCTCGACCATAATGTCGAGAGGGCGGAATATTCGATTGCGAGAACGAACTGATGAAACCATAACCCACATATTTTAGCGACTAAGGGGCGTCAGTAGATGTTCAGGGCGTTTTAGATTTTGCCAAAAGCCTGTGCCGGTAAATGCTTTTGACGCTGTGGAAGCCCACTGGTTCCATAATTTGGGGTTCATAATCGAGGGCAACCAACAGATGGCAAAGTGTTGGTTCTAACTCTTGGCTTCTCGTGCGGTTCTTGGCGTCGCGGCGAATTGTCTCAGGCGATGCTACGCTGCATATACATCTGAATCAGCGTAGAGGGGCGATGCCATGCATCGCCCGTTGTCGAAAGTCACGGCTGGGTAAAAATAAGAAGTAAGCGAAGAGGAATTTTTGATGTCCGCACAAGAACAACCGGAAACCGGTCGAGAGGCTGAAGGCGAAGGCGGAGAGCGCTTTCAACAGCATTCCGAACACGCGCCGGAAAAGAAAAGTAAAGCCGGTATGCTCGGCGGACTGGGGATTTTGGGCATCGTTCTGCTCAAAGGAAAGTTCTACATCTTTGCAGCTCTTAAGGGCTTGAGCTTTCTGAAGTTGGGCTGGCTGTTCAAAAGTTTTCTCATGTTCTTTGCCTCGGTTGCTGTTTATTGGGCGCTTTTTGGACCCATGTTTGCCGTCATCCTTCTGGGAATGCTTTTGATTCACGAACTTGGGCACTATATCTGGATGAAGGCTTACGGACTCGATCCCAAGCCAATCATCTTTGTACCTGGAATCGGTGCTTTTACCGCGATGGAGAAAATGCCCGCGGACCAGGCGACCGATGCCTGGGTGTCGCTGGCAGGACCACTGGTTGGCGGAGTAGCTGCAGCCGGTTGCTACTACTACGGCGCGCTCACACAAAACCTCTTTTTCATGGCTGCCGGTAGCGTCGGGATTTTCTTGAATATTGTGCAACTGATACCGGCTAAGCCGTTGGACGGTGGTTTTGTTATTAATGCCATCAACAAGTGGCTTTTGATTCCGGGTATCGGCGTTCTGTTTGCCTTTGCGTTTTACTTCAAGTCATTCTTGTTCGGCATCGTCTGCATAATTGCGTTTTTGAATCTCGTGCATCAGTTCAAAAATCCTGACGAAGCGCCGATGAGAGGCGGTCATGTGCAGGCTGCGGCGACAATGGCGCAGAAAGTGGCAATTTCAATTGCCTATTTCGGATTATCTGGCATGCTTGGCTATCTTTACTGGTTGTCGCATGAAGAGACGATCAACATGCTGCCGGCAAAACACAAATCGCAGGCGATGAAATATCACCACACGACGCCCGACCACGAGAGCTTCTCGGAAGACGAATCGAGCGAAACCGGCACGTCTGACGGCGATAATTGAAGTGATTCAGGCGGACCATTTGGAAATGTGCTCTCACGATGCGGGGGGGCTCAAATCTATGGATGCGCCTTGGATTCATCGCCTTGGAATGTGGGGTATATCTTGGCTTCCTGGGAATCTCAAAAGGGCATGAAGAGAATTAACCTGTGATGGCAGGTGTGCCAACGTCCGAACAAGTTCAACAAAACTTGAAATTCATCGACCAGGGCGCTGAAAAGACCGCCCAGAAAACGCCTGAGGCGGTAAAGGATGGCGGGGTTGAAGGGAGCGCAGGAAAGAGAAGGGTTTTGGACGAGAAAGACATAGTAAATCCGATTGATCGCAATGCTTCGACAGAAGAGAAGATCGCTTAATTACGGGAATTGTCAGAGGAAAACAAACCTTTGGCGGAAAAATTTCTAGAGAAATTGACACCAAAGTTGGTACTTAGTCTGAAATTGACTTTAAAACGACAGAAGAAATCGCAGGTAAGGCAAGTCGAGCTGACATAAAGGAACTGAAGCTGTGGTTTGAGATAGAGCAAATTAGAGATTCGTTCAGATTCAGAACACCTGTAGAGAATTTGGAAGACTTGCCGAAGATGGTTGAAGAACTTACAGACAGCGGCTTCACTGTGATTAAGCCGGATCTTGAGAAGTTGCTGACACCAAAAGACAGAGGCTGGCGAGTGGCTGTCATAGACCTCAGGGCACAGAACGGTCAGATCATTTAGTATCAAATTCTCCCGAAAGAATTGTATGAAGCGGGCAAAATTGAGCACCCAATGTATAAGAGCATCAGGGGAGAGAACGTGAATAATCTCTTCGCCACAGAGAAATTACAGGTAAGAGAAATAAATAGTCGCGCAAAGAATATGTACGGTGCTGCTTGGGAAGCCTATTTGCGCTGTACAGGTTAGACAGAAACGGACATTCAGAAACTTGTGAAACACGCTAATAAAGCAATGAAGAAATAGGAGGAGCATGGACATGTTGAACTACTTACACGTAAGCAGAGCTGATAGCGGTGAGGTTTCTGTATTTGATAGCCGTGACAAATTTGCAGCAGGATTTGTTGAAGGAAACTGGATTTTGGACCATATGTTTTCTTTTCACGAGCAGGAAGAACGGCTTAACCTGGAGGATGATCAAGAAGCCTTGAGGATTTTGGCCGAAGCAAGGTCCGCTTTGAATTGTCCTTTGGTGAATGTGTCGGACAGCCAAGTGGGCGAAGTGAAGCGCGCTTGGGCTATCCCAAGTTATCCGCCGCCTGTTGAGTGAAATCGCGGCTTTTGGCTACCCCGAATTAGGGTCCGAGTATATATGGCTAGCGGCCGAGATTAATGGTGGCATCATCACAATGGAATCCCGCAACTGGGAAAGCTTGCCCATCCCATGTTTTCGGTCTTTGTCTTGTTTGAATGTCACTGAAACATAACGGAATTTACGCGACACTCAGATCGGAAATCGGGGTGCCCGCAGAGGGCACGAAAAGGTGGCCGGACAAGGCCTCGCTAGCTTTTTTATCATGCCTCTTGAAATCACTTAAAAGTATGATCGCGTGACCCTCGCCAGTGAACCGGAAATACTACGGCGGTTTTTCGCCACCTGCAAAAAACCTTGGGAGCTCCAGTGCCTGGCAGGCTGTAGCCGATCAGCAACGTAACTTAATTAGGAATCTCAAATCAAACGCAAGTAACGAAAGCAGAGCTCTGATTACATTCCGGGATTTCCGGCCGGTCGGTTTGTTAGGTTCCAGGTTCATTATTCTCGACCGATCAACAGAAGCAGAAACCCAGGCTCAGCCAGCATCCCAAGCACTGAAACAGACACTTAATCCGGCAGCAAGCGTTGTCTATGTTTTGTGTCGTCTGCTTTCGCCCGGTCGAAATGGTGAATCCATCAACAATTCCCAAAAGGAAAACATATGAAATTCAAACTAACATTGGCACTCGGCGCGCTTGCGCTCAGTGCTGCGCTTCTCGTATCCCAGTCCGGCAACGCGCAAACGCAAGTCAGCTGTGCATCTGTCGACGGAACCGTCTCAACAAACTGGACAGATGGCAATACTGTGAAAAGTTGCACAAATACAAGCTCTGCCAGAGCAGCAAACATGCAGAGCACATTGAAGGCAATTGATGCTCTGCAAGTGTCAAGCCCAAGTGGTCCGGTTGATGCAGATATTGCTGTGCGACTCCGTCAAAGTGGCACAGGGTTAAGTGGAATTACGTTCTATCTTTTTCATGAGGGTGATGACTATTTGTCTGGAGCATTTGGAGGACCAACCTACATCGATCCACAAGGACTTGTCAGAAATCAGGTTGGCGACTCCATAACCGGAGGGAGCGAGAGATACTCGGTAATTTTCGAGAAACTTTACCTCAGGAACAAGCAAAATGATCTGATTAATCACACAACTGCTCATGAACTAGGACACCACGCTGATGCAATTTACGTTGGTGGTTCGTTTAGTGTTGATACCGGTGCTCTTTTGGGCGGAACTATCACTCCTGGTGACAAGCTAAAGCTCACTGTCACTGATGCACGGCTTTCCGGTCCGATTGAAATCAAGTACACCGTACAAGGTGATGACACTTTTGATTCCATCACCAAAAAACTTGCCAAGAGAATCAACTCAGACAGCTCCCTGAGTTCCGTTGGTATTAAGGCAGTCGACCTCCCATTCGATAACGGCATTAATAGCGGTCTTCGCCTTGGTTCATTTGGAGGTGGAACCAATTATGTATTTGCCACTGCTGGTGTGACCGAAACAATGACCTTTGGCATGGATCAACGAACTACGTTTTCAGATTCAGCATTGTTCGCTGCTGCACTTGACGCTGATATCCGTGGGATGAACAAAAGTAATCCCTGTAGTATCATGATTTCCGATCCCGACTTGCCCGAAGAGCCCCCGGTACAGCAGGATGGCTTGTTTACCAACGCGAAGGACGATCAAGGAAATTGGATTTGCGGAGCGCCAGGATCCGCTGGAACTACGCCAATTTACAGCGGAAACAATCTTCAGATTGCTGTCAAAGCTTGGCCAGCGTTATACCCGAAAAATCCGGATACTGGACAAAGAAAACCGGAAGAACTCTTTGCGGAAGAATTTTCCGTCATCGTTGGTTTCCCTGATACACTGACAGACACTGGTGGCCAACGGGATGGAAGTGACAATTTCATCGGAGGTGGTTCCCCTCTCAGCCCATTCACTTGCACATATCTTGTTGTTAAAAGTCTCGTCGAGAACGGTTCATACCCCAGCGACCTTGGAAGTTACAGCTACGTAGAACATCAAGGAACGACTAATAAAGCCACTCTGCACAAATGCAACGGCTCGTCGGAGAATATTACAATTCCGATCGGTTCGTAATGCAAGTTTTGCTAACGGCTTGAGTTAGTTTCCGGCGGAGGGCCTAGAAGAACTGCTGAGCCCTCCGCCATTTCCTTGCGCTAAATTTGCAACTTGCCATTTGCCCATGGTTTCCCAACATGCTGGAATGGCGATGCGATTGGGTTCAACAAAAATTCTGAAGCCCACGGCGACTTGGTTGTGGTAACCAATGTCAAAGACAATGTAGGGACGATTGATGCAGCCTCCACGACCGAGCAGAAGAACCGGATAGCGATCAAATGAATCTACGGCGGGTAGATCTTGATTTATCGGCAATTTGTTTTCTGCATTATTAATGCTTCCTACACTTCCCAAAAGTCCGATGATTTTTGTACGATTCATTCCTATGAGTTGATGAGAATGCACCAAGTCATAGAGCATTTTGTATCTAACTGAGCTGTCACATTTTTTCCATTCACTCGAAACAAAAGGCGTGTTACTAGGTCTCGCAAAACAATCCTCAAGCAAAGCCTCTCCACCGCGCAAACCAAGCATTCCACCGTTCATAATTTGCGTCCACAGATTGGTGTCAAGAAAATTGGCATGATTTTCTGAAGGAGTTTGATTCGTCGATTCCATATGCCATTTACTTAAATGGACACATGATGCACCGCGACAAAAATGAAAACCAACCGCATAACGACTAACTAAGCCTTGCTTAAATTCGATTTGCAAGACGTCGGTGCGTCCCTTATCGTTTAACGAATAGAAAACACTATCACCCGTTTGCCATAGCGGTTCTCCCAACAGACCTTGAACCTCGGTTCCATTCATGCCTATCAAATGTGTTGAATGAGCAAGGTCATAGAGCATGGACTTTCTATCGCTAGTAGGCTGTTTCCATTCTTCCGAATTGAATTTTCGATCACTGTTAAGCTGTTTTAGAATCATGTCGTCATAGCGAGTTGAATTGCTTTGTCCACTCGCAAAACACGCGGGGCTTGTAGTAAGAATGAAGGCGCAAACTGTCAAAAAGAATGACAAGCTACGAATGATCATTTTCTCCACCTATAGGGGGTGACCAGGACGGCGTTGAATTTTTTTCCAGGGGTTGTACTATTGATAGTAGGAGGTTCCTCGCACCCCCGATTTCTCAAATATGAGATATGCCCAAACTAACAAAAAAATCTCGGAATCTCAGCCTGTGAATTGGGACCATGTGTAGGGAAGCTGCGATGCGGCCCAATACGCTTCCGGAAACGCTTGCAGGACAAGCACTGTGCGACCCGAAAAATTCCTTTTGTACTGCGAAAATTTCCGAGATCGGCTAGAACCGGCAATTTCGGCAGACGAAAAGCGCATGAATACGTTAACCACAGCACCAAATTTCCCCAATTCTCGGCGGTTCTGCCAGGGCTAAATACAAAATCGGAAATCGCGGAAATTGCAAGAATTTTTCTGAGCCTGAAAGCCAACCCCAGCTATGCTTTCATAGATCCTGTTGGGCCTGGCCGCAGCGACCCTACATAAGCCCCCATTAGAAATCTAGCCCTGACAAGGCTGTTGCCTCATGAAAAATCTAACCCTGACAACCGTGAGCCGGAAAACTAGACAGGGTGAGGGCTTTCGGAATTGTATGAACCATAACGCCCGGTTATCTGCTGCTCGATACAAGCTCATATCGGTATTCCTCTGGATGATATCAACAAATCAGTCTGGCTCTGACGTCCTCGACGATCTTTGGCCTTTGTGCGTCGGCTATTAGCGGTTTTTTCAAAACGCCCAATTCGCTTCGCGAATTCATTTTGGCGCTTACGTTCATCTCCGCGTCAGCGGCTTGCGCAGCGATGCAAGCTTGAATTTCTGGAATTTTTTCGAAGGCGATTTTCAAGAATGGGCGAAATCGCATAGTACTCACCTGGTTTGCAATAGTAGGAGTTCTAGGCGGTCATGACGAACGTGATTATTAAATACACTCAATTTGGTTGTCTCTTTGCATCTGTGCTAAGCCGTAGATCTATTCGTTTTGTCCCTATTTTTGCTTGCCAGAAAACTACACCCAACACCTCAGCAGTTTCCTCTTTTAAGGCACCTTTCCAGATCGTTTTACGATCCTGGTGAAACTCGCCTGAATTGACTGAGGGTTGGATTAAGCGGCGTTCAAATTGGGGAAACTTTTCGATGCGGCTCACTAGCCATGTTCTGCCGTTTCGATTCCGTGCAAACAGCCGTCGCCCCAGGCGTCTGCCGTTTGCGTGTTTCAAAAACCTCAAACAAAAAGGAGGTGACAGATGACCACGACCGAATCCATCCTCCTGCGGCCAATCCTCTCGATTGGATCTGCCGGAAAGCCATTCGAGGAGCTGTCCGTGCGTGAGCAAGTCGATTTGATCGCCACGCTCTGCCCCGACGCTCAGCGACTGGCAATTCGCGTGCTCGACCCGGACGATGCGGCAGACTTGCTGCAGTCCGTGGACGAGGATTTGCGCGACAAACTCCTGGCATTGCTCGATGCCAGCTCTCGTGCCGAAGTGACGGCATTGCTTGCTTATGCCGAAGATGTTGCCGGTGGGCTCATGAACCCCCGCTTCATCCGCGTGCGCCCTCACATGAACGCCTCAGAGGCGATTCTGTACGTGCGCAAGCAGGTAGCAGCCAATCCCGCTACTTCCTCCTACGTCTACGTCCTCTCCAGCCTGCAGAAGCTCATGGGAGTGATTTCCATGAAGGAGCTCTTGCTGCTGGACGCCAACCGCCAGATCGAGAATGTGATGCGCAGAGATGTCGTCACCTTGCCTGAGAACTGCGCGCAGGACGAAGTCGCCAATGTCTTCGCCAAAAACCACCTGATTGCTGTTCCTGTGCTT
>JBGAVL010000263.1:0-9189 GCA_044228145.1 Obscuribacteraceae bacterium (SeqCode)
CAAATTGGAAGATGTAAACGAGTTGATGCGCTTGTGTGATCAGAAGCCTCTCAAGGCCGAAACGCGTACTCAAACAATCAATATTGAATTACCCACCATAGCCCTGCGGAAGTACGGGTTCATTTCGATTTGATGGTTCACATGAAGGGTGTGCGCATGCCGACACTTGGGCATGCTGTTAGATCTTTGACCGATTTCAGCCGGATTCCTTAAGTATCCGAAATCAGCCATGTGCCCGGCTGATCTAAACTGATCACGCGTGAGTCGACTTCAATGGCAAAGCCGCTATACCTTGGCATCCCTCGATAAGCACCTAACAACTTCGCCGCTCAAAAATCAGTTTTGGGTTTTTCCTTTCTCGTTGCTGTTTCTAGCATTGACGTTTTTTTCTCTGCTGTTGACACCCGGTAAAGCATTGGCTCAGGATGCCAATAATTTGCTGCCCTTGCGCCCCCTTTTGGAGCAGACGCCTGCGAAGCTTCAACTCACGCTGACCGACGCAGTTGAGATTGCGGTCAAGAAGTTTCCTTCTATATCGCAAGCGCAACTGGAGACGCAAAAAACCGGTCACGGTGTCACCTTGGCGCGCACAGAGTATTTGCCTCGTATGGATGTTCTCTTGCAGGAATTGCGTGCCACGCAAAATGTCACCAACGGCACGATATTGCCTCAATTTCTCAATGTAGTTCCGATTCAATCCGGCACGCCGCGCAACAGCTCGACATTCTCCAGCATTTTTGGCTCAAACTTCGGAGTCAATCTATCGTGGGAGCTGATTGATTTTGGAAAGAGAGCCGCAAATGTACGGCTGGCAAAACAGTCTTATTCCAAGTCGTCAGCGCAAGAACAGCTCACCAGGCTGGATGTCGCACTCAAGGCGGCAAATTCCTACCTGGCACTGCTTATGGCGGAGCAGCAAATACTTGCTTGCCAGGCTACTCTAGAGCGCATGCAAGATTGGGCGCTAGTTGTGCATACTCTCTGTGACAAAGGGTTGAGACCAGGTGTAGATGCGGCTCGAGCCGATGGAGAGGTCTCTTTATCGAAGATCGCTCTTATCAGGGCTTATCGAGATGCAGAGTTGGCAAATGAAGATCTGGCAGAGTCCATCGGCATGGCAGGCGGCAGCATAAAAACCGTAAGCACTACTCTTGTCTCTCGCCCCAAGAACTCCAGCTATTTCCTGACCGCCAATCTTGAGAGTCTTAAGCGCCACCCACTTGCTGTGCTACGCCGCACCGACGTGGATTTGTCCAGAGCCAGCCTGCGCCTTCTAGAGAAGACCTGGTATCCCCATCTATGGTATGAGTCCGCTATCTGGGGGCGTGGTTCCGGAGACGGCCAAATTGTAAAGCCATTGGCAGACGGCATCATACCAAAGACGGCCAACTGGGGAGTCGGTTTTACTTTGCAATTTCCAGTCATGCAGTATTACAAGGTGCGGGCGGAAAAACTCATTGAGCGTTCGGCAATAGCCGCACGTCAGGCTAGCTATGATGTGGCAATGCAGGAATTGATCAAAGGAGACGGCAAAGCCAGAGTATTGCTTCGGCGCGCAGAAGAAATCGCAGACGAAACGCCGGTGCTTGTCAAAGCGGCCCGGGAGAATCAAACAAAAGCCAGGGAGAGATACCGTGTTGGTCTGACGAATGTCATTGAAGTAGCCGAGGCGGAGCGCATGCTGGCGCGAGCCCAGGTCGAAGATGCTGATGCACAGCTGAGAGTATGGCAGGCGATCCTGGTGATTGCTTATGCGCATGGTGATTTGAAGCCATTTCTGAATCTTGTCGCTTCAGCTGAGGCAGGTAAATAGTATGTGGCTGCAGATTGTCTCGATGAAACGCCCGGTGACTGTGATTGTTGCGGTCATCAGCCTAATGCTGGCTTCCATTCTTGCCATTACTTCGATGAAACAGGACATTTTTCCCGACCTGAACATGCCGGTCATTTATGTTGTGCAAGGATATGGCGGCATGGCGCCGGATCAGATGGAGGGCTATATCGTCTCCACATACGAGGTGCATTTCCTTTACATTCCGGGCATCGATCACATCGAGTCTCAAACTATTCAAAACCTTTCCATGATGAAAGTGTACTTTCATCCCGGCACAAACATGTCGGAGGCTCTGTCTACCTGCGTCGCCATGGTCAGCCGAGCTCGCTCGCTGATGCCCCCCGGCACCGTAGAGCCTTTCGTGCTACGGTTTGACGCCGGCAGCCTACCTGTCGGCCAACTGGTGCTTTCAAGTAAGACCAGAACCATCGATCAACTTCAAGACCTCGCCTATGTGAGAGTCCGTCCCGAACTAGGAACCATTCCCGGTGCCACTGCGCCCCCACCATTTGGAGGCAATGTGCGCACCATAGTCATTAGTGCTGACGCTGAAAAACTCAAGCGATACAGCCTGTCCGGCGACATGCTCGTGAAAGCCCTGGCTTCGGGCAATGAAGTAGTACCGGCAGGCAATGCACGCATTGGTGACTTCATGCGCATCACTCCCATAAATTCGGATCTTCCCGACATTCACCAATTGGACGACCTGCCTCTCAAGATGGGGGCGGGACCGACCGTTTTTTTGCGAGATGTAGCAACCGTCACCGACAGCAGTGACATTCTGGCCGGTTATGCACTTTACAATGGCAGACGGACCGTGTATGTCCCCGTAGTCAAGCGCGCCGATGCGTCAACAGTCTCTGTCGTCAACGCGCTCAAAGCACATCTTCCTGTAATGCAAAAACTGCTGCCGGAGGATGTGTCGATAAGCTATGAATTCGACCAGTCCAAGCACGTCACCGATTCGATCAAGGGCGTGCTTAATGAAGGTGCGCTGGGCGCCATCCTGCCCGGTCTGATGATTTTTCTTTTCTTGCGCGACTTGAGGAGCACTCTCATTGTCGTCACGACCATACCCTGCGTTCTTCTCGGCGCTTGCGTTTCGCTTTACGCCACCGGACAGACCATAAATATTCAAACTCTATCGGGACTTGCGCTGGCAATCGGAATTCTTGTGGATGAGGCGACGGTTGATATCGAGAATATTCACGCCCATATGGCACGCGGCGAGCCGGTGACAAGGGCTACTCTTAAAGCCGGATTCGAGACACGAGTACCTCGCTTGCTGGCGATGCTTTCCATAATCGCTGTTTTCGTCCCTTCATTTTTTATGACAGGAGTAACAAAGGCTCTCTTTGTTCCACTTTCGCTTGCTGTAGGCTTTTGCATGGTCTGGTCGTTTTTCATGTCCAGTTCGCTGGTGCCGGTAATGGCTGTTTATTTGATCAAACATAAGCAAGAAGAAGCCAAAAAAGAGGGCTTTTTCTCGAAACTCAAAGAAGTGCATGCGGGTCTGGTCGCCCGGCTGATGAAGATGAGAGCGCTGGTGATGCCTGTCTATCTCATTTTCTTTGTCGGATTGAGTGTTTTCCTATTTCTTCAGATCGGCAGCGAACTATTTCCTGACGCGGAGACTGATGAATTTCGCGTGAGAATGCGCTGCCGGACTGGAACACGCGTAGAGGTCACTGAAGAAAAAGCACTTGAGATGATCTCGATTATTAAGCGCGAAGCAGGTCCGGGCAACGTTGTTGCAACACTTGGCTATGCGGGCCAGCAGCCAGTGCAATTTGTAATCAATTCAGTTTTTCTCTGGACGAGCGGTCCGCATGAAGCGGTTATGGATGTCAGCTTGCGCAAAGAAAGCAATATCAATCTGCCTAAATTCAAGGATCTGCTCAGAGGTAAATTCAAATCCGAGATGCCCGATGTGAGCTTTTCTTTCGAGCCCGGCGATCTCGTCAGCCAAATTATGAATTTAGGCTCTCCCACTCCCATATCCGTTGTCATAAAAGGACCGGATCTTGATGAATGCAAACTTTATGCAAACCGCATCAAGGCAGAAATGGCAAAAATTCCTTATCTTCGCGATTTGCAATTTGGTCAGCCTCTGGACTATCCGACAGTTGATATCAACATCGACCGCGAACTGGCGGGGCAGTTCGGTTTGACACCGGCACAGGTCGGCAGGGCCCTTGTTCCTGCGACGTCTTCCAGCCGTTACATCCTGGAGAATTTCTGGATGAATCGAAAGACTGGAGTGGCGTATCAAGTCCAGGTACAAGTACCGCAAAACCAAATACAGTCGCTAGAGTCATTGAAACATTTCCCGACCATGCAAACAGACAATAATGAGCATCCATTGTTAAGCGATGTAGCTAGCGTTTCGTATGGCACATGCGTGGGCGAATACGATCGTGACAATATGATGCGAATGGTTTCACTTACCGCTAATATTGAAGGCGCTGACCTGGGAACCGTCGGTAAAGCGGTACATGCCGCGCTGAAGCGGGCGGGTGAGCCGCCGCGCAGTGTAAGGGCAAAAGTGGCCGGACAGGTCCCCGTCTTGCGTGATACTTTTTCCCATTTGTTTGTAGGTCTTTCACTGGCCCTGGTGGTAATTTTTCTAATGCTGACGGGCTACTTCCAGTCGCCCAAATTGGCTGTCGTGGTCTTGTCGACGGCGCCGGCGATTGTCTGCGGCGTTCTGGTAATGCTCAAACTCACGGGTACGACCCTCAACATAGAATCGTTCATGGGGGCGATCATGTCCATTGGCATTGGTGTTAGCAACGCTATCTTGATGGTGAATTATGCTGAGATGAGCCGCCTCGATGGACTTTCTGCACATGACGCCGCCATACACGGAGCCCAGGAGAGGCTGAGGCCTATCCTCATGACCTCCATTGCCATGGTATCGGGTATGGTGCCAATGGCGCTGGCATTGAGCGAGGGTGGACAGCAAAGCGCGCCTCTGGGCAGAGCGGTTATTGGAGGGTTGACTATGTCCACTCTGGCTGCACTGACGGTGTTGCCACTTTTCTTTGCCGTCATTCAAAAAAACAGCCCGGTCACGTCTCCATCCATTCATCCGGACGATCGAGGCGAATAGGAGTAATCGAATGAAGACACTCAAAAGCGGATTTCAAATAGCATCACGCCTCTCTTCTCTTTCAATTATCCATTCTAAAATTGCGTTTCTCAATTGGTTTTGCATTTTCTGCGCCTGCCTAACATTCTCCGGCTGCGGACAAGAGCAAGAGCACAAGCTTGCACAGAGTGGAGCTCCAGAGGAGCTGCCGGTCACTGAGGTGAAAAGGCGCACGCTCTTTCGCGTCGATCAGTTGCCTGGTGAGATTCAGGCTTATCAGGACGTTGCCGTTTATCCCAAGGTTCCTGGATTTGTTGATTGGATAGGTGTCGATCGCGGCTCGAAAGTCAAGAAAGGCCAGCTCATGGTCAAGATGATCGCGCCTGAGTTGTTGGCGCAGCGAAATGAGGCTTTCTCTAAAGCAAAGTCCGTCAAAGGTGAATTGCATGAAGCAGAGTCGAAGCTAGGATCTTCCCGCGCTTCTCTACTGGAGGCAAAGGCGCAATTGGCTGGCGACAACGATACATACACAAGGACAAAGGAAGCGTCTCTGGTGCCGGGAGTGGTGGCACCCAACGATGTGATTGTTCTGGGTCAGAAGGTGGAGGCAGACAGAGAAAAAGTTAAAGCCTGGCAAGAAAATGTGCTTGCTGCTGAGAATTCCGTGCGCGCGCTCAAGGACTCGCTTGTAGCCGCTCAAAGGGCGGCCGACAACTATAAGGACATCTCCGATTACTTGAAAATAGTCGCTCCTTTCGACGGCTATGTGACGGAGAGAAACATGCATGTCGGCAGTTTTGTTGGTCCTCTGGGAAAAGGAGCTTATCCATCGATTGTGCGTGTGCAAGAACTGAATCTTTTGCGCATTGTCGCTCCTGTTCCGGAAGCAAACGCCGGTGGAGTGGTGCCTGGAGCTCCGGTTGATTTCACAGTCTCGACGCATCCAGGTGAAAAGTTTACTGGCACGGTTGCACGGGTTGGCAATTACCTTGATCAAAAAACCAGAACCATGCCCGTGGAACTCAATTATTTGAATCCAGGTTGGCGAATTCTTCCAGGCATGTTTTGCGAAGTATACTGGCCGACTCGTCGCCGCAGCCCTTCTCTTTTTGTTCCTCCCACGGCTGTCGAAACAACCTCAACTCTTTCCACTTTCGTATGCCGTGTGAGAAATGGCGCCGTTGAGTGGGTGCCGGTCAAGCGAGGAGAGATGATGGATAATCTGACTGAAATTTTCGGCGAATTGCAGCCAGGCGATCTGGTGGCGCTTAACTGTACCGATGCCCTGAAGCCAGGCACGAAGGTAAAGCCTGTTTTGCAAAAGCAGGCAACTTCACGTCTGCCCCCTGAGCCTAGACCCTCCTACAACGATCATGGAACCGTATACGCTATTCCTGATTCCGAAAGAAAGGATCTGGCATTACCAGAGAACATTAACAAGCCTAAGGCTTACTGAAGATGGAGTTTACTTCGGCAGTCCGGGCACCCTCCGGGCGCTAAAGATGATCTTCGCATCATTCGATGAGCCTGCATTCGGAAAAAAAGAGGGGTGCGTATACAGATAGCCGGGCGGCAGGGGGACTTTTCGATTTTGGGCAGCGGCAGGTGTAATCGTATACAGCCCCAGTTTTTCCAGTGCGCCTCTGTCCCAACAGACATAAATGATCAACTTCCCATCGCTCGCCCACTTCGGTATGCCGCTGGGCACGCCGGGTTTCGTCAAAGGGCGTTCAGAGCCGTCAATTAAACTGGCTGTATATATCCGCCAATCCATGCCGCCGAAATATCTCATAAATACCGCAGTTGCGGCGTCCGGAGAAAGCCAGGGATCATAATCACCAAGCTTGAAGTCCAATTTGGAAGAGGTTGGCTTGATTCTTGCTTTAGTCAATCGGCGAATTTCCTTGCCGTCCAGATCCATCGTCCACAGTTGGCATACACCTGAATTTTCTGAAATAGGAATTACCGGAAAGACAACTTTATTGGCGACGCAATGAGGATCGGAAACTGCCAATTCCGGTGGTGTCGGGAGGCGTGAATTGCTGTTTGAAGATAAGCGATAAATTCTCAATTCCGGAAGCGATGTCAAATCGGATCTGTGAACATAGATAATGGTGTCATTATCAATCCAACTGCTGTTGGCGTTTAGAACTAGCGGTCCGACAGCTTCTATAGAACGCTGATTTGAACCGTCAATATCTGATACTACTACCTCAGTATGCAAATAACCGCTGCCGGCTTCTTCAGCGATGCCGTCTTTCAATATTCTGTTGTAACGAGTGAAAGTAATGTGCTTACAGTCCGGTGACACACGCGCATGTGACATCTCTCGCTTAGCGTCGACAAGAACAGCCCGGAATTGCGTTCCATCAAGGCGGGCAGTATAAATGCCGAAAAGATCCTTGCTTCTATATCCAAAAAACAGTGGGCTGGCTGCGACAATGTTCTGCCAAAACGCCGCTATCAGCCCAAATGCCACTACCGACAGGAAAAGAATGATTGATAGCGAAATTCTTCGAATGTTTGCCGCGCTCGTGTCATCGCCAATGAAGAATCAATTATCTGCCATAGGCATTCGCGATGCAAATCGCAGCACGATCATCTTGGGTGAGGAGCCAGGAAAGCAACACCTACCGTCGAATTCCGCCCAACGAGCTCTTCTCGTAGTACTTTTGGTGATACTCTTCGGCTGCGTAAAAGGTCTTGGCTGGCTCGAGCAAGCGCTCACTGGCTTGTTTGTCAAAGCCCATCTCAGCAAGCACTTCGCCGGCCTCGCGCTTCTGCTGCTCGCCTTCATAAAATATAGCCGCCCTGTACTGGCTTGTTTCCTCACCGGGGTGGCGGCTCGGCTTGAACGATTTCAGGTAATGCCGAATCAGTTCCTTAAAGGACAGCACCTTCGGGTCGAATAAGACTTGCACAGCCTCGGCATGCCCGGTGCTCTTACCGCAAACATCTCTGTAGGTTGGATCCTTCGTTGTTCCGCCTGTATAGCCGGAAGTCGCGTATTTGACTCCCTCAATTCGTTGAAGCGCCGCCTCAACACCCCAGAATCAACCAGCGGCAAGAACCGCCTTGTAAAGACCGCCCTGCTCGGGCAATTTGGCGATAGTTGTATCTCTAAACATGGTAGAACTCACCAAATATCCAGCAAGGACTATCAAAACCAGATTGACTGCTGCGTTCATTTAACCGCCTCCAGACAACTTCCATTATATTACGGCAAAACGAAGCCTGCCTGCGTTTATCATATTCACGGAGGGACATGCCATCAATTACATCACACAGGTCTTCAAGCCGGCTCCGTTTATCGAACGCCTCCCTGACGACAGTGTCGATCCGGAATACAAACGTTATCGAGCGCAGATTTTGTGCACGATTTTTGTTGGATATGCGGGCTATTACCTGGTCAGATCGAACATCAATGTGGCGAAGCCATACCTCATTAGCGAGCTGGGCTTCAGCAAAGGCGATGTAGGTCTTCTCGCGGCAGCCTTGACGGTTGCTTACGGTTTAAGCAAATTCTTGATGGGCAACGTGTCCGATCGCTCCAATCCAAGATACTTTTTGGCTGCCGGTCTCATCCTCTCGGGGCTCGTGAATTTGGTCTTCGGTTTTCTGCCGGGGCTAATTCTCATGGTGGTGTTCTGGTCGATGAACGGATGGTTTCAGGGCATGGGCTGGCCGCCTTGTGGAAGAACCATGGTGCACTGGTTCTCGGACAGAGAGCGGGGCACAAAAATGGCGTTGTGGAACCTCGCTCACAACGTTGGCGGGATGCTCGCACCACTCATTGCCAGCTATTCGATAATTCTTTTCGGTTCGTGGAAAAGCGCATTTTTTGTCCCAGCCGTGCTTTCGATAACCACCGGATTGCTCGTGCTTATCTTCATGCGCGACACACCACAATCAGTTGGTTTGCCGCCCATCGAAGAATACAAAAATGACTATCCATCGACGGCAGTGGAGGACAGAGAAAGAGAACTTTCCGGATCCGAGATCCTCTTCAAGTATGTGCTCAACAATAAATTTCTCTGGATATTCGCCGCTGCCAATGTGCTAGTTTACATCGTTCGCTACGGTGTGTTGAATTGGGCACCAACATATCTCACCGAGGTAAAGGGCTACAGCATTACTGATTCAGCATGGCAATCAAGTTTGTACGAGCTTGCCGGAATTCCGGGAATGCTCTTTTCCGGCTGGGCAAGCGATAAATTGTTCCACGGGCGAAGGTCGCCTGTAATGGTGTATTCCATGAGCCTTA
>JBGAVL010000264.1:0-9183 GCA_044228145.1 Obscuribacteraceae bacterium (SeqCode)
GCGCTGCCTGTCAGTCGCACACCGGTAGAAGTCGCAGGTGCTCCCAGTAGCTTGCCGGCGACTTTGTTCATCGCAGCCGCAATCACGATATAGTCAAAAATCACTCCAGCAGCACTGCCGATCTTTTGAGCCGCCAATTTGCCGCCGGAAACGTTTTGATCCAGCTCCACCAGTTCCAATTTAGGCAGATTTCCCTGGCTGACAACCTGCCCTATGCCATTGATCGGCCGTTCAATCCCAGCGTCTATAAAGCCCCTGGTAAACTCTTTGCCGTAGTCGAACACGTCGAAAGCGAAGTCTTTGACGACCTGCCCGGTGGTTCTTTCAATCTGAAGTTCTGAAACCAACAGAAAGCCACCTCAATTCCCTGAGCCACTCGCCTGAGTCACTCGCCTGAGTCATTTCCCTATTGTTTGTATACGTTCGAGCTCCCTCATTCGACACCGATTTAATCTTCCCTGGCTCCGGACGCTAGATAATTGAGCGGCGCCCAGACTTATGAGTCCTCCCACATGAATGTCGAACATGTACCCAATTTCAAGCCGCCGGTCAAGCAAATGTTCGAGCTGACAGATGCCGTCCTCTCACCGTATGAATTTAGATCTGCATGCGAGAAGATCGGAGAGTTCGATCCATATTTTGCGGATGATGACCCGTGGAACTTTAACCTGGACGAAGATGGTGACAGCCGACTTACTGTTTCACTCCACATGGAAAGTTCTGGCACCAACAACGAGACTGGAAAAGCGCAGTACAAACCAGTCGCCGTTATTTGCGCGATACTGCCTTTCTGTTGGTGGGAAACTTATGAGAGAAAAAATCACAAAGACGATAAAAGCTTGCGCAAAGAACAGCTTGAATACAACCGAGCATTTGACGAAGAGCTAAAACACGCAATTCAGGAAATCGGCCAACCTGCAGTTCAAGGTGCCGATAAGAAGGCGCCTTTTCACAAGCATGCAATTTGGCGTGGGAAAGAAGGTCTGTTTATCCTTCAGCAAAGCGCAAATGATCTTCAATTCGGCTACGACATCAACTACTGGATTCAGCCGCGCATCACCGGTGAAGCAGATAAAAACATTTTGCTCATCGACTGGTTGCACATGATCAATCGCATTCCGCCGACAATTACTCTGCCTGCCGGCTGGGAAGTTTGTGCTGCAGGATTTGAAAATGAGTTGAAGAGAGAACTGACTCTGAATGTCTTGCACCCATTGAAAAACGTCGAAGCGGTTTCTGTGGCGCGGGCGGGTCATGCCGATGACTTTCTGTTCGAACTGACCAGACACAAACACAAACTCGCACAGGTTCATCTGACTTGGAACAAAGAGTGGCGGCCCGCTTGGCCTGAAACCACTTTTTATGATTCCTGGCAGCAATGGGTCGCATCCGTAAAAGCTGAGAACGAAGAGTGAAACCCTGCGCCCTGGCGAAGGAGCTGGATAGCTCAAACTGACGCGAGCACGGCTTCATGAAACTTTCGATAGTTAGATGCTCCCGATTTTGATCGCATTTTCGAGTATGCTTTCACTGTCGGTCAGATGGAGGATGAACGAATGGACAACACCTATTGGCTGCGTCATGTCATGGCAGCTTACATAGCGTCAGAAGAAATAAAAGGGCATTCCACTCGGCCGGATGATCCGACAATGGCTGATGAACGCTTGCGCAGACAATTTTCGGCGGTTATTGAAAACGCCTATTGCATAGCCGATCTCATGATCGAAATTGGAGACAAACGACTGATGGGTGGTTAGTGACTCACACCCGCGCATGGGAGGAATTTCAACTTTCCTTACTTGGTCGTATTGCCTTATCGATTAAAACTAATAGCACTTTTTAGAGTATGCTTCTTACAGCACATCTGAACCGGTCAAGGAGAACGCACTAGCATGGACATATATTCGATGCGCCACATAATGGCTGCGATTATCGTGTCAGAAGAGTTGAAGGTGCCCAATATGAGGCATGGCGATGCCTACTTGAGCGACGACCGGATGCGCAAGCAATTCACAGCTCTTATTGAAAACACCTACTGTATTGCCGAACTCATGATTGAAATCGGCGACAAGCGGATTATGAACCCTCCTCAGTATGAAGGTAACCAGTAACCAGCCCCAGAGGAGCGGTTGCCATGGCTACTCAACAACTGAAGCGAGCATTCTTAGTTTTACTTGCAACATCCTGCCTGACGGCGATTCAGGCGCGTCCGGATGACACGGAATCGCAAATTCAAAGCGGAAAGACGCTGCTGAACGAAGCCCTGGAGTCAAATGACAGGCAAAAGCTGGATCAAGCGGCAACAATCTTTCAGGCGCAGCTGGACAGACAGGGTTTTGACCAATCTACTCTGGTAGCTCAGGTCAGCAATACCGCTCAGCTCTACCAAAACTTCGAGCAACAAAAGCAGTCGCTGGACTGGTGGCAAAGGCTCATCAAAATCGAACCTGAAAATTGGCGGGCTTGGGCGAAGATTGTGCAGTGTTCTCAAGCTCTCAGCGATGTAAAACAACGCGATGATGCCCGCGATAAAGTAATTGCGTTGTACAAGCAGGGAAAGGTTGACCAGAAGTGCTTCTGCCGTGAGCAATTCACCAGCGGCGACAAAAAAGTCATGGCCCTGGAGTATTTCAAACCTGATACCGACCTTGGTGTCGAAATGGTTTTTCGTGTCTCCTTAAAAACAGCTCCAGAGGTACCGAGCAGGCGCTATACACTCGGCGAAATAGCTTCCGACACACAAATCGCCAGGGAGCTAAAAGAAATCGGTCCTAATGACCACATGTATTCGATCGATGGTTTCGATCAACGCGGGCAGTGGCTTCTGAAAATGACTACGAAAAAACCGAGCTACGATGAGCTGCGCGCCATGGTAGTCGCTGATTTGGAAAAGGTCAGACCGGCAGCACCGGGCAAGTAAAAGACACGGCTGAAGAGCCTAAGCCCAGCGGATAACGCTCTTAGAATTCAACCACTTTAACATTGTTCGGAATTCTTTTCTTGACCGTCGAATCAATGTCAGCACAGTCAAAATCGCTGTGTTCGAACTTGAATTTCTTTTTGTTTCCTACATAGACTTCAGTGTGACCGGACGTATCGCTCTTTGATCCGTCCATGATTCTGAATTCGTCGATAGCGTCCCAGGCGAGAAACCTTTTGTCATCGGCAAAATGAAAGTATGTAATGCCTTGATCGTCCAAGACAATTTTTCTTCCGGTATGAACACGGCGTAAATGCATTACCCACAAAACAATTGCTGTTACGCCGCTTCCGAATATAGCGAGCATTCCAACTGAAGCTGGAATCTTAAGCAACGAACCAATCGTCATCATGAAGAAACACACAACAATAGCTGCAGCAATTGAAGCAATAAAGAAAATTCCAATTACGGGAAAGACATAAGCCTCATATTCAACTTTAATGGGAAATTCTCTTCTATCTTCGCTCATTAGTTTTTCTTGTCTGGAATAGAGGAATTCTACAATATTAGGTACTTAATCCTCCGACCGGTCCGGTTCCCTTCAGTTTCTTCCCTCGACCAGCCTAGGATTGATTACCACTGCCCGGTCATGAAGTTCGAATACACGGCGCTATTCCTGATCTTCCCGGATAAACAGATTGGATACAACTCCCCGGTAAAGTCGGTCTCACGTTACTACCAGCGGCGCTGGCAAGCAAAGGAGATTAGATCATGGGAGTTGATGTTATAGCAACAGCCAAGGCATTCGAAGATCACGCTCAAAAGGGATACCTTCCAGAGAATCTAGCCAGAGAGCTGAACAACCTGAGCGATGCCGATCGGCTGGCAGTGGCAAAACAGGTTCAGTGGGACATGGCACATCAATCCAACCCCGACCTGCCCAAACTCGAGTTCTATGACACGGGAAGCCTCAAATCGATTGAAAGAACTGGGAAGTACAGCAACGGCACATTGACCGAGACAGATCACAAAGTGCTCGATAAAACAGGCTATGTCAAATCAGAAGTAATCTCGACGGTTGTGGAGGACAAGAACAGAAATGAATTCAGCACACGCTTAGAAGTTAAAGAACGCAATGCGAGTGGAAATTTGACACACTCCTATGAAACGTCGGCTAGGCTCATGGGAACGTACATGGCTGTAAACACCGAGG
Organism: Obscuribacteraceae bacterium (SeqCode); assembly: GCA_044228145.1. Lineage (GTDB taxonomy): Bacteria > Cyanobacteriota > Vampirovibrionia > Obscuribacterales > Obscuribacteraceae > QKMZ01. Next base: position 4,134 of record JBGAVL010000264.1, read on the forward strand.
AAGACTTCTACGTCTATGATGCAAAAACCGGAAAACAAGTTTCGCACGACGAGACAACCTCATGGGGACGGAAAGTGCATGAAGAATTCGACCCCAAAACCGGAAAAGAAAAAGTTGCCATCATCGAAGAGCCGAACGGCAACAAGGTTCGCACCTTCGACCAAGCAACCGGAAAACTGCAACAAGAAGAAATTGTCTATCCTGATAAATCACAAGAAACCATCAAGTACGACTCGAACGGCGACAAAATCTACAACGAAAAGCGTTGGGGCAATAATGGCGACAAAGGTACCCGCAGCTGGAACTACAGTCCTCGCACAGGAAAAATGACCTACAGCGAATTTCGCGAACCCAATGGCAAAGTCACGATGAAACACAACATCGATGAAAACGGAAAGTGGACGGAAATCAAAGACTAGTACTGACTCCGAGAGTCGACTGTCAACGCAGCACTGGGGTTAGGAAAACCAATGGTTTCTCTCATGACTTTCATTGAATCAGTCTCACTCCGCATATGCCCACAACTCGTCGGCACTTATCTTGCCGTCATGGTTCTTATCCACGAGTTCCGGTGCCAGTGCCGCTTTCCTCAGTGCTGTTTCCAATCGGTTGAATGCGGGTTCTTCCACTTGAAACTGCGTCTTAAAGTTTTCGGAAAGTTCAGCATAGTCTTTTAGTGCACTATGAGAAATTCCATTGTTCATTCGATCAAGTAGTGCTGTGGTAAATTCCGATTTCAATGCTTCCTTGTATTCATCTTCTTCCAGATAAGTCTTAGGGTAAATCTCGCCCTCTATGTTGTATGGGCGATTGTATTTATGAAAATTGTTGCGTACACCGGCCATAGTGGCACGCGCCAGATCGGCGGAGTCATCGGCGCCAATATCACAAAGCCAGAAACTGTCTGCTGATTCCCAGGCCCAATCAACCTGAGAGCGATCGACAGGCGCCCGATCGAGACCCCGCCATAGGTTTTCCTTAAAATAGCGGTTTGCCTCCTCCTTACCGACCTTGCCATCTCGATCCAGATCGTATGTTTCCAATCTATACTCAAGACCTTCAATAAAATAAGACTCGGGATTTGGGGTCTGAATCATCAAAACCTCTTTCATCCAAAGAAGAGAACCTCGATCGACAGCAAATGGCTCCGGTCTGCCCTGTTTGATGAGCTGAGTAACTATTCCCCTGGTATCAGCCAGCCCATCTGTGTCGCTGTCGAATTTCTGCGCCTGCGTTTCGGCTGTCTTCATTGCCGCTCTAAACTCATCGGAAATGAAGCGGTGTCCACTTTCGTTGGCAAACAAGTCGACTGAGGCATTGAGTTCTTGAAGAACATCTGGCTGCACACCCTGGTCAAGGCGGTTTCTCACCACATTTTCCATGCCTTCTCGGGCGCCTCGAAAATATTCTTCCCGAGTGACGTATCCATCCCTGTTCGAAATACTCTGATATCGCGCTTCGGAGGAAACTTTCATTTCTCGCTCGGTGTGAATCAGAAGATCCTTTGCGATTTGGCAAGAATGCGTGGCGCCGAGATTGGCGCGGTCAAATCCGTCCACTCGTCTGGCCAATTTGCTTAAATGCTCTTTAAATTGCTCGTCTGTAAGCGCTTGAAAGTCCTGAGAATCTTTCCAGAAAGTTTGCCTGAAAAATGTAGCCGCTTCGCCCTGGCTGATCTTTTGGTCGCCATCTTTATCATGATTGGCAAATTCATGGAGCAGTTTTTCAACGTAGGTAGTGTCCATTCCAGAGCGTTTAAGCGCTTCCAGAGACTCGACTAGCTTCAGCCTGTCCATTCCAGTCTCATCTTGCGCAGATCTATGATCGCTGCCTGCGGTGCTTGGTTTTGCTTCGAGCGCTGATAGCCGCGTTTCAACAGGCGCTGCACCGGAGTTGCGAATATAAGGTGTATCTTCAAGCAACCGGGCTGAAATGTCTTGTGGAACCGCCGTTTTTGGCGCATCGCTGATTTCCAATGAAGGACCCATATCGGACCTCATAGAAGCTGGGAATTCGAGTGTAGCCATGCTAGTTTTAAAAAATCTTGAAAACGCCAAGAGAAGGCACCCAGCGGCAAAGTAACTTCGCAAAAAAAACACAAATGCGAACAGAGACCAGAAGAAAAAACCCGGACGCCGCGCAGAATGGATTCGGACTGGCGGAAATCAAAGACTGATGCCCATCTCTGATGCGGATAGGACACTCAAATTCAAGTTGATACGCACCTCAGTTTCTTTATCTGAAAAGCGTCCATGCACCTGTATAGGAGGGAGGCTGGGTGAAGGACCCCGAGAATCTGTTGCCATCAGCTGATTTGATCAAAGTCGCATTACCTCTGGTAGCGTTCCACGGTTGATAATACACAAATTTGAGTATTCCGCTTGCCTGGTCATAAGTACCATTCTCAATTATTCCTGTCCCTTTCGCACCTTGCTGCCAGCTGCCTCGGATTGCCATTTTTCCATCCGCACTGGTCCCAGCGGACTGCAAGGTCACAGGTCCCCATTCTGACTGCCAGTTACCCAAGACACTTGCGACCTGGGACTTTTCCAGCGAAGTTGTCGGAATAGCTGGGGTTGCATTCGCTGCTGCAACATTGGTGAATTCATAAACATCGTCATAAACTATGGTGCATCTTCCTGCAGTAACTTTGCCTCGAAGCAAAATTTTGTCACCGAGTTTTCCGCCGGGAACAATCGCTTCACCGCTTTTGCTGATCGCTCCGCCGTTAGCAGGCGATTCATAAAATAGATCGCCTCCGCTGGAGGTGCGATTGCCGGGCATGCCGAATACCTCGAACTTAAGGTTGCCGACCACACAGCCAACTCCGGATGTATCCTTCACAGTGGCGTTCCATTTGAGTTTTTCTCCGGGAGTGAGCGAATTCATATCTTGTTTGTTTGTAAATGACCATGACAGGAAGCCCTTTCGTAGCTCAGGATGCGTCTTGTCGAGAGTGACAGTTTCCGAAGCTGTAATACCACCACGTGAAGCACTTCCTTGCTGGATAGAGTAATCGGCCATGTTATCGGCGGCACTCTCATAAATTACAGGCGCCCCCTTGAGAATCCAGACCGATTTTGTCAAAGCCGCAGGACTTTGTGACGTATTTGCCGGTTTGGGCGGCACGTAATTAAGTCTGGTCTCTATCGGGTCTGTTTTCTTTTTGCTGACCGGATCGACAAGGGGCTTTAGAGAATCGGACAGCGGCCCGTAAGCGGAAAAGAAAATACGGTCCCACGTTTTTTCCATTGAGTCCATTCGACTTTTCAGCGCCGCAATCCTCTGCTTCAGTGCGACCACATCCTTCGCGTAGCCAGCCGTGATGACTTGGCCTCCACCGCTCATCCCGGCTTGTACGTCATGTATTACATCACCTCTGTACAGCTTCAATTGAGATGCGGCAGCCTGCAATTCCGCATGAGCCTGCTTGTAAGTCGTGTAGATTCTGTAAGCTTGATCTTTACTGGCGTTACCGGTGAAAGCTTGTTGTGCGCCGGCAATTTGACTAGACACAGAAGCGACCATAGCTAACAAAACCAAACTTGTCAGCAGCACGCCGAGAGAATGCCTTTTAAAGATCACAATTGCCCCCTTCGTGATAGTTGGCGAAGAAACACCGACATCATTCTTTTGCCTTCAACTATCAAGATTACTCTGTGTGGAACTGAAAGGAATCAGCACACGGAATGACTCTGCCTTATACAAAGGACTACAGTCAAAATCAACCCTAAAGCCGATTCCATTCCCAAAGGCTCACTCTCACATCGAAAATTCGCTGGACAATTCCTGTCTCAAGGTTTCCGCTCTGCCCTTATCTCTAGAAATAGTCAGTTGATTCTTGCCTTTTTTTGACACGATGTCTCTCAATTCCTTGATGTTGACTGAATCAATTTCGTCGTATTTGGCGTAGAAACGATCGATTTCGTCCGATGTATCCTTGTCCAAAATTGCTTCGATAATGAAATCGTCGTAGACATTCAGGTATGTGTTATTGCCGTAATTTGGATTTGCACGAATCACATACTTGTGGCGATAATTTGCGAAAGCCTTCTCCAGTGTGGTTTTGTTGAGTTTGGCATCGGACCCGCAAACTACAAGCATCGTAATGCCCTGGTCGTTTAGCATGGAGAAGAACTCATGCTCGGTTCGGCTGCGCACTATGAAAAACCACGAATTCGGATTGTAGAAAACAACCGGATTCTCATGATGGTGTCGAGCGAGCAAAATGGCAAGATCTCCCCACAGCCTATCCATGTGGAAAGGGTTCCCAAATCGGTAGGAAACGCTGTCTCCGTCGGCAAGATTGAGAATGTCGTTGTACTCAAAGGCAAGGCTGTCGTACAACTCTCTGCCACGTCTGACTTTGTAAGACTCAAGCGAGAAATGATCGGGAGAAATATTCGGCCATTTTTTGAACAGTTCTTCTTCGTGAAAACCCGGATGCAGCTCCTGCGAGTACTCGTCGATAAACTTAGCGATCTCGATGGGCGGCAACCAATAGCTCATGTCGGCATTTGTTTTCAGCGAAACGAACGGGCGATCGATCAGTTCTTTCGGAGTCAAAAGAGAGGAAACATTGAGTATCAACGCGTCCAATGTGTCATGTTTCTCGCACAAGGCGCGTAAATCGGTCTTCAACAGATCCATGGATTTTACCCAGGAGCCATGAATGTCGATCTTGTATTTGTCCGACAACGAGCCGATTTGCACGAAAGTTACGCGGGGTTTCGTTTCGCTCAGTTTTTTGCAAAACGCCATGGGGACATCGTATGCAAGGCACTTAACATTGTCGTTTATGCCATCGCCGTCATGGTCGTTCTGAATCACGATCTTGCCGTCCCTGGTCATTTCGGTAGCATACTCGCCCATTGAATGAATGAAGATGATGGGCAGATCCGGCAACGCTTCCACGAGATTCTCGATATCGATCTGAAAATGTTCGGACCTGTAGTCTGCCAGCGAAAAAACCAGGTTTGTCTGGGGAAGCTTTCCATCAATGGCATCTACATACTCGTCGAAATAAAAACCCTTTCGACTTGTTCCATAA
>JBGAVL010000265.1:0-9178 GCA_044228145.1 Obscuribacteraceae bacterium (SeqCode)
ATCGGCACATTGCTCTGAAGACAGGTAATAGAGCGCATCCAAGGCAGCTTCATCAGCAAAGAAAAAGCGATCGGCGATAGTGCGAGTCGGCTGCAGGTTGCTCAAGAACCGACGCACCTGATGCTCCAACTCCCACTGGCGTTTTACCCAAACGCTTTGACCGGTTTCAGACATGGTACGAGTGTAGAGTTCTGATTCGACAGCACTGGTCTCGTCCCTGGACGGAAGGACCAAATCGCCGTATGCAAATGAAAGTGAAACTTCCAGGGAGACATCATTGGGTCCGCTTCCGATCGCCGTCGTCGGCACACCTTTGCGTTCGCCCAATCTAATGACCACACGCGGTGCGTCTGTAACGGCAACAGGAAATGGCGCATTGGTTTCGTCGAGACGAACTTCCATGCGCTTCATCAATATAGGCAGATCGACAGCCAAAAACTTGGGTACGATTTCCAGCTTTACGGTCATCTGCCCGTGCGCATCGAAGAATTGGAAAAGCCTGTGAATTGCACTTAAATCGATGCTATAGAAAGTGTTTTTGGACATCACCCAGCTGTTTTGTCCGAGGAAAAACACCGGATGAGCAAGAGGATTATTTTCTTCATCGACTGCTTCCAGCTTCAGCAGCAATTCACCGCTCTCGGTTTCTGACATGACAGCCAGAGGCTTGATTGTTTTGGTCGAGAATGTAACTTCGCTGCCGTCGGCTGTATTGATCAACTTGCTGCAGAGACTCAAGTGACCGATGACGGTGCCTTCGTCGCCACGCGGTATACGGTGCCCTCCGGCAATGCCTTTAGTGGTCTGAGGCAGTTGTGTGAGGTATTTGGTAAGCTTGTGGATTTTCGAATCAGGCTCCAGAACATTGAGAAATTCCGGCGGCACTTTGAGAATATTGACCTTGCCCTGACGCTCATTGGGTACGGTGCCGACGATCAAAGCCAGCGGTTTTTCCAGAACCAGGACGCCTAGTTGATGGCGAGACTCGTCCGGCTCCGGCTCGATGCCTTTGGCGTCATCGAGCATCTCTTTAGCCTTTGGCGCCCGATCTTGCTGGCTGTCCCTGCCCCTGTCGTTTTCAGCCAGATCAAAACGAATACCGGGGTTGCCGCGCGCTATATGGGTGAGAATGACAGCAACCGAGTGTTTGCAAACTTCTTCGAAATAGGGACAGGAGCATTCCGCCTTGAATACTTCCTCTGACTCGATGGCCACATTGACCTTATATGGCTGCGGCTCAGAACCTATTACCAGCGCCTCAATTTTTGCGCCGCCCTCACTCTCTTCGTACTTGAGCACTTTCTTGCGGCGGTAATACTACACTCCACGGCGATAGACAGGCTCGCTGCTTGATTCCTGCAGGGAATTCAGCGACAGCGTCAGTTTCTTACCGGAGGCTGGTTTCATTATTTCTCTTTCTCCCGGGATTCTCCCGGCCGTCTTCCTTGATTCTCTGGGGACTCTAAAATGAGTCGGCCAGAAAAAGCTCGCATTGCGCGGGCTACATGCTAAATCACCTACCCATCCCACTTATATACATCACGGGATGCGGGAGGCGTTAGTCCCACAGCAATTAGCTTATCATGGCCCACTTATAGTCAGCTAACTGCTAAGAAACAAGACGAAATCAAGAGACATTAGCAGCAACAATCCCGGTCTCGCTCAAAATCCGCCTATGCTGGTCATTTGTTGACTGTCGAACCCGGCCGCATGTCAATAAATCGATCTGAAACTTGTTGCGCTCTCGTATACGCATTTTCGACAAGTTGATGCATTTCCACTTGCCGATTCTCCAAAATCTGGCAATAGTCCTGCAGCAGACCGGCCTGTGACCTGAGAGCCTTGGCGTTATCGGAAAGAGCGGGAATTAGCATCTCAATTTCTTCGAGCAGCGCACTGGGCGGATGAACCGGCGGGCGGACTTTCAAAAGCTGTTGGGGGTCGAGGACTGCAGCTGGAGGTGGTGCTGCCTGCTGTCCGCTGACCAGGGCCAGTGAATCTCTCAGACGCTCAAGCGACTGTTTGAGAACGAGAGCGCGCTTGTATGAATGCTCCGCTTCCTTCTCCAGCCAGGCTTTTCTGGTCTTCTGGTTGGCCAGTTCTCCGGATAAATGAGCAAGTGCACGCTGCCTGATTTCCAGCTCTTTTTGAATATGCTCCAGTTCTTTCTCTTTGAGCTCAATACCACGCCGTCTCAGCCAAATAAGGAGCACAACGACCAGGCAGAAAAAGATGGAAGCAAGCGTAATGAACAAATATCCACGTTTGGAGCCGGACAACTCCCAGAAGCCCGTAGTCAGAAAGTTGTTCAGGTCTTCCATCAGAGTGGGCGGATAAGACCTCATGTAATAAACACGTCCCAAAACGCGGCTGGGCTGCGTTTCGCCTTCCACTTTCACGGCGCCGGCAGAACGAGGCGAGGTATGCTGGAACGCAGCACTCAAAGGCGGCGGGTCCGTAAGCAAGTCGAAAGGCTCAGCCTCAGTCTTTAGATTTTCAGGGCTGAGGCGTTTTTGCCATGATTTGCGGCGATAAACCTTGTCGGTCTGATACAGGATGGAATTGCCGGTCGGATCAGTGACCACCAACCCGAAAAGTCCATAAGTCGAGTCGAGCACATTCTGAATCTGATCGTCGCGTCCGGAAACGATGAGCTGCGATAGAGTCGACGGCAGTGTGTGATGCAAGATATTGAAATCGACCGTTTGCACGCGATGGACCGTGCCCGACCAGTAGCTCTCATAGAAAGCGCGGCAAAGGCTGAACCAGATTAAGACGCCAATGACAATAAGGCCTGGAATCAGGATCCGCTTCCTCAATGAAACGATGAGTTGATCCACTTCCAGGTTTAAACCTATGCCCAAGCCCGGCTTGTTTGGCGAATTTGGTCCCAGATTTTGGCCAGAGATACGTCGCTGCACGGCGCAATCCTCGATACAGCAATGGATATAACATTTGGTTCATCAAAAGTACATACGTATATCCACTATGTAGGTCATAACTATCGCTCTTTAGAAAGATCAGATCTGGGCCAGGCTTGTCAGACATACACCGGCGGAAGGGTAAAAAAACCACGCTCGAGGCTCGATCATGAAGAAGCCGACATAAAGTCACGAATTCCGCTCAGGTAAGGCATTGGCAAGCATCGATCAGCCCCGCCTGGCGCAATTCTTTCTTGTTGAAAAGCGTTGATAAATCCAGCTTCTGCCTCCAGAATTCTTTGAACCAGTTGAATCAGATCGGCGAAAAAACTACAGGGTGCGCAAAAGTAAGACGATTGCAGTGGCATTTTTCCTCGCCTGGCAGGTTCTCATCCTGGTGCGTCCAGCTTCAGGCCAGGGTTGAGCGCGTTCGCTTCTGGTGCCGGGTGCAGCAGGAACTTCAGGCGATCTCAAACCGGGCCATGGCACGTTGTCCATGGGCTACAGGAATGTTTACGCCAACCAGTACTTTCTCAATTCACACGTTTTCACTGAAGCAAATCGGCTCCAGCAGCCGACTCGCCTCTGGAATACGCTTGATTTGACCGGCACTTATCAGCTGACGCGCCGAGTCAACCTTCAAGCTACGCTGCCCCTTCAATGGAACCAGGCCTCATTTCTGGAACCCTTTACTGATGGGGCGATCGCACCAGCATTTCGTCAGAGATTGAGCACTGACGGAGTGGGTGACATTGTGCTTATGGAACGCACATGGCTGTTTGATCCCGACAAGGTAAAGCGCGGAAATGTGCTTCTGGGAGTCGGCTTAAAACTGCCGACCGGCAATTACCGCGGCGGCAATCGCTGGACTGGAGGTGGTCCAGGTTTGTGGAATAACAAACCGGCGCCGCTCACAATCATGATTGGCGACGGCGGAGTGGACGTACTGGCCGAGATACTTGCCTATCGAGTCGTCAAATATCCAGTGCGCCGGACAAACTTATTTGTCACAGGCAGTTATTTAATAACACCGAGAGGTACCACAGGAATTCCCTCGCAAAATTTCCTGATCGGACCACCAATTTCCACGAGCCCGCTCACTCAAAACTCTCTGGTCAATAGCGTCCCCGACATCTATTCGTTGCGTGCCGGCATGATTGTTCCTGCGCCCTTCAAAAACAACAAGTACCTGAATCCCTTCTCCGGGTTAGTAGCTTATCGATGGGACGGCAGTCCGCAGCGTGATTTCATCGGCAATAGCAATGGTTTTCGCCAACCAGGCTTTTTCATGGCCGTCGAACTCGGGCTTTTTTATCAGAAAAATCGCCATCTGCTTCAAGCATCTAGCCCGATTTCATTTCTTCGTTATGCTTCTTTCGACAGCGGCGGAGAGAAACAGGGCAGTCCAGCAGAGCGCACAACAGCATTTTCTCCAGCTTCGCTCAATGTCCGCTACACTTACTTTTTCTAGCCTGCAGACATAAACTGTTTCCTGTCATTCGGGTCTGCTCATAGATTGTATGATGCAACACAATCGGCTCACCGTATTTCCTTTATCGCAGCCAGTCTTCGCCGCCGCTTTGCTGTCCTTGTGCGTCTGTATATTGCCTCTGCGCGCCCAAATTGGCTTCGACCCATTAAGCACCTTCATGCCTATCGGCCATCAGGCAGACAAAAACGAACATCTAGCGCGTACGCTCAAGAACGAGCAAGATCTGAAATTTAGAACGCGTGTTTTGGCCAGGCGCGGTATTGTCCTGGTCGAATTTTCCCTGCCCACCTGCCCGGCCTGCGATCCGGCCGCAAAGTCGATCATTGAATTACTTTCTAAATTCGGTGGAAAAGTAGACTACATTAGGCTTGACCTTAACAAAAATTTGGGACTGAGCTACAAATACGATGTTCCTGAAGTACCTGCTGTTTTGCTTTTTAGAAACGGCAACTTGGAGGAACGTTTTGTAACTTTCAAAAGCTCGCAGAAAATCGAACTGGCAGAGTCGATAGCGCGCTTGCTCTCGGAGCCCGGATCAGATGGTGGCGTAAACGATGGATTGGCAGCAAAGAACGCTTCGACATTCAAATTGACCTACTGACTTTCCTTTGATGTCACCCACCAGGCTTACACCATATATGGTGCACGGTCGACTCGTGTGGGGGCGGCCGGACTGAAAATTTGTGGTGGCATGGTCTAATTAGGCTTCGCCATTGGCAGCGAAATTCTCGAGAATTTCGCTGTGCCTGCTGCAAGTCGAAAATGCAGTATTGATTCCGAAAGTCAGAAAGCGTGAAGACCCAGAAAAAAACTCAAATCTGTTTTGCCGACAACAAAAATCGAATGAACATTGTTGGCTGCCCAACAAAACAAAAAAATCTGTCCTACTCGTCTACGTCACAGGTTTAGATTCCTGCATTTCAAGGGAATTACCAGAGAGTCAGAAGTTCGCTCACACAGGAGGAAATCCTAGAGCAAGCGTTTTTGACAATTGAACACAACCTAGTTGAACACCCGCCCTTAGATGGGCACCAATAACACCATGATGGTGAGGTTCCACGGAACCAGAGAATTCACCAGGCGCTTTCGGGCGCCTGGTCTCATTTGTACGTGGCACCATATGCGATACCATCACCACATCATTTGTTTCCAACAAGCGAAAAGATCTGACCCGTGACCGAAAGGGAAAGATGTCATGCGCTTTATTTTGAAGGACAAATAGAGTTAAACTACTGGCCCGCCAAGCGATTTTGGGTTTTTCTTCCAAGAAGCTTGCCGGGCTTGAATCCCGCGAGTAACACATGCTTCTTTTCCTCAGCGTTTTCATCGTTTCTTATCTCTACCACGGTCTTGGCATCACGATTGGTTATCACCGCCTGCTTGCTCATCGCGCCGTCAAAGTACCGCGCTTGATCGAATATCTAATCGTTTCGGGCGGATACCTCTGCTTTGAAGGCTCGCCGATAGCCTGGGTAGCCACTCACAGGGTCCATCATAAATCGACAGACAAGCAAGGCGACCCGCATTCACCTCTCAATGGATTCTGGCACTCCTTCGCCGGCTGGCTCTTTTCCCCGGAATACAAGACTCCCAAGGATCAATTTCCGATTGTAGTTCCGGACCTTCTCAGAGACCCGGTTTACAAAGCTGTAGACCCCTCCAATCCCAAAACCCAGTGGCTGATTTGCCTGGGATTTTGCCTCCTTTTCCGCCTTTCCATCTTGCTTTTGCTTGGTCCTCTGGCATTGCTGGCCAATGTCCTGGCAGCCGGGACCATTTTCATTGCAGCTTTTCTGGTCAATTCGGTCTGCCACATCCCGACCTTCGGCTATCGAAATTTCGAAACCGCCGATCAGAGCCGCAATGTCTGGTGGGTCGGGCTCATGGCTCTGGGCGAAGGCTGGCACAACAACCATCACGCCCTTCCTCAATCGGCACGCCACGGGCTCAGCTGGCGTGAACCGGACATATCTTGGTATGCCATTATTGTCCTCAAGGCTCTTGGCCTGGCGAAAGACATTCGCCTGCCAGCCAAGAAAAAAACAGAAGTCGAAATAGTCACTGACTTCGACAGACCGGCAGAAATCAATAAGCACGGGGGGCTAGACCCGGTTGCCGCTCTGGAAAAATTAACGGATTTGGACCAACGCCTGGCGCCCGACGCAGTTTAAGTCCCATCAGGTAACCAAAGTAAAACCATTGGCTTGCAAGGGTTTGCGGGATCGCTGTCAGTCGTTTAGGCGAATTGCCAGCGAGATTTAGGGCGCTCTTTGCGACCACAGAAATTAAGATGCGCTGCCAACGGGCAGAATGGATTCAGAGTACGTATGATTTTGCTTTAAAATCTATAGACACTATTGGGTAGGTAACTTCGATGACAAGTGAAGCAGGTGGAGTACGTCTGGGTGATCTGCTGACTCAGGCTGGTCTCCTCAGTCCGGAAGAGCTCCGTGAGGCGATGCAAATCGCCAAACATCAGTCACTGCCGGTAGGGCGCGTCTTGATCATGTCGGGATTTCTTTCCGACGGTCAATTGAGAGCGGCTGTCCAAGCTCAATCACTCCTGAAGGACGGTGTCATCAATCTAGAAACGGTACTGCAAGCACTTTCGATAGTCGGCAAAGAAGAAATGGCGCTGGAAGACGCTTTCAGACAGCTCGGTCTGGACGTTCAGCAAAGCCAGCCCACCAACAAATTGGGCGAATTGCTCATGGAAGCAGAGCTCGTAAAAAAGGAAGTTTTGGACCAGGCGCTGCAACAGTCCACGGCAAGCGGGTTGCCGCTGGGTCGTATTTTGATTCTCACAGGCGCAATCTTTGAACCGCTATTGTCGTCAGCACTAAACGCCCAGGTTCTGGTGCGCGACCACAAAATTACCCGAGAGCAGGCCGTCCAAGGTTTGAAGGCGGCGCGTGACCGCCAGATTTCGCTCGAACAGTCGCTGGCCGAAACAGGCATGCAATTGCCTTCCCACAACACCATTCGGCTGGGAGAATTGCTGGTCAAAGCAGGAATCATGCCGGACACCAACTTGATGGACTATGTGGAAATGGGTCTGGTTCAAGAACAACCGCTCGGACAGATTCTCATTTCTCAAAGCGTGATTACCGAGCACATTCTCACCAACGCATTGGAATTGCAGAAGATGGTAGGAGCCGGCACACTGATAGGAGATCAAGCCGCCCTTGTTTTGAATATGGTGGCCAGCGGCGGCACCACGATTCAAGAAGTCTTGCAGGCGCAAGAACCACAAAAAGAACCTGTCGTTGAAACGGTTCCGCTGTATCAGTTTTTGCAATTAGCCGGACGCATAACCCCTCAGCAAATCGAAGAAGCTGTAAGAACAGGCACTCGCGATGCGCAGATCATGGGTTTGATGCTGCACAAAGTGGGCGCCATAGTCGAATTCGAAATGGGCGTTGCCCTTGCACTCAATGATTTCATGGCCAAAAACATCGTCAGCGTCGAGCAAGCAATCGTAGCTCTCAATTACTGCATAACCAATCAAATCTCCCTGGAAGAGGCATTCTCGCAAATGGGCTGGGTGCTCAATCAGCCTTACAACAGCTATACGAGTCAGAGTGCTACCGGTACAGGCAGCGGCGGCAATCCTGTGGCGACCGCAGCAGTGGACATTGCCTCTGCACCTTCGGGCGATGCAAACCCTCCGGTCGATCCCAATGCCACTGCACAATTGTCGCCCGCAGGGACGGCCGAACTTCATTTGACGCCTGAAGTACAGGCCGAACAGCAACAGCAAGTTCAGCAAATGCACGATCAGCAAGTGGCACAAGCAGCCTATGAACAGCAGCAGCAAGTTCAACAAATGCACGATCAGCAAGTGGCGCAGGCAGCCTACGAACAGCAGCAGCAAGCATACGAGCAGCAAGTGCAGCAGGCGCCTCCAGCTCCAGCTGCAGAAGGCGCCGGGGTTCCGCCCGAAGGCTTCATGCCCCCGCCTCCGCCCGCGCACCCGCCGGCCGCCGACGAGCAGCAAGCAACAGCTGCACCTCATGCTCCGGCTACCGGAGAGGCTCCGCAACCTGCCGCCTCGGAAGCTCAGCCGGACAGCGCTCAGGCAGATGATTCACAAAAACCTCGCAAACGGCTGGCCGACTTAGTCCCATAAAAAGAATTCCGTAGACGATTGGCGAGCCAATTCATTCATTCCCAATGCTGACAAACAACCGCGTTCGACACCACATATGGTGCGGAGTCTGATCGCCAACGGCGTGAGGTTGAAAATCGCATTGCGCCCAGCTTCCCGCGTGACTTAGAGTTGCGAAAACATGCTGTTTAATGTGCAATCGCCCTTCTTGAAAAACGATTTATGGTATGAATTACAGCCACGAGAGACAGATTTCTACAGAGATTTCCTACAGAGACTCTTACTGTGTTCCATAGGAGAGCATAATGCAAGCACAGAAACTTCAATACAAAACCTACGAAAAGAAAGACTTTTCGCACCTCAAAAACTTGACCGGTATCTCGGACAAGACACTGGAAATTCACTTTGCCTTGTATGCGGGTTATGTGACCAACACAAATACCCTCAATGAGAAAGTCATCGAACTTACAGAAGCCGGAAAAAGCGGCAGCCCGGAGTATGCTGAACTGAAGCGTCGCTACGGCTTCGAGTACAACGGCAAAGTTTTGCACGAATACTATTTCGGCAACCTCAAGTCCGGCGGATCCGACGAGCCAAAAGAGAGCAGCGCGTTGGGCAAAGCCATTGTCGACACCTACTCTTCCTTTGAAGTCTGGA
>JBGAVL010000266.1:0-9150 GCA_044228145.1 Obscuribacteraceae bacterium (SeqCode)
CCTCTCTACAGGAGTTTGCCCCTCTTGCGGTGTAATTACATTGGCTTCAACGTGAAAAAAAAGCCCTTTGACGACAAGCGTGTTCGCAGGGCCATCTCAATGGCAATCGACAGAACCATCTTTCCGAAAATCCTCAGACGAGGCGAATCGCCCGCTTATACATGGATCCCGCCCAGGCTGGAAGGATATTCAGAGGACTCGAAAGGAAAATTCGATCCGGATGAGGCGCGCAAACTTTTGGCTGAAGCCGGCTATCCCAATGGAAAAGGCTTCCCTCCTACAAAAATTCTCTACCCTCAAAGAGAAGACGCCAAGCTGGTTGTGGAGTCTGTTCAAGAACAGATCAAGCGAAACTTGAATGTCAAACTGCAACTGGAAGTAAACGAGTGGAAGGTATACCTCGACATTCTGCATCGCGATCCGCCCCAGATGTACAGGCAGTCATGGGGTGCCGATTACCCTGATCCCGAAACATTCATGAATCTATTCACGACCACCAACGGCAACAATTACACGCAGTGGTCGAATCCCGCATACGATGCGCTTGTCGATAGAGCGGCGGCAGAGCAAAATCAAAAGTTGCGCGCCTCACTCTATGCACAGGGGGATAAAACTATCTGCCAGGATGAAGTACCGATCATTCCGATTTACTTGTCCACGCAAAACACAATGGTCAAACCATGGGTAAAGGGAATCGGCTTCAATGCCATGGATTTGCAGTTTTTCAGGAAGGTGTATATAGAAAAACCGAATTGAGAGCTGCAGGGGCGATGCCGGGTATCGCCCGGCGGAAAAATCGGGCGATGCACGGCAACGCCCCGACAAACAACGGCGAAACAACGCCACGATGCTGGCACTTTTGATAAAGAGACTGTTGACTGCCATACCGGTATTGCTGATAGTGGCAACACTGACATTTATCCTGGTGCGCATCGTGCCGGGCGGACCCTTCGATGCTGACAAGAACCTGCCTCCGGCCATCGTTGCCAACCTCAATGCCAAGTATCAATTGGACAAACCCGTGCCCCAACAATATGTGATTTATCTTTCCAGATTGGTCAGAGGTGATCTCGGTGTCAGCTATAAATATGTAAATAGAACTGTTCGCGACATCCTTTCAGAAGCGATTCCAGTCTCTGTTCAACTTGGTTTTACTGCTCTGGTTCTGGCGATTTTGATCGGCATTCCTCTGGGAACACTGGCAGCGGTGAATAGAGGAACCTGGCTCGATGTAACTGCCATGTTTATTTCCACTGCCGGCATTTCCGTTCCAGGATTCGTAATTGGCGCGTTTTTGATCTTTATCTTCGGCATCTGGTTGAAGGTCTTGCCTGTTGCTTTATGGGAATCGCCCTGGCACATGGTTCTTCCTTCTCTAACTCTGGCATTTTCTCCGGCGGCGTATCTGGCGCGTTTGACCAGAGCCAGCCTGCTTGAAGTCCTGGAGAAAGACTGGGTGAGAACAGCCAGATCGAAAGGCTTATCTCGCTGGTCTACGATCATCAAGCATGCGCTGCGCAATGCTCTGGTTCCTGTTGTCACCGTACTCGGTCCATTGACGGCGATACTCATTACGGGCTCATTTGTTGTTGAGTATCTTTATGCAATTCCAGGCATGGGGCGCTTCTTCGTCACTGCCGTCACCAACCGTGATTACGATTTGATCATGGGCACGACACTGGTTTTTGCGGCCTTGCTGATTGTGACGAATGCGATAGTCGATGTTGCCTATCAAATACTCGATCCGCGCATGAAGGTGGAGGGATAAGTGACAGCGTCTGTTAAATCGCCCAATTTGCCAGACCAAATGACGCGGCAAGTCTCGCGGGTGGAGCTTGCTTTCAATCGCCTCAGAAAAATTCCTTCCGCATATATTGCCTTTTGGGTGGCTTGTTTCATTTGCTTGATGGCACTTCTTTCCGCTGTCGGTGTTCCCCTTACTCCTTACTCATTCGATCAGGCATCCGACGATATGCTTGTGGCGCCAAGTTTGAAACACCTGATGGGGACCGACGAATTGGGGCGCGACATCTTCTCTCGAGTAATTTATGGTTCTCGTCTTTCTATTGCCATCGGTTTTGTCACTGCCGGTGTGGCTTTTCTCCTGGGAACCACATATGGTGCTATATCCGGATACTGCGGCGGCAAAATCGATACATTGCTGATGCGTGGTGTGGATATCGCCTATTCCCTTCCTGACTTGCTTGTCATGATTCTCATTGGAGTTCTTGTCGGCAAAGGAACCTTCGGAATTTTGCTTGCTCTCGGTCTGGTCAGCTGGATGGGAACAGCTCGACTTGTTCGCGCACAGCTTTTGCAATTGAAAGAAGAAGAGTTCGTCGAAGCAGCAAGAGCCGCCGGACAAGACGGTTTGACCATCGTATTGAAACACCTGTTGCCGAACGCCATGGGCCCGATTATCGTTGCTCTTACATTCACAGTGCCTTCTGCAATTCTGTCCGAGTCGACTTTGAGTTTCATCGGACTGGGACTATCTGCGCCCGAATGCAGTTGGGGAACTCTGGCCAGTGACGGATGGCGCTCGTTGCGGTCTCATCCTCATCTTCTGGCGTTTCCCAGTCTGTTTATCTTCCTGACCGTTCTTTCTTTCAATTGTCTGGGCGATGGTTTGCGCGACGTCCTCGATCCGCGCACTCGCCTGTTCAAAGGCTGAGCCGAACTGATAAGCTAGAGCGTGGAAGCCGAGTGTCCTGTGACAATGTGATGGATCTAAACTCGTGTCGTCAAAAGCAAACTTCAATATAGGCAAGTTTGCTCTTTTGTCGATGATTGCTGTTCAAACATTTGCTTGCTGCAAACCGGCATGGGCCGGGGGCAAGCTCGGCTGGCATATTCAGCAGCGCAGCAATTTCCTCGGGCAGCGCGAGGTCTTTTTGACCGACTCCGGATTTATGGCCATCAATCATGTGAGCGGGCACATATTGATAACGAAGGCTCCGGATTGGAACGTGCAAGTCGCCAATCTGCGCAGCAAGCTGTATTTCGTTACGCCTTTTGAAACGTGGATGGGGCGCAAGGTTGCAGTGGGTGAGAGCGCTGTGCGAAATTTCTCCAATCAGAAGCCGAGAATCTCCAGTCTTCACAAGGAAATTTGCGGCTTGAATGCAACCAAGTGGCAAATTGAGGGCGCTGATGCTCCAGAGAAGAGGTTTCTAAAGGGTCAGCGGGATCCAAACGACGTCGACAAAGTCATTTATTGGACTGCACCGGTGCTTCCTTTTCCAGCGCCTGCCAGAAATACAATTTTGACGTTCTATCAACTGCCGAAGCTGAGTGAGTTTCCACTTGAAGTAACCTATGTTCGCGGAGAAAATGGAAAGAGCTTGGTTAAGCATTTGATTACGACCGAAGTGAAAAAGCAGTTGGTGGACGATAGGGTGTTTGAACTGCCGAAGATTTGCAAGAAGGCTAGCTTTGAAGCAGAAGTCTGGGTTGACGACAAAACACGTGCCATGTTTGAGATGTTCAAATGATCGAGTTGCCGCGCCTGTCTCGAAGGAAATCACGCGCTCTGTATCAGGGACTTGGATCAATTACTCTTGCGTCAGGGCTTCTTGCGGCCACGATTCCAGCCAATGGGCAGGAACACAAGGCGGCTGCGGCGGCGGCAGCAGGTCGAAAACCGGCAGCCTCTCAAGTGAAGAAGCCGGCCAAGATGCTTGATGGACTGTTGATAAAACGTTTTTCGTGGTTGGGTGGTGATGTCGAAATTGCAGTGACGCCTGAGTTTCTCTGTATTTCCAGTCCGACGCGCTCGGCTGTTACTGTCAGTCGGGCGCCTTTCAAGACTGTTGTCGCCTACGATTCAGCCAAAAGGACATACTACGAAACCAAACCCGAAGCTGCCGGAAGCTTCATGATTCAGCGTTTTTTAAAACTACTCGGTGGCGATCCCCATCCGAAAAAATGGAAGAAGGTTGAAGATGGAGTCATTGCGGGTGTAAAGGCCGGTCGTTATGTAGTTGATTCCGCAAAGGTGCCAGTAAAGCATTCCACTGAAAAGGGCGAAAAAGTTATTTCGGAAATGCGTAATTTCGGATTTTGGGCGGCTGAAAATTTGAATGTTCCACCTGGCGCAGCCGACATTGTTCTCAAAATGGAAGGCTTTCCAAGCATCCACAAGATGCCGCTTTTGTTCGAAAAGTCAAAAGCGGACCCCCACTTGCGCACAAAAGTTTTTACCTACAGCGTCAAGAAAGCGAGTTTTGCGCCTGAGAAGTTTCAGGTTCCATCTGGTTATCGCAGAGCAATAACCGAGTATTCACTGCAAACCGACGAGTTGGAACTCTTTGGCGGCGGTGATCCGCCCGGCATGAGCAAGGGAAAGAAGTAGTACGCGTGTTTGTTTGCAGCCAAAAGAGGCTGGGCGCCGATAATTACCTTTTCGAGGCGGGAGAGCGAGCAGGGTCCGCTGTCTAATAATTTAGTTTTTCAGCCATACTTACAGGGTACATGGATTAACGAGGGTGTCGATCCCGGGAGGGTGGGCTTGAAATGACGCACCGCGGCACATTGCCGAGATTCTACAGCCGGGTGGCTTTGCTGACCCTGGCTCTGGTAGCGCATTTGGCCGTCTCATCTACTCCTGCGCTCGCTGATGACAAGGGCTGGGTCCTCACTCAGAAGAGTTTGATGCTCGGCGATATGTATTTATACGTCAGTCCGTCCGGCTTTAAATTCGTGAACCCCAAAGCCGGCGTAAATTTCGTTACCCGTTCGCCGAACTGGGACGTGATTATGTTCAACGATCGCACCAAGGTCTGCTATTCAGCGACCCTGGATACTTTTAAGAGACAGGTCACACAAAACCTGCCGCAGCGCCGCGATGAGTTGGGCGCAGGCAGATGGCAGAGAGGCACCGTTTCGAACATCGCCAATTTGCGCGCCACTCAATATGTGATGAACGACGCCGCAGGCGTTCAGGCGAGAATGGCCGCCCGCGGGAAAAAGCGCGTACAGCAACACCTTCAGGGCGCCGACTACTGGGTCTCTGAAGAGATTCAAGTACCGCCACAGCTGGCTGATTTGCTTTCGGCAATGTACGGACTGCCCAATACTCTGAACGTGCCCCTCAGACTCTCGGTCACTACCCAGGAGCAGGGCACCAAAGTGCAGCTTGATACTTACCGATCACAAAGCTGCCCAATTCCGATATCTTATTATTCGATGCCGAACGGTTATCGTCCCGTGAAAAGTAGCGTGGAAGTTATGGCTGATGAGGACACCAAGCAAATCATCGATGACATGAGCAAAGACCTCGGCAACGAGGGTGGTGGTGGCAACAACAGCAAGCCGATTACGAACGAAGACCTCGATCGCTTTCTCAATAAATTCAAGAAGCGCTAATTAAGGAGACATTTTCTGAGTCTGCAGCGTGTAAACCTCAAACTTTCTCACAAGGGACTGATTCTCGTTTCAGTACCTCTGTTGTTTGAGTTGATCTTCCTGCTTACTTTGACCATGCTTCTTCGCCAGGCGGAAATCGAGGTACAGCGCCAGATCCGCTCTAAAGCAATCATCTCTCAAGCCAATACTCTCTCGAAACTTTTTTACGACGCCGGCGTGGCCATGGGCGGATATTCAATCACGAAGAGCCCACTTTTCAGCGATCGCTATGACAAGATTGTGCGCCAGATTCCTCAGGACTTGAACGAACTGAAGAGTTTGGTCGGTGACAATCCCAGACAACAAAAGATTCTCGAAAACCTGGCCGACATCACAGTCACTGGCTTGAAGATCCTGGGTGAGGCAAAAGCTGCCATCGACGACAATCGGGTCGATGTGGCGCAGTTCAGAGCCCGGCACATGTATAAGGAAATCCGTTCACTTGCCGACAGGCTGCAGGATGAATTGCGTGGATTGACGGAAGACGAAAGAAAAATTGAAAGCGAGAGCCCTGAGGTTCAAAACCGAAACCGGGCCACGGTCAAACTCTTCCTCGTTGTCGGCGTAGTTTTCAACATCTTACTGGCGGTGGCGCTGGCACTCTTCTTCAGCCGTGGGATCGGTCGTCGTCTAAACGTTCTTACCGACAACTCAATTCGTCTGGCTCGTGGAGAGCCGCTCAATCCGCCGCTTACAGGCGGCGACGAAATCGCTCACCTGGACGGTGTTTTCCACAGCATGGCAGATGCGCTCACTGAGGCGTCGCGTAAAGAGCGCGCCGTTATCGAGAATTCCGCCGACGTCATCTGCTCGATCGACATCGACGGAAAATTTGTCGCCGTCAGCCCCGCCTCCATGACTATGTTCGGCTTCTCGCCCGACGAGCTCATGGGCAAGCGCTTCATCGATTTGATCATTCCTGAAGACGTGCAAGAAACCATCAAAGCCGTGCGTGCCATTCGTGCAGAGCAAGCGACGATGAACTTCGAAAACCGCATCAAAAAGAAAGATCAAAATACTGTAACCGTTCTCTGGTCGGCATATTGGTCTGAGACCGAACGCTCCATGTTTTGCGTGGCTCACGATATCACCGAGCGTAAACTGGCTGAAGAAGCGACAAAGGCCAGTGAAAAGAGAATCAGAACGATCATCGAGAATATGCTTGTCGGTTTGATCATCATCAGCCCGGAAGGTATTATCGAGTCGGTAAACCCGCGCACCGAGCAGATCTTCGGATTTACATCCAGTCAGATGGTTGGTCGCCACCTGATGACACTGTTCACCGAAGCACGCCTGTATTCGATGAACAGCCGGGAAGACTTGCAGCAATTCATGGACGGGATGTTTCATAAAGCCCTCAATCGCGTCGGTGAATTCGACGCCCTCAAACAGACCGGAGAAGACTTCCCCATCGAGCTTTCGCTCAGCGAATTCAACATGGCCGACGGTCGCTTCTTTCTCGCCAACATTCTAGACGTATCTGAAAGGCGCGAGGTTGAGCGTTTGAAGAAAGAATTCGTCTCCACCGTCTCCCACGAATTGCGTACGCCTCTTACCTCCATTCGTGGTTCTTTGACCCTCTTGAGCGTAGGCGCATTGGGAGGTTTACCGGATCAGGCCATGAAAGTCGTACACATTGCCGAACGTAATACAATTCGTCTGATCGGACTTATCAACGACATTCTCGACATTGAAAAACTGGAATCCGGAAAGATGGACATGGTCTTCCAGGACGTGGATATCAGCTCAGTTATGGAGCGCTCGGTCGAATCGGTGAAGACTTTTGCCGACAACAACGGTGTCCTTCTCGAGATGGTCCCTTCTCACATTCATGTAAACGCAGACGGAGACAGACTTGTACAGGTGATCGTCAACTTGATGTCCAATGCCTGCAAATTCTCCCCCAAAGGCGCCACAGTCACAGTCAGGGTCGACGAGATCCCCAACTGGATAGAGGTCAAAGTTATCGACCGCGGGCGCGGTATTCCAGCTAAGTTCAAAAACTTGCTCTTCCAGCGTTTCCAGCAAGTGGAAGCTTCCGACGCCAAACGCAAAGGCGGTACCGGTCTCGGTCTTGCTATCTGCAAAGGAATTATCGAAGCCCATGGTGGAACCATAGGCGTGGACAGCGAAGAGGGCAAGGGCTCAGTGTTCTGGTTCCGCATCCCACCTGCTCAGGCAGGCGCGAAAGAGAAGATGGTCTCTTAGGTCGCCTGAATTTGCCCAGTCGTAAGCTTTGACGCGAGTTTTTCAGCCTCAAACGATTCAGGTAACGTTCTTGCGAACTTTTGCTGCAACCTTTTCAGCTAGAACGCTGGAAACCCCGAATCTGTGGGGAATTTACGCGTTTAAAGTTCTTTGTTAGATTGGCAAAACCGGGTATATGAAGAGTGTAGGCACGCAAGCGGGGCTGATATCAGCATGAAAGTACTCATCATTGATGACGAGGAAGACACTCGCAGTATCGCCGCCATGAGTTTGAACATTCTGGGCGGGCTGGATGTCGTGGAAGCCGAGAATGGCAAAGTTGGCGTCGAGAAGGCGGCGGCCGAACAGCCTGACTGCATTTTGCTTGACTGCATGATGCCGGTCATGGATGGCGAAAGCACTCTTGCTGAGTTGCTTACCAACGAACAAACAAAAGGCATTCCGGTGATTTTTCTTACCGCCAAAGCGATGACCACTGAAATTGAGCGCCTCAAGCGTCTGGGAGCGATCGGAGTTTTGACCAAGCCGTTTGACCCGACAGCCTTGGCAGGACAAGTGAAAGCTCTTCTGGGGAGATAAGCCGGCTCAATGCAAGAGTGGAAAGAGACTTTTGGAGAACTAAAAGAGCAGTACGTCAGGCGCTCGTCAGAACGGCTCGGCAAGATTGTCGAGATGGTCAGCATTTTAATTGAAAAGCCCACCGACCTGGAGACTGTGAAACAGTTGACCAGGCATTTTCACTGGTTGGCAGGCTCAGGTACCATGTACGGATATCCTGCCGTGTCCATGTTGGGCTCTGAAGGCGAGTCTCACTGCGAACAAGTAATTCGCGGCACCCTGCCGCAGGCTGATGTGGACAGGCTGAAAGCGCTGCTGCACGAGCTGTCTTTTCAGTTTTCGGAGCAGGACGCCCCTCCTGATACAGTCACTCTGGGACCAGCTCCCCACAGCGAACAGAAGCGCACGGAAAATGACATTCTCATTGTCGGCGAAGACCAGAATGACTTGCAGGCGATGGCGCGCCTTGTTGAGAGTGAAGGTTATCCGGTGCGGACAGCGCGGTCTATGTCCACTGCCGTCAATGAAATTCAAGCCGAGCTGCCTGTCGGTGTGATCATCGAAATTCCCCTGCCGGACGGCGATTGCTACGAGATGGTCGAGCAGATCCGTTCTATGGCTGGAGGCGATGAACCGGCCATCATTATATTGTCTAAGCGGACTGGCTTCCTCGACAAGGTGCGCTCGATTCACTGCGGGGCTGATTCGCACTTCGAAAAGCCGATCGATACGAAGGCGATGCTCAGGCGTTTGCGATATTTGCTCGACAAACACAAGAAAGAAGTAGTAAAGATACTGTCTGTGGAAGACGATCCGGACCAGGCCGCCTTTATTCGCGCCTTTCTGGAATCGGCTGGTTATCAGGTGCGCACCGTCACCGATCCCAAGCACTTCGAGTCGGCTTTGTCGCAATTTCAGCCCGATCTGGTACTACTTGATGCGATGCTGCCTGGAGTCACAGGCTATGAGTTGGCACGC
>JBGAVL010000267.1:0-9125 GCA_044228145.1 Obscuribacteraceae bacterium (SeqCode)
AGAAATCCAACTCTTCAGGCTGCTTTAGAGCGGCGTATTTTTTGAGCAATTCTTCTTTGCTTGCTCTCTCTGCGTCCTTCAGCTTATCTGGGCGAGGACTGAATAGATCGTGTGCAAATTCAAGCACTCGGTCTAACGGGCTGGGAGACTTCTTCTTCTCTCCAAAGTCTTCTGCCAACTTCTTTTTCAGAATTATGTCGTCGTCGCCCATGCCTTTTAGCTTTTTGTAGGCGATATCATCCTTTTCCGTTGACAGTGGAGCGAATGACAGGCTTTGCTCTTCAGTCATTTGCTTGTTGAATTTCGAGGAAGGATCCTTCTCTGAACGGAAGAGATCAATAGTATCGATAGAAGCGAAGTCTTCCTTTTTCTTCTGCAAGACAATATCAGCGCTTGTTTCAATTCGGTTAACCATAATTTTCTCCAGGGACGGAAAGGGGCTCGTTGGTATCGCAGCTGGTTCTCGACCGCGAGTTTACTTTGGGTGCTGTGGCGAGATCGTTTCAGGGGTGTCACAGGAGTGTCACATGGTTTTTGCGTGCAGTTTCGCAACGGGCTAGACAGCGGAAGCCCGTTGCGGACTGCTCCCCATAACACTTTCAAAATTTAGATTACTAACGGGATTTGGCCAGGGCAGCGCCCTCATGCACAAAGAATATTTGCGAGGGTGTGGCAATGCGGTAACAGCGTTGTGGCACAGGTGTCACAAAAGTCCGATTCTCTCAAGTCTGTCTATGCTTTTTTACTGAGTCCCTTGCGACAAGGCTGCCTTCTCGTTCCACGCCTGATAAAGTTTTAAATCGCTGTAATGAGACGACCTGTCAGCCGTCCAAAGGTTCCGGGGCTGCGAATTTCAGTGATGAAGTAACGAAATGCCCCATCAGCTTTGACATTCCGGTCTTTTTATGCCATAATTCAGTTAATCTTGGCGCGTTGAGGCCTAATGCGGTTCATGAATGCCATGACGATTAATCAGTCCACGGGACTGCGAATACGATAAAAATTGATTATTCGGTCAGCGCAAATGGCGCGGCATATTTTGGAAACAGTTGGCTGTTATGCCACTGATAAATGAGTTTGAAAAGAACAAAGGAAGACTAACATTGCAGAATTTTGAAGAGCTTGGGTTGTCCAAGCCGGTTTTGGCTGCCCTGCAGGAAGCGGGATATACCGAGCCAACGACGATACAAAGACGGACTATAGGTTTGATACTCAACGGACTCAATGTTCTTGCCTCGGCTGAAACAGGCTCGGGTAAGACGGCAGCATTTGCATTGCCTATTGTTGACTGCTTGCAGGAGCCCGGCGATAAGCCTCGGGCACTGGTTTTAGCGCCTACGCGCGAGCTGGCGTTGCAGGTGAGTTCGCAGTTTAAAATCTTTGGAAAAAATCTGGGACTGAAGGTTGTCACCTTATATGGTGGCACCGGAATGGACCAGCAATTGCGAGCACTCAAAGGCAAGATCGATATTATTGTCGCAACTCCAGGGCGCTTGAATGACTACCTTGAGCGTAAAGCCGTAGATTTGAGCCAAGTAGAAATGCTGGTGCTTGATGAAGCAGACAGACTTCTAGACCTGGGCTTCATGCCGCAAGTGCGTCGCATCGTTTCGAAAGTGAATAAAGAACGTCAAACCTTGATGTTCTCTGCAACAATCGATGATCGCATTGGCCGGCTCGCCAACGAGTTCTCTGAAGATCCAGTGATCGTAAAAGTAAACACCGAGCGCGTTGAGTCGACCACAATCGATCAACAGTTTGTTCACGTTACGGAGTTCAATAAAGATGCTCTCTTGCTGAAACTGCTGGGAGACTTCGGCGCGGAGGCGGTTCTCGTCTTCACTCGTACGAAGAGAAAGGCAGGCTGGGTGAGCGATCGCTTGCAGGATGCGAAGGTGAATTCAGAAGAAATTCATGGAGACTTGAGTCAAACGCAACGCGAAAAAGCTCTGAGAAAATTCCGCGCAGGCGAAATTGCTGTTCTTGTAGCAACTGATGTTGCCGCAAGAGGATTGGATATTCCCAGTATCAGTCACGTGGTCAACTATGACTTGCCTGATACGCCCGAAGATTACGTTCACAGAATCGGCCGCACCGGTCGCGCAGGTAAATGCGGAATAGCTGTTTCTTTCATTTCCGAAGAACAGCGCCATCTCGTGCGCGATATTGAAAAGGTGATGGGAAGAACTCTCGAATCGACAGGCACAGCCGGCGCTCCGCCGCCAAGCAAGATCGTTCCAGCACGCCGCTTCCGCAGAGGACGCAGGTAGACACTCCTGGTCTTAACTAATTGGCGGCTGCGGCTGCACGCCGTTGCTCGTATGCTTTGACGTTGCAATAGGCAATTTCCAGGATAGGCACTGCAATACCTTTCTCAGCTGCTTTCTCGATGAGATTGCCTAAGATTTGATCGGCCTCCACATTATTGCCGCGCTCCACATCTCTGCACATCGATGCAGCCAGTGTGGATGTTGGATCCGAAAGCCTTCCGCTCATCGACTTGACGAAGCTTTCCGGAGGATTGCAACCATGTGCTCTGGCAACCGAAACGCATTCGTCAAACAGTTTGGTCGCGATCTCTGCGCCGCCGGGCGACCGGGCCACTTCACCTACGCTGGCGCGCATCAGCGTTGTTAAGGCCGCCAGAGACGAAATCATCACCCATTTTTCCCACATGTCGGCGACGATTGTTTCACTTGCTTTCGAATTGCAATTGGCCGGTTCGAACATCTTGTCCATGGCAGAGATGCGTTCGCTCGGTTTTCCATCAAATTCTCCGTACTTGATTGTATGCATGTCGTTCAAATGCAAAATCTTTCCGTCGGCGTCCATGGTAGCGGCAATGACGCAAAAGCCACCAATTACTTTCTCGTCTCCGAAGCGCGATTTCAACTCGTCGAAGTGCCGCATTCCGTTGAGCAGTGGGAGTACAGTAGTTGCTTTCCCGACTGCCCCTTGGATGCTGTCCAGGGCACTGGTCAAGTCATATGCTTTGCAAGACAGAATAATGAGGTCGAATGGCTCAGTCGCTTTCTCGATAATCTTCAAATCTGTGAGTTGGCTGTCACCAAATTTGCTCTTGATAGCAAGTCCACCCTCCCGTAGCTCCCGGGCTCTTTTGGGTCTCAAAAGAAAGGTTACGTCGGCTCCTGTTTCCAGCAGTCTGCCGCCGAAATATCCGCCGGTCGCACCAGCGCCCAACACAAGAGTCCTCATTTTCGTCTCCTCAGTCCGTTAATCCATAAAGTTTAGTACCCAATTGCCTTGAAATGAGGGTTCAGGAAATTTGCCGAATTATTTTTGGATTGCGGCACTTAAGTTTAACCATGTGGTAAGTTTCAAGGTTTTGCTTTATAAATGACTTGGTTTTTCCGGTATTCCCGGGTCCCCTTGCATGTCAACAGGGACGCTTGATCGCGAACATTCGTGATCGAAAACATCGAAGCACCTATTCTGGGCACACAGTGGAGTTCTCCGACAATCTAGTCGCAACTAGCACTTACTTCGAGCTCCTCGCTGACACCGTTCCGCACTTTGTATGGACGGCCGATGCGACGGGTTACACTGACTATTTCAATCAGCGCTGGTACAGCTACACTGGCTGTGAACGCGATGAGCCGCAGGGCTCGGGCTGGGAAAAATGGATACATGAAGAGGATCTGCCGCGCTGTCTTATGCGCTGGAATTCAGCCGTACAAAGCGGAGAAGGTTACGAAACCGAGTATCGAATTCGCCGACAAGACGGTGTCTATCGCTGGCATATCGGGCGGGCAATGCCTGTAAAGGATGAAGCCGGCAAGATCGTAAAATGGTTTGGTACCTGCACTGATGTTCACAACCAGAAAACGCTTTTGGAAGAACGTGAGGCATTTGCAGCGGCGATAACGCATGATTTGAAGTCGCCTCTGGTCGGCACAAATCTCATTCTTGATGTGCTTGCTTCTAGAAAACTCGGCGATCTCAACGATAGACAGCAAGATTTGATTTCCCAGATACTTACAAGCAACAAAAAAATCCTCTCACTTTTGCAAAGTCTTTTGGATTTTTATCGTGAAGATCAAAACGTGCAGAATCTCACCATAGAGATTGTTGATTTGACGGCTCTAGTGAAAGACTGCGTCGCGGACATCCAAATGCAGGCTGAGTCGCGCGGTATCAAACTGAGGCTGCACAGCGAGTCTGATAGGATTTACGCTTCTATTGATGCATTGGCGATCCGGCGCGTGTTGCAAAATCTTCTGGATAACGCGATCAAGTTTACCCCTGATGGGGGAGAGATTAGAATCAATCTTTCGACCATGGGCAGCAGGCTGGAGTTGATCGTCGAAGACTTTGGTGCCGGTATCGAGCCAGAAGTCCTTTCTCATCTATTTCAACCCTTTATTCAAGGCGCCACTGGTCGTCGCTACTCACTGGGCTCAGGCCTGGGGCTTTATCTTTGCCGTCAGATTGTAGAGGCGCACCAGGGTACGATCAGGTGCGAAAGTGAGCTGGGCGTGGGTTCGAAATTCACCGTACAGCTGCTACTCACTCCATGTGGCGTAGAGCATGCGAGCTCAACTTAAGATTTAATCGTTGTGCGCGGCAACAGGACCATCTCTAATGCGTTGGTCCCCATCACACTTTTGTGATCGTTTCCCATAGAGTGATTATTTTGATGCCGCACGAAATTCCAGATAGTACTGATATGGAAGAATGCTCTGCTCCTCGCTGAGTGCGAAGCCTGACTCTTTCAATTCGGCAATCACCTCGCTCTTGTCGATGCGATGATCCTTTGGTGGTCCGACCGGAGACTTGTCGGTGAAATCGATGATTACAAGCCGGCAGTCCGCGGCAAGAGATGATTTCAAATCTTTGAAATATTGAACGCGGTCGTCGATGTGGTGAAAGGTATCGACGATAAGCACCACATTTGGTTTTTCCGGTAATTCAGGTTTTGCTGTTTTGATTTTTAAGGGAATGATGTTTGCGCAATTTTGCTTTTTTGCTTCTTCTGCAAGAAAGGTGAGCATATCTTGCTCAACGTCGGCTGCGTAGACCCTCGATAGTGGTTGCGCCTTGGCGATGCGGAAGCTGAAGTAGCCGGTGCCGGCGCCGATGTCGGCAACTATATCATTGGGTTTTACATTCAGAGACTCGATGACTTTTGCAGGCAGCTGCCATTTATCGCGCTCCGGGTCGTCGAAAACTTTGACCCAGTGTTTTGCATCGTTGAATTTGCGATGATAACCAGGTGCATGACCTTTTGCCGCATGTGATAGAGAGCCATGCGCGTCGTCCGATTTGCCATGCGCGTGCGCAGAAATGACGCAGCTAAAAATTGAAATGGCGATACTTGAGACAATCAAATTTGTTTTCATCGTAAATGGAGCTGCCCATCAGTGAGTTAGTAATTGCGCTCTGGTGATTGTAGAGCATTGCGTTCATAGAATTCATTTGCGTTGGCCCAATTCATCCATTAGAATTCGGGTCTGTCATTATATGGGACTGATATAATGATCTTTCCCTCCCTTCCAGCGAGAGGATAGGACAATGCCAAACTTTAAACAACAATACAACTCCTTTTGAATCGTCCAGCAAGCGAAGACGCGGGTTCCCGTCTGAGTCACGGGTAAGGCGTGGACGACGTATTGTTCATGAAAATAAAGAACTAGAAGAGAAACTCGGTCGCAAGGACTTGTGTCCGTGTGAATCAGGTCGCCGGTTTCAAGAGCTGCTGCATGAATAGCGGTCGCTTTTGACGGGATCAACCGAGATCACTACTTTTAGGTAGCGCAGCTTGTCGGGGTGGCGCCATGCGTAAACCGGCCTTACCCGCGCGGTTTAGCAAAGCCGTAGGGGCGATGCCATGCATCGCCCGGCTTTGCGACGCACAATTTTTGAATTCACAACTTTTGTTTTGTCAAAGGAGACGAATTATGATTCCGCATGAAGAAATTCGAGAGAAGAAAGATCGTTCGTGGACTTTCAGGCTTCTCGATATGATCACAAACAGTTCATCGGGCGATGACGTTGCTGACGTGTGCAAAACCTTGGGTTGTCTCGACGATCCGCGAGCAGTGGAGCGAATGCTTCAACTGTTGCAAGATGTCACACAGCCGTTCCATTTGAGGAAAGCCGCCAGTGATGTGCTAACGGATAATTGCACTTCTCGAAGCGACTCAGATCGTCGTCTGTGGTGGAACTCCGGCGATTGGCTTCTCCAGCGCCAAGCTATTCGAGATGCAAGAACTTCAGACGCTGAAATCTTGATGCCGATACTCAAAGATCCGTATCATGTATTTCATCGCGAAGCCGTTGCCAGTCTCGAATTTGGATTTGAAGAACCTGAGTTTCAGCGTTTGTCGATTCAGGCGCTTTCACATCCGAATCCCGAAGTTAGAGAAGCTGGTGCGCAAAATCTGCTGTGGGACGAACCTGTTGAAGCCGAAGATGCCTTGATAAAGGCAATCTGGGATCTCGATGAGGATGTTGCTTGCCGAGCGGCAAATACACTTCAATGGTTTCGGAGTCAAAAGGCATTTCTCGCACTTACAGAGCTGGGACTTTCTGGTGATGACCACAGGTGTCATCACGCCCCAGAAGCAGATGCCGAGCTGCTGAGAAGGTCTGAATCTGCGCTACAGCGACTTACTGGTGCAAGCCGAGAGCACTTTCTCCGGTGGTTAAAGCCCATTGAAAAACTTCTCAGTTTAGAGCCAGAAGAGGAAAAGCTGTCTAGCGCATGTTCCACACCTAATTTGCCCCCGGATCAGAAGAAAGATGATACTCGCCTGACCGCAGCTAAGGAGATTATTGAACTCTACGACGATGCAGATGGCTGCTGGAGCGAAAAGCGCTACGGACGAGTCAATTGGTCGGCGGTCAACAGTCGAGATAGGAAAATCTTGGCAAGGTATCTGAGTAGGCACTTGGATCATGAGGTTCGAGAGTTGGCTTGCGAGCCGTTTGGACTCTGGGATTGCGCGGACGCTCTTGAAGCGTTACTGCACGATCCTTGCAGTGGGGTCAAAAAATCAGCAGCTTATCACCTGCGATTTGTGACTCCGGATCCGGCAGTGGCGGATAGTCTTTGGAACAGCTTCTTGGATGTTAACTGCACTTCTACGCGTGCTCGTGAAACACTGCAGTCATATGCGGTTCATGCGCAAAAAGACGGCTTGGAGGACCGTCTAGCAGACATTGCCTTAAACGACAGGCGTGTCTCACGGGTTGAAACAGCGATTTCAAAGCTGGAGGAACTCAACGCGCATGCTCATATGTATGCTGTTCTTTCATTGCTTTGGAAACCACCACTGGTCAATTGGGAGATACATCGATCATTGGTTGACTATTGCACTAGTCAGGAATTGTCTGTTCCGAATTTTTCTGCACTATGCCAGATTGATGATTTGGATTTGCAAGAGGCGCTTGCAGAAGCACTTCCCTTTTGCAAGCCGGTTCTTCTCAAGGGGCTATCATATGCAGCGAGGATCTAGCTCATGAAGGACAGACGATGGAAACTGAGAAGAAGGCTGCAGAAACTGCAAAGCAAGTAGCGCAATACATGCTCGAGCATGATCGCGCCAGCCGGCATCTCGGAATCAGGATTGATAGCGTCGATGAAGGTGTCGCCGTCTTGTCGATGACGGTCCGCGACGATATGCTCAACGGACTGGACATCTGTCATGGCGGCGTCACGTTCTCGCTGGCTGATTCTGCTTTTGCGTTTGCATGCAATTCGAGAAACAGAAAAACGGTGGCGCTCAATTGCACCGTCAATTTCGTTGCGGCTGCTAAGACTGGCGATGTTTTGACGGCGACGGCACGCGAGATTTCGCTCAGTGGCAGAACCGGCATCTACGATGTGTCGGTGAACAATCAAGAGGGTGAATTGGTCGCTGAATTCCGCGGTACATCCTATGGAACGAGCTCGAAGGTGGTCTAGCTCGACCCAGCCTTTTCCGGCCCATTTTTGAACCCTATATATAGATGGGGTGTTTGGCATGGAAAAAATTTCTAGACTGCCCCTGGAGGGCTCGAAAATCCCGGAATCGCCCATCTGCTGAGCAGAATTCTGCTGTTCTTTCACGCAATTAGACTTAAGAGTCTAATTGGAGCTGAAAAGCTGTAAATGCTGGAAGGGTAAACAGAAGTGGCATTATGGACGTTTTGGGAGTTTTGAAATCAGGGGTTGACAAACTAGACTGGACTGGCTAGTATGAATACAGCACCTGCGAGGAACTACCGATGAACCAGACAGTACTCGACCCAGCCCACCAATCTGTTTGCCAGCAATCCAGCAAAAGTTCATCGGTAACCTCGCAAGAGCTGCCTCTATCTTCCAAAGTATGTAATGCAGCCATTCCAACCAAAAAGACGTGTTCTAGTTCTTATTACAATCTTTCGTTTCTAATTCCTTTTACTGCCGTCACCTCGTTCTATGCAATCGATTGCAATAACTGCATGGGTGTCGCAGTACTGGCTGGCGCCCTGGCGGGTGGTTGTGGTTACACACTCTACAAATTGACCAAAATCGTTAGACACTCACGTTTCTCAGGACATTCGCACAGCAGCTAGACAGAGAGGTCTCCATGAGACAGCAGATAGGCCAGTGGGATCGCAGGGGTGCATCTCTCTGGTCTATTTGTCTCCTGGATGTGTGATTGAGTTTCTATTGGCTTTTGATTTGTATGGACGATGCAACAACAAGTTCGTGGTGACGACCGCGAACTTGTTTTCTCTTTCAGCATGAATCAAAAACGAATGCAACAGAACCATTGCATTCAAATTTAGTTTTATTCGATCGCAAATCAGCTGGATTGTTTGCCTTGCTCGCCGGCAAACAGAACCATGTCAACTATAGAGTTGATCAGCCTTTCGCGCGGCATTGGCATTGCATGTTTGCCGTGCATAACTTCTTGCAGAATGACGAAGTTGATCAACGCGCCATGAATAATGCGTGCGGTTGCGTCCGGATCGCAAAAGCGAACTTGTTGGTTTGCGCGCAGGTAGTCCGCAAGTTTTTGAATGCCTGGTTTTACCATATGGGAAACATAAAGTTCTGACAATTCGGGAAATCTGCCCGACTCGCCTATGATCAGGCGCAGCAGCGAAACGTACTCCCAATCGTCCATGCGGGACAG
>JBGAVL010000268.1:0-9102 GCA_044228145.1 Obscuribacteraceae bacterium (SeqCode)
GCGGTTGCATCGAGACAATCCATGCCACAACCCACTCCGACCCGATCTACACTGTCGAAGGTGTTGTTCACTACGGCGTCGCCAACATCCCGGGTGCTGTGCCGTGGACCTCGACCAGAGCGCTCACCAACGCCACCATGCCTTATGCATTGAAGCTCGCGAAGCTCGGCTACAAAGCCTGCCTCGACGATCCGGCCCTGGAAAAAGGCGTGAATATTCACGAAGGCGAAATCGTCCATCCGGGCGTCAAAGAAGCCTGCGAATCGCTGGCAACAGCCAAGTAGGGTCGACGCAATGCGTCGCCCGTCCTGAAAAAAATCAAAAGCGTCCGGCCTGAGTCCGGGCGCTTTTTTCTTATCGAAAGAAAGCGCAAAAAAGCCCCCATCGCCTCTTTGGGCAGGTTTTAATACAGGATTGCGAGTTTTATTCAGTAAGACAAACGGTGAAAAGTGAAATTCAGAATTGCATCGTGGAATGTAAATGGTTTGCGCGCAATCGCCAAGAAAGGCTTTTTCGAATGGAAAGAGAAAGAGAAGTATGACGTCGTTTGTTTGCAGGAAACAAAGATCCAAGCCGAACAATTGACCAAAGAATTGATGGAGCGAAAAGGTTATGCCTCATATTTCAGCCATGCCGAAAAGAAGGGATACAGCGGCGTGGCAATTTACACCCGCGAGAAACCAAAGGAAGTTTTGCATGGATTTGGCGTCTCCAAATTCGATTGCGAGGGCCGCACTGTAATTGCCGATTACGGCGACTTTTTGCTGGCTAATATTTATTTTCCGAACGGAAAAGCCAGCCCCGAGCGGCTCCAGTACAAAATGGAATTTTACGAAGCCTTTCTTAAATACGCCAAGAAATTAGAGAAAGAAGGCAAGCGCCTGATTGTCTGCGGAGATTTCAACACCGCTCACAAAGAAATTGATCTAGCCCGTCCAAAAGATAATCACCACATATCCGGATTCTTACCTGAAGAACGTGACTGGATGGACCGCTTCCAAAAAGCTGGTCACTTGGACACATTCCGTATATACAATCAAAATACCGACAACTACACCTGGTGGCACATGATGACGAACGCCCGGGCCCGGAATGTCGGTTGGCGAATCGATTATTTCTTCATCCACAAAGCCCTGGAAAACATCGCGCAACATGCCACAATCGAAGCTGCAGTGCTGGGTTCCGACCATTGTCCGGTAACCCTGACGCTCAAAGTTTGAGAGGGTTATAAAGCCCGCGCCATTGCGACTACGCTAAGATCACTTTACTGTTTCTCTTAGTTTGGGCAAAAACAGGTAATACAAATTGAGTCAGGTAACAATGGCTAAGGCACGATCAGTTCAGTCCGGCAAAATCTGGCAGAACAGAAGAACGCGTGAAGTTCTGTGGACTTTGTTGAAACTGCAGAAAGTGGAAAATGGCGTTCTAGTCATCACCGGTACAAAACAAAAAATGGAAGGCGAGATTGGAGTTTTCCACGGCATCTTTCTGACCGGTGCCACGATAAACGGCTCAAACGAAAAAGGTTATCCGGCAATGAAGCGCCTTTTGGAAGTCGAGGAAGGCACCTTCAACTATTACGACTACGGAACCAACTCTCTGGGCGATCTCGATCAAGGATTGAAATTGCGCATCACGCAAATCATCAATCTGATGCCCAATTTGCCGGTCAACATCGAAGCGGCCATGGGAAAAAACACCCTCAATCGCATTCGGGCAATGGATTCAGGTGAAGTAAGCAGCTATGAAGAGATCAAAGTAGATCAGGCTGTAGCAGAGCAATTGCGCGCTCTCGATGAAAAAACAATGAACATGCGCGCCTTGATTTTCTGGGGTATTTTTCTCGTTGTTTCTTCAGTAGTTGCAGTTCTCTTTTACGTAAAACACTAAGCGCCAAGCACGTGTTTCAACGCTGCATTCAGAGTCTGGTATCGGAATTCGTAGCCTGATTCGATCAGTGGGTTTGATTTTTTTCCTCCACCTACCGCGTCAGTCGATGTCAGATCCACGTGGCCACTGATGACGTGGAACAGCATGCAGTGCTCGATAGCGGCCACGGCATCATCGACTGCGATCCACTTTTTTGTTTGATCACTCCATGACGGGTTTTTCTTCAAAACACCAAAAGCAGGTGTGAGAATCGCACTGTGTGTGGCGAGAACACATCTGATCGACTTGGCATGCAAAGGCTCGCACAAACTCTCCCAGGTATCAATCAGATGACCGGTG
Source organism: Obscuribacteraceae bacterium (SeqCode) (assembly GCA_044228145.1). Lineage (GTDB taxonomy): Bacteria > Cyanobacteriota > Vampirovibrionia > Obscuribacterales > Obscuribacteraceae > QKMZ01. Next base: position 2,230 of record JBGAVL010000268.1, read on the forward strand.
GGCATAGCGTCAACCACATCGACATACAGCGCCACCGACTGTTTCACTTTCGCCAGGGCGTCGATCGCCTGGATCCTGCTGCCAACCTCCACGTGACCATTTGGACAATTGCTCTGCACATTGACCAGAACCTGAAAATCCCTTCTTTCCAGAGCATATTCCATCATGTTGCCACTTTTCCTGTAGTTGCTCTTGGTCCAGTCCGGTATGAGCGAAACAGTATGCCCTTGCGTCGCCAGATAGTTGAGAAGCGGTTCGGTCAGGGGGGAAGAATGCCCAAACACCAAAACTTTCTTCCGTTCATGTTCTCGATTTTTCATATAGCCGGACAGGTCCATCTGTAAGACCTGATGGCGATAGCGAAACATCCTGAGCAGGTCGGCATCGAAAAAACGCCCCAGAAAAAGCTCTGAAACGCCTGCCAATGGCAGCTCAAAATGAATGTCATCGTGCATTGCACTGCGGCCACCCGACAGATCCTGAAAGATATGTTCGTGTAGCCAATGGGCGAAAGGACCTTTGACCTGTTGATCGACAAATTTTTTATCGGACTCGAATTCTGTGACCTGAAACGCCATATCCAGCGACATACCGAATCGACGAGCGGCAAGCTCGACATTAAGTCCGGATTCGAGGCGCTGAGGTCCGCCCTTAACTCGAACATCGAGCCAGGGAGGTGTCAGTCGCTCGAAGGCTCTGTCCCGCAAATGCCAGGAAAACAGCTCGCTTACGGGCGCTTCAATTGCTGAGTGGTGAACGAAATTTCTCACAAAATCGGGGCTGAACTCCCTTCCATTGACAATGTAGTTTAACGCCCGCCGACATTTGATTGCGGAATTTCAGCAATGAAGAATGGCAGATGTTAGGCCAGGGTGCATAATTGTAATTGAGTCAGCGGCCTCAAACTGCTGACATCGGGGACTATTGGCAATTTGCGGCATGAGTGAGAGCTGGACGAAATACGCTGAGAAGGGAGCTGCCGCATTCCAGGCAGGCGACTTTCCGGAAGCTGAAAAGATGATGCGGGCCGCCCTCCTGGAGGCCGAGTCGGCGTCTGATCCTCTCACTCTGGCAATTATTCTCGACAACCTGGCGGAAGTCTATTTCGAGCAGTCGAGATTCCCGGATGCCGAGCCCCTTTATGTTCGCGCCCTCAAATTGCGCGAAGACAATCTCATTCCCGGGCACGAGGACATAGTCTCCAGCCTCAATAATCTTTCGGCTCTCTATTTCTTCATGGGTGAGCACGGCAAAGCCGAGCCTATTTGCAGGAAGGTGACTGCCATGTACGCCAAGGCGCTCGGACCTGATCATCCGGAGGTGGCAACCAGCTTGAACAATTTGGGTCTTTTGTACATGGCCCAGAAGAAATACACGGATGCCGAATCGATTTTCACCAAAGCATTCCGCATCAGAGAGCGCGCGCTTGGATTGGACGACCCCGAAACAGCCTCCTCGCTCCACCAGCTCGGTTTTGCTCTCAAAGAACTGAATAAGCTCGAACAGGCCCGCCAATGCCTGGAAAGAGCGCTGCCGGTGATTGAAAATGCACTCGGGCAGGAGTCCACTGAAGCAGAGTCAATCACTGACTATTTGCTGGACATTCTTACTCTGCAAGGACGCGCACAGGAATCGGCACCCTATATCGAACGCAAGATGGCCAGCAAACAAATCACTCTAGGGCCGACGCACCCAGAAGTGGTTGCCCTGATGAAGCATTTGGGCGACATGTATTTGCAGGAGAAAAAGACCAGCGAAGCGGAGAAATTGTACAAGCGCATTCTATCTATGAAAGAGCGCGCCTTAGGAAAGCAACATCCGGACGTCGCCTCCAGTTTGACCGATCTGGCCAAGGTCTATCAAGCAGAAGGCAAATTCGCGCAGGCCGAACAGCATTACAAAGACTCGCTTGCGATCGCAGAAAAGGTATTCGGAAACGACCACTTCGAGATGGCCAATCACTTGACCGATCTTGTCAATTTCTACCTTAGCTTCTCGCGCTTTGCCGTTGCAGAACAGCATGCCAAACGACTTCTCGACATGAAACGCCGCTTGTTGGGCGAATCTGACACTGGTGTCGATCCAGCCATGTTCAGCCTGGCCACCTGTTATTTCCAGCAGAACAAATTGAAAGAAGCGGAGCCGCTTTTCAGAAAATTGGTGGAATTGCGAGAGCGCAATTTCGGTGCTGATGATCCACAAGTGGCGTCATGCCTGTTTCCGCTCGCCGATATTCTCAAACGTCAGCAACTCTATGAAGATGCCGAGCCGCTCTATCAACGCGCCATGGATATTCGCATGAAAAAGCTGGGACCTCAGCATCCGGATGTGGCGATCGTGCTGGATAGTTATGCTGATCTTTTAGCGAAAACATTCAGAGAGGCGGAAGCCGAGCATATGAAGAATTGCGCCCGGGGCATCAACGCCTCGCAAAGAAAGTAGATGGCGGCTTCCGCTTCCAGTACTGCGCCTGTCATTGTCTGGTTTCGACAAGACCTGAGAATTGCCGACAATCCCGCCCTTTCCGCCGCCGCCGAAAGTGGTGCGCCGGTGATACCACTGTTTATCTGGTCTCCAGAAGAAGAAGGCAATTGGGCACCGGGAGCAGCCAGCCGCTTTTGGCTCCATCACTCGCTGACCGAATTGACGATAACCTTGACAAAACTGGGTTCGCCTCTGATAGTAAAGCGTGGTTACAGCTTGAGCGTTCTGCGCGACTTTGCTAAAGAAGTGGGTGCTCATGCGGTTTATTGGAACCGCCGTTACGAACCAAGCACAATTGTGCGCGACAAAAACATCAAGGGCGCACTTGTAAATGATGGCATGGACGCGCGCAGTTTTAATGCAAATTTGCTCTTTGAGCCATGGCAGGTCTTAAACGGAAAGAACGAGCCGTATAGGGTTTTCACCGCCTATTACAAAGCCGCGACCGCACTTGTTACACCGCCTGCACCGATCGATCCGCCCAAGAAATTGGTGGCACCGGTGAAAAAAATTCAATCTGTTGCCATATCTGATCTGATGCTTTTGCCGAAAATCAACTGGACAAAAGGCCTAGATGAAACCTGGCAGCCAGGCGAAAAGGGAGCGAAGAAAAACCTGGATTCATTTCTGGATGTCGTAAACCGATATGTGCCGGACAGAGATTGCCCCAGTGTGAGCGGCACATCACGCTTGTCACCCCATTTGCACTTCGGAGAGATCAGCCCCCGTACTATCTGGCATGCAGTCAGAGACACAGGCAAAGCGGGCGAAGGCAAAACCACTTATCTAAAAGAGTTGGTCTGGCGTGAATTTGCGCACAATTTGCTCTATCACTTTCCGCATACGGCTAATTCGCCATTAAGGCCGGAATTCGAGAGATTTCCCTGGCGCAACGATGCAGAACTTTTGAAACGATGGCAAAAAGGAGAGACCGGCTATCCTCTTATCGACGCAGGTATGCGCGAGCTCTGGCACACAGGCTGGATGCATAATCGAGTGCGCATGATTGTTGCTTCTTTTCTGGTCAAAGACTTGCTTTTGCCATGGCAGCAAGGTGCTGAATGGTTTTGGGATACCCTGGTAGATGCCGATCTGGCCAATAATACATTGGGCTGGCAGTGGTCAGCCGGTTGCGGCGCCGACGCCGCCCCGTATTTTCGAGTTTTCAATCCTGTATTGCAGAGTCAAAAATTCGACCCGGACGGCAAGTATATAAAGCGATGGGTGCCGGAATTGGCCGGTCTGCCCAAACCCTGGATCCACCATCCCTGGGATGCGCCTAAAGAGGTTCTTAAAGCACACGCAGTAGAGCTTGGCAAAACCTACCCACAACCAATTGTCGATCACGCCTTTGCACGCCAACGTGCCCTGGAAGCGTTCAAACAATTAAAGCCGGTGGCGGCCAAATAGCATTTGTAATTTGCTTGCCTGCGAATTCTCCTGGCGGGAATTACGGCATTGCGCGACGCCAGTTATCTGAATGTTAGGTTCGACCATCATTGTGAAACGACTGAAGAAAACCCTGGCGCGGGAATGCAACGATGAATTTTACAGATGCTCCTCAAAGTCTATTTACTGGCGAAATCAAACCTGGCGTGGACTATGGTATCCCCTGGTTGGACGATGCCAGCCCAGATATCGCAACCAATACTGAGAATGTCAATCAAAATGACGTTCAGTCCAATGGCGACGCACTGGCAGATCTCACCGACTATTCAGTCAATCCCGCCACCTCCTTGATGGAATTACAAAAGAACTTCACCACATACGATACCGATCAATCGCAAAGCCTGAGTTTTGAGGAGCTGACTGCGGCAAGCACACAAAGCGCCGCAGCTAAGTGGGCACTTTCCAAATATCGCCCCTTATCTCAAGTGGCCACTGAGAATGGTGCTTCCGGCGGCATTGAGCAAACTGAAGACTTTTTTGCCCGCATGCAAGCCTCACGCCACGTCCCCATTGAATTGGGCGGTCAATTATTCCAGGACTCGATTCCTTCGATGCTGGGAATATCCAAGCAAGATTTGAAAACGTCGCTGGATTTCACCGATTCAAAAGCAATATCGACTTTGTTGGAAGCCAGCGCCGCATCCGAGAAGAAATCAGGCTGGGGCTATCTAGCCGCCAGCCTGGTTGCCGGTGGGTTAGCTTATCCATTTTACAAACTTTGCTCGAAAATCCACCCAGTAGTTGGCGTTTTTGGCGGATTGCTCAGCACTGTGACCGGCGTCACCCAACTCGGGCACTACAACGCCCGAAGAAATGCAAAAGACACCTTTCAGCTGGAAGAACAAATAAACAAGACGCGCAAGATGCTGGGCATGGATGAAATTGCACCAGTCGTGCATCCTGGTAAAAAAAATAAAGAGAAGGACGAAAAGGACACGAAGAACAAGGATGCGAAAACGGAGCAAAACAACAACGCCAGCGATATCGGCGACCAGACTCTAACGGATCAAAGTCAGATTCGATAGATAGAATTTCTGTAAGCGTTCAATAAACCAGCGCGGCTAATGCGGCAAAGGAGGGCTCTTGCTGGAAGGAAATAAATGCAAGTCGGGAGTCGACTCAATTTGATGATTGGCTCTGAAAATGCCCCAGTTCAAAACCAGTGCAAATGACACCCAGAACAGGTATGGCAAAAGCATCAGTCCGGCTTCAAAGGCAATGTTGGCGAAAGACAAAGTCGTAAATGCCACTGTAATCCAGAGCAGAACGACAGTGACAAAGCCTCCTAATGGATTTTTTTGACCGAAGAATATGAAGGACCAGGCCATATTCAATAAGAGCTGAAGAGCAAAAAGGCTGACGGGAAGCATAACCTGCTCTCTTGTACCGTTCGTCAAAATGGTGGCCAGAGAGATCCCCATAAGGAAGTACAATACCGAGCAAACCACGGGGAATACCCAGTCCGGCGGCGTGAATACAGGCTTGTTGATGGTCGGATACCAGGTATCGACTGATTTTTCCGTGTAGTGGCTACCTACAGCTGCAGTAATGAAGCACAAGACCACTGATGCGAAAAATACAAATGGCTCGAGCAGATTCATGACGCAAACCTCACAGGGTTAAAAGCGAATCAAAGTCAATCAAAGTAAGTTTTTAGACGCCGGGGGCGTTAGTAAGTTCCGGATTCCATATTGAGATTGCCCAGACACGACCGCCGCGTCCCGGTATTTATCCGTTTAGAAAAAGTATTGGGGCTGTCTAACGCAGCGACTCCAACTGCGCTATTTGCTCTTCCTCATGCTTCGCTTCTTCATTGAGAGCCAGTTTTTTCAAAGCCTGCAATAGGGCTCGATGGGCTTCCATTGAGCCCGGATAGAGTTCAACAGCTTTACGAAAACTGGATCTTGCGTCCTTTACCGCACCGGCAAGCATTTGCACATCACCTTGCAGGAGATAGGCAGCCGGATAATACGGATTCAATTCCAGAGCCCGTTTTGCGTGATTGGTCGCAGTCTTGTTGTCTTCTTTAATCAGTGCGATCCGGCCCAGCATCACATACGCTTCCGGAGATTTGACATAGCTCTCCAGCGCTTTGTTTGCGGAAGCTTCCGCCCCTGCCATGTCCTTCTTCATCAGTTGCAATTCGGACAAGACGAACCAGGCATCGGACTTTTGCTCATAATCGATGTCTTTGAGTTCTGTAGCTTTTGTCGCCACGGATATGGCTTGATCGAGATCGCCTTTGAGGGCAAGCGCCTTGGCTCGAGTCTGCATTGCTTCCGCCATATGCCTGGGATAGATGGAGGAGAGATCTTCCGGCAATAGCACCAGCGCCTCGTTGAAAGCACCAGCCTTAACCAGCGCGTCGGCTACAGCTACAGTCTCTCGCGCCTTCTCTTCTTTGCCGAGTTTTTCATAAGCGCCAAGCAGATTCTGGACTGATTGTTTGGTCAGATCGCGCATCGCTTTTGCTTTAGCCAGCATGAATGCGTCGAAATTACCCTGGAGAGTATTCCGAGTCGCCAGGCTTATGGATTCATACTGGGTGGTTGCATCCGCATAACGCCCTTCAGCAAACAAGAGTCCGGCCAGAGAGCGCATCAAATCAAACTTGTTGGGTCCGGTCTGTTGATTGGGAGGGGTCAACTGCTGCAACGCCAACGCAGTGACGAAGGCAGCCTCAGCTTTCATAAACTCGTCGTCTTCTGCGTAGCAAAAGCCGAGGGCAGACAAATCAGTGACGGAGGTGGGATTGATATTGAGAGCATTGGTATACGCTCTTTGCGCCGACGACCAGTCCTTCTTTCCTATGTATATTGCACCTAACCGGCGCCAGGGCTCGGGGTCGGTATTGGTCAGTCCAGCTGCTTCCTTATATTGTTCGATCGCTTCTTCGGTTCTCTTAGCCAACGTGAGCGCATAGGCAAATTCCAGACGATA
>JBGAVL010000269.1:0-9090 GCA_044228145.1 Obscuribacteraceae bacterium (SeqCode)
TTCTGCATCGACTTCGCAAACATAGAGCTGTTTGTGTGTCTTCAGGCTGAACAAGAGACTGAGCAAATAAACGAAAAACTGAATAGAGGCAATCACGATCGACAGCCTGAGCTCGTTGATGTGGGCGCCTTTGTGGGCGGCATGGTGAAAAACGGCGGGCACCGATAAGCTGATGGCGGCAAGAGCTAGAAGGGTGGCGGATGTCGTTGCGGCCGTACGATTGAAAGTTTGCGTCTGAAACTTCATGCCGCCGGCAACCATGCTCAATCCCAAAACGAGAAGAATGTTTCCGATAATCGATCCAGTGATCGAGGCGCGCACCATATCTACATAACCGGCACGCAGTGCCGAAAGGGCGATGATCAATTCGCAAGCATTACCAAAAGACGCATTGAGCAATCCACCCCAACCGGCTCCGACCCGGTCGGCGAGGTATTCAGTCGCCTTGCCCATCAGCCCCGCTAGAGGAACAATGGCCAGGCAGGAGCTCAAGAAAATGACAACCGGACTCCAGTGCAAAAACACCGCCAGAAATGGAACCGGCAGGAAAACGAATAGCAGATTGAGTACCGTATCCGCCGTTATTCGCATGGGGCTTCTTCAAGTCCTGATACCTGTACTGCGAGATCATACCCCGTCAGAGAAAAACCCAATGGAATATGAAGCTGGAAAACCTACCATATATGTAAGCTGCTGATGACAACAAATATGGAAGTGGGAAACGATCATTTTTGGGTAGCGCCAATCCGCCGCACCAAATACGGTGCGGAATCTCACAATGAAATGATCAAGACTCGGGGGGCGAAACGTTGATATATTGACAGATTCACAGTTTCTTTAGGATTGCAAGCCTGTCAACCCATCTGAGAAATAATTAGCCGGAAGACTTCCTTCAAGCCTGAATATCTAACGCATAGCAGCGGTAACATTATGCAACTTCAAATTTGTTATTTGTAGCGAATCATAGGCCACAATCTAAGGAGGTCCTGCGATGGCAGTCTTGAAACCAGTGGAGCGCCCAAAGATGGAGTGCGAAACAGAGCACTTCCTCATGGCACAGCGTCAACTGGACGAAGTCGCGATGGAAATGGGGTTGGACATGGAGCTGCATGAAAGGCTCCGCTATCCCAAAAGAGCTTTGATTGTGACGGTGCCGGTGCGTATGGACGACGGCACCGTTCGTTCATTTACCGGTTATCGCGTGCAGCACGACGTCACGCTCGGACCTGCCAAAGGAGGCATTCGCTTCCATCCAGACGTCAATCTCGGTGAAGTCTCCGGATTGGCGATGCTGATGACCTGGAAGTGCGCGCTGATGGGACTGCCCTACGGCGGAGCCAAGGGAGGCATTCGCGTCGAGCCCTGGAAACTTTCCATAGGCGAAACCGAGAGAATGACCCGCCGCTACACCTCCGAAATCATCAACTTGATTGGTCCTGACAAGGACATTCCGGCACCGGACATGTATACCAACGACCAGACCATGGCCTGGATCATGGACACCTATTCCATCAACGTCGGCCACACAGTGCCGTCTGTCGTGACAGGCAAGCCGATCTCTATCGGCGGCTCGCTGGGTCGCAATGAAGCCACCGGTCGCGGTGTCGCCTATTGCGTCAGGCGCGCGGTCGAGCACTATGAAATCAAAACCAAAGCGCCGACAGTAGTCGTGCAAGGATTCGGCAATGTCGGCTCCATCACGGCAAAGTTGCTGCATGAATCCGGCTACAAAATTGTGGCTGTCTCCGATGTTTACGGTGGCATCTACAATCCCGATGGTCTGGACATTCCTCGCCTTCTGGCTTACATCTCGGAAATGGGCAGAGTAGAAGGTTTTACCGGATCCAGAACCGTCACCAACAAGGAATTGTTGGAATTGGAATGCGATGTGCTCGTTCCTGCCGCCCTTGGCGACCAGATCAACGAGAAAAATATGCACAATATCAATTGCCGCATCATCGTCGAAGGCGCCAACGGACCGACCAGCACCGAAGCAGACAAATACCTGCACGAAAAGGGCATCAAAATTGTCCCCGACATTCTCGCCAATGCCGGCGGCGTAACCGTCAGCTACTTCGAGTGGGTGCAGGGCATGATGCATCTTTTCTGGACGGAATCGGAAGTAAACAACAAGCTGGAAGAGATCATGGGACGCGCCTGCGATCAAGTGTTCGAAATGAGCACACGCAGCGGATTGAGACCAAGAATGGCCGCTCTGCGCATCGGCGTAGGCCGCATCGCAGAAGCCAAACGATTGAGAGGCCTCTACCCCTAAACGGGTGGAGACTGATAAGTCTCGATATCAGATTTCAGGGGCGGATCGAATTGAATCGATCCGCCTCTTGTTTTCATCAATTTCCGGAATTTTGGCCGTCAACGGTTTGCCTTTCAAACTCAACTCTCGAAACTCTCGATTGGGCCTGCAAGCAAAAGCCCGGCGGCAAAAGCGAAAGCCAACAAGCGTCACCGGATGGGGGATTTCGGCTGATAATTTTCCGGAGGCCTACCCCAAATCCTTCTCTCAGACTCGATTCTCAAACAAATACGGTAGATTCTAGTGCTCTCGTGGAACACAGTAATTGCGCCAGGTCGTATATAACAGATACTAGTTACACGGTAACGATAGAAACCAATGTTTGGATCAAGTAAAGGCAGAGAGGGTCCAGGACCAAGGAACGTAAGACTTCCAAAGCAGTCGGCCATGCCGAGCTATGGAGACATTGAGTTTTTGTCGCAAGAAGCAAAGAAAATCATCGGTCGCTGGGTGGAATTGCCCTGGACCGGTGCCGATAGAAAACACGATTTTATTTTGTCGGTTCGATACGATCACGATCAGGGCGATCCCAATTGGTCGATGTTCGAAACCGGCCTGCAAGGCAATGTCGAAGTCTGGAATTACGCCACCCGCGATATCACTTTGATTTGCAATCTTCTGGCTACGGCGACAGGCTCCAGCTCAGTAGAAGACTTCGTTCCGTCCAGCGCCCTTTTGGGTAAGGCATCTGATGTCGGCACAGCTACTGTGACCGCAACAGTGACCAACCCGACCATCGGCGGCGGCTTGCAGCCCGTCACTTTCGAACCGCCACGTCCGGGCGCCAAGGCAACTCTGGAAGGTGATTTAAAAAACCTGCAGGTGCCCAACCTTTTGCAGTCGATCAATCTGGCAAAAATGACAGGCAAACTTGATATTCGCACGCGCTCGGAAAAGGCGGAGGTCTATTTCGTAGACGGCAACCCGGTTCACGCCATTATCAAGGAAGTAAAAGGCGACCCCGCCTTGATCGAACTGATCACCTGGCAGGTAGGCGAATTCCGCTTTTGGCCCGATGAGCAAACCGCTGACAAATCAGTCAGTCGACGTCTGGACGCAATGCTCATGGAAGGCGTCACCTTGCTCGATCAATCCAAGTATCTTGACTCGGCCGGACTGAAGATGGAATCAGTACTGGTCAAGAAAAACGCCATGATCTCGGAAGAAGAGTTTCAAGCTCGCTTATCGAAAGGCGCACCATTAGACCTTACGCAGCAGCTCGATTTCTATGAATTGATCGACAACAAGAATTCTCTTTTCGATCTTTTGAGAAAGCGACCAATGAATAAAGTAGGCTGGGTGCCGATTTTGTTCAACCTGGTCAGTTGCGGTCTGATACAAGTAACAGATCAAGCGCCGCAACAAAGCCGCCTGGCTAATTTGAAGGCATTGGGTATTGATGAAACCGCTATTCAGCAAGTAACCAAAAACTTGCTTCGGCCGGAGACTGGCATCCTTACTTACCACGCCTTTATCTATTACCTCGATCAAGAGTATTTGCGCTACGAGTACTTCAACTTGCCGTTTTCGCTTTTGATTTTTTCGATGGGGCTGCGCAAAACCAACGCCGCCGGCGGCACTTCGGTGGAAGCGTTGCAAATGCTGGGCGTGCGCCGGGCCATGCAGCGTATCGGTCTGGTCAAACGGCAGGTAGACCAGGTCGGTCACTACGAAACTTTCGACTATGCGATTTTGCTTCCCAATACCAACTCCATGGCGGCAGGAGCGCTGGCAAACCGCATCGTCAGCGTGCTTCTGGAAGCTCCGCTTTCTTCTGATATGGATTCTCGCAGTCTGGCTCTGGCTTTTGGCGTTGCCACAGTGCCCGAAGATTGCCAGGAATTGGACAAACTCATTGTTCTTGCCAAACGAGCGCGCGACAGAGCCAAGCAAGGACAGAATAGAGTGGTCCTGGCCAGGGACGTTCAGCCCGTGCAGGCCCAGGCCCAATCGCCGCCGCCCCAACCACCGCCCTCATATTAATTGCATTTAGTTGCTGCGCGGTTTTTGCTCTTCACTTTCTCAAAAGTGAAGAAGGTCCTTTGTTTTTGGCAAAACCGGCAAAGTTTATACGATCTTGACAATCGCCTGGTACGGGCGCAGAATATGAGGTTGCATCTATTCTTCCTATAGAAGCATTAGTAAGCAAATAGTCCACGTTTGACCGACCAATCCAGTGAGGCAAAGATGACCCAATCATTTGGGAATTCAATGTCGACAGCCGGATCGAATCACTTGCCGCAGAAAGCGACGCAAAATCCGTCCACATTGGGCGGCTCTCCGCCCGCTTCCGAACCGCAAGAGAATCTCGAAACCCGCAGTCTTTTCCAGCACATCGGCTTACCGCCAATGGCTAAGACTTTGCCGCCTGCCGGGTCGGATGATATCTTCGCCCCGCCGGAAGATGGAAAGCTTGAAGATGTGAGTACGCCTCAGCCATTCGATAAACCCGAGGCGGAACCCCCGAAAGAGGAGAAGCGCTACGACATTCCCTTCCACCAGCACGAAATAGACATCCTCTCCCACCTGTCTGATTTTACTAAGTCAAAAGAATTCAAACCCTTCCAGACGCCGCGCTCACGCCGTTCTCTCACCAGCAATGACGGTGCGACCGTACTGGAAGAACTGGCGCAAGACTTCTCCACGCGCAACCTGACCACGCGCAAGGAAGGCTCATCGGAGCAAGTGCGCGATCGCCTCGGCCGGCTCGTATACGAGAAATTCCAGGAGGGTGAAAAGTGGACGGCGCGCTTTCTTTGCTATCACGATCAAGCCGGCAAGAAGAGTCCCTTCGTCCTGGCATTGAAATCACTTTCGTCGGACGGGAGATTTAGAGAAGTACAATATTCCAAGCTCGGTCAGATCGAAAGCGAAAAAGAGACGCTGTACGATCTCAAACTGGCTCTGTCATAGCCTTACTGAGTTTTTGAAAGCACATAAGCCCTGACGAAAGGCGGGATATCATGGCGGAAACTTCCGAGACATTCGGTACCTCCGAAAAGTCCAGCACCTCGAAAACCGTAGCAGGCAAGGTCATTTCCTTGTTGCGGGGCGATATAACGCGCGAGGATGTCGATGCAATTGTCAATGCAGCCAATTCCAGTTTGATGGGAGGAGGCGGTGTTGATGGCGCCATTCATCGCGCCGGAGGACCGCAGATACTTGTGGAGTGCAAACAGATTCGCGCCATGCAGGGGCAGCTAGCCCCCGGATTTGCCGTCATCACCGGTGGTGGCAACTTGAAAGCTCGCCACGTCATTCACACAGTCGGACCGGTATGGCGCGACGGCACCTGCAATGAGGAAGAAACGCTGGCCAGCGCATATCGAGAAAGCCTGCAATTGGCCGCTCAGTACGAATTGAAAACGGTGGCGTTTCCTTCCATATCAACAGGCGCCTATGGGTTTCCTCTGGACAAAGCCGCTCCCATAGCCATTTCCACGACCCTACAGTTTTTTGAAACGCCTTCATCAATTGAAGAAGTCCGCTTCGTACTCTTTGATGCTTTCGCATTCAGCGAGTTTCAGAAGGCGCTTTATTGACGCGGTGGTCTGGGACCGCGATCGCCGCCCGGTTTGCCACCGGGGGCGCCGAACGGTTTGCGCGGTGTTTCGTCACGCTGGCCTTTGCCCAATGCCAGATCGCCAATGATCTGACTGAGCAGATCGGGATTGGATGGATTGGTCTGCAAGCCGATCTCGCGTGCACGATCGATGATCGATTGCAAGCGTGCCATCATTTCCATTGTTTGCTCTGGCGTCATCTCGACTCGCGGCTGTCCGCGAGGAACGCGCGGTTGATACTCGTTGCGCACTTCTTGAATCTTGTTGAACTCTTCGAAGACAGCTTTGACTTCGGCGCCTGAGGTTGCATTCTCGAGCATGAGAGTAAGCATTTGCTTGTATTGAGTGCGGAAAGGCGCTGTCTCGCCAATCTTGAAGAGAATGTCGTTGAGCAGCGGGCGGTCGCTGGCAACCGCAGTCGCCAACTTGATACCAAGCGCGGTGGCAACCTGAGTAGCATCTGCAATAGCCGGATCGCCGGCTTTGGCTGGGTCTTTCATGTCCGCTGACTTGAAGGCGTCCAGGGCTTGCTCCAATGACTTGGCGCGCTCTTCCGGCATATCCTTATCCCACGACCAGCCGCCTTTGCGTGCGGGAGCCTGAGCGGTATTAGCGGAGAGGAACTCCATAAGCACGTCGTCCGGCATTGCTTGCACATCGGCGCGCTTGAAGAGGCTCTTCCAGGCAGGCGGCAGGCGATCGGCATTCAATTGCATGATCTGGCGCCAACGGTTGAATTGTTCGACACCTCTGGCGCGCGGATTCATCAAATATTGACTTTCCATGGCGCCCTGGAATTGCAGATTGCCGTCGCCGGAATTCATATTCTCCACGGCTTTGGTGACCGTCGGATTGATTTGTGTTTGTCCTTCGACAGGCACTTCCGGCTCGACCACTACCTCCTCTGGAGCGCGCTCTACAGGCGCAGGCTTCGGATCGAACAGCTGGCGCTGATAGGATGGGAAGTCAGAAAGGAAGCGACTTTGCATATGTGGATAAGAATCGATCATGGCAGCAATCGGGCTGAATTCAGTGTTGGCGCCATAGGCTCTGGCATAATCCCAGAGATCGCGATTGTTGTTCATCCACTCAAACAGGTCTTTTCTCACGCCCATTTGATGTTCGAACCACTGGTTCATGCGCTCCAGCAAACTACCCGAGAATTGCGAATCTTGCGGCAACTTCGAGTTTTGCGCAATCTGGCGGAAGTCGGCGATGCGCTGCATAACGTCGACTTGATTTTCGGGAGTCACATTTACTTCCAGGTTGCCCGTACCGGGGCGGGTTGCCGATTCGTGACCGAAAGTGCCCGCTTCAGCGAGGAAGGGCAGCATATCGTTGGCGTTTTGCTCACCTTTGAGTGCAGCTTGGATTTCCAGACGAGCCCGGACGCGATCGAGCAGAGGCTGTGGCTTTCCTCCTTTGCTCATGTAGTCCATCATCTCCGCCCATACGGAGCGGACGAAAGCTTCACCATCGGGAAGGGACTGTCTTTCTCCCCCTGCAGCTCTGATTTTGGAATCGGCAATCTGCAACTCGAGCATTTCTTTGCCGATGTTGGTGATATTGTCTTCGGCAGCCGAAAGCGATGGCACTGCCGCTTCAACAATATGCGCATCTAAATAATCGGCATTCTCCAGTCCCTTGGATTGAGCCAGACGGTCCAGATTTTTCTTGATTGCGGCTGCCGCCTCGTCGACGCGCATTCCGGCTTGCACTCTGGTTCTCAGCGCCGCATTGACTTCCAGAATCAAATTATACGGGTTGGCTGCTTCAGGCTTGGGCTGTCCGGTGCGCGCAGCTTCCCTGGAAGCGACTTCGATATCCATGAGCTTGCTTGCTTCGGCAAGTGTCGCAGTATCGGTCGGCCAGGCTGCTTCCCTGACAGCATCTCTCAGGAAGGCGGTGTCATCCACTCCCTTCAATCGGGCCAAAAGGTCGAGATTCTTCAGTATCGCCGCTTTGGCATCTTCATATGGCTGCCCGGCATCAGTTCTGGCTTCGATCGCTCTGCTCAATTCGGTCATGAATTTGAGAGCAGCCGCGCTCTCGACCGGCTGGCCAAGCAAGCTGGCCAAACGCGCATCGATGAGCTTGCCGCCCGCATCGAGCGCCGGCACGTCGGTGTGCAAGCCTTCCATCTGACCGAATCCGGCATGGAAAGCGTCTTTGTATTGTGGATAATAGTCGGCCAGAAGGCGCATTTTCGAGAGAACTTCCGGCTCCGGATTTTCCCGTGCGAATTTGACCAGCCTGTCCATCTGGGCCTGGCCACCGCCTGTGGCATCAGCTATGTACTTGCCACCCCAAAAGAACTTGTCTTCCAGCGTGAAGGAATCTTTGTAGCGATCGTAGACGGCATCGGCAATCGAAAGGTCAAGTTTGGCAGCTTCGATCATGCCGCGTTTTACTTCTGCGTGATTGTGCTTGCCTACGAATTCATTAAGAAGTCTGGTGGCTTCGCCATCGCCGGCCAGAGACTCGCGCAAAAATCTGGTGCCGAATTCCACCAATTGGCTGTTGGGCAGCGTGTCCTGATAGGCTTCGTAAACGGCGCGGCTCATTTCCGGATGAGCTCTGGCAACCTTCATCATGCCTTCTTGAACATCGAAAATCAGTTCGGAGGGATTGGTGCTGTCAGTGCTGCGCCTGGCGAATTCATTCAGTTGTTGTTGTGCGCCGGCCTCACCTTTTGCGGCTCTGGCTGCCAGATCAACGCCCTGCTGAACCATGGTGGCCAGTTCGTCGGGACGTCTGGTGACAATGTCTTTGAGCGTGATTTGCTTGGGCGACGGCTCCGGCGCGACCACGCCGTCGAGCGCTGTTTTGACGACAGCATCGATCTCTGGATGTTGGGCGGCAATGGCTTCAAGAGCCGGTTTCAATTCCGGATGATTGACTACTGTTTCTCTCAAGCGAGCAGCCGCTTCGGTTTGCACCGTGCCCTCGCCGACGACAGCTAAATACGCATCGTTGACGGCTCTGCGCGTCAAGCGGTTGCCTTGAGTGTAAGTGGTGCCGAACATGGCGCCCGTCTCTTGGACAACATTGATATCGGGCATACTTATCACTTTGCCGTCGCCCACCAAGCCGGCGTTGCGATCGAAGCCCACTGCTGTCCTGTCGGGATAGACGATTTCGTCAAGCGGGATACCGGTCTCTGCGTCTTTTATTTTGACGTAGTGGCGGCCATCTTTTTCACCGAGATATTCG
>JBGAVL010000026.1:0-31839 GCA_044228145.1 Obscuribacteraceae bacterium (SeqCode)
GGCCATCGGTGTCAGTCAGAGTGTGTGAAGAGATTGTTGCGGCTGGCAGGTACAAATAGCCAGACTTTCCGGCTTCAAGGTTACCGCCAGATTTAGACCCAAACACCCACAAGAAGGAAGTTGTTTGGCTAGAGCGGAAACGCTTGAATTTCTCAACGTCGTAGGTACTCAGGTTTGCCACAAGGTCAACGGTCACTTCTCGAGAAGTGATCAGCGAACCAGATTTACCGCTTTCTGAACACATAGACAACACGTCGACCTTCTCATCTGCCAAGCTCATCGAGATTTGCTGAACCGATACACAAGCCGGGTCAACGTCCGAAGCATCTCCAAGCAAGATTTGGTTGTCCTTGGCCACAAGAGGGTTTGAGTTGTCAAACGCTGGAGTATGAGGCGCGGTGATAGTAGCCGCATTGTCTGAAGTGTAAGTCAGTGCAGCGGTATCATCCGATGCAGTTACAAATCCAATTTTATCCCCCACCGTGTTTGCTGCATTCGCTCCAGTGCTCCAAAGGAGTGACAACGTCGTGCCATTAGACGCAATCGTGTACTTCCCAGTAGTGCTAGAATAGGTCACCGTGAAGGTGTTAGAAGACCCCAAGGAATTCATGCTAGATGCCAAAGCATCAGCCAACTCTACAGGGTCACGGTACATCTTGGCGGTGATTGTAGCCACGCGGGTTGTAGCATCATCCAAAAAATCTAGCTTTGTGTCAGTCGCGCCAATCTCAACAGGATTGAAGTAAAACTTGATCCCAGACATTGCAAACGAACCGTTGATAAGCTCTCCAGCCGAAGCCTCAATACCCATTTCAGTGACGCGAGCGCCAGCGGCCATTTGTACCGCTCCGCCGTTGCCCCTGTAGTCCCAAACAGTCATAGAAGGGTGTGAAGTATCGGCGGGCTTATAGAGCACGCATTTGCCAAGGTTCACGCCAGCGGCAGGCGCAGTGCCAGCATTTAGCTTGAAACCCAAGGTCAAATCATCGCCAGAAACCGATAGAACAGGGCGGATTTTGTAGCCGTTAGTGCCATCCTTGATCAACAAGCCTTGACCACGCTGGAAGTTTACACCTTCTCCAGTATCAACCTTGATCACCGATACAGTAGAGCCGCTCACCGTGTCGTACTGAGTAGATGCTACAGCCTTCGCGCCAAGGGCGGCTTCCATCAATAGCCCAAAATTTGGCTCCTGGCCCTCCACTCCCGAATGCCTAATGTAGTGGTTTAGGCTTGCAGTTGGGGCTTCAAATCCTTGGATGGATTTTGCTTTCCCGATTGAACCAGTCAACTCTGCGTTTTCAAGTGTCTCGAATGCACCCTCAACTGAAAAACCGTCTTGCAAAGCGATGTAAGACGTACCGCTTGGTGCAACGGGCGTCCCCTCTGTCACTTCTCGAACGATTGCCATTACAGAATTCTTTGTTTGGCTTGCCATCATTAGCTCCTAGTAAAGATTTTCAATGTATTCGATCGAGAAAAGCGAGCGAATCATCAAAAAAGGTTTATCGTCATTGAATACGAATTCTATCCCTGAATCACTTTCAAATCGAGTTTGAACTACAACGCTTGTCAGCGCAACGCTTGGGTCCTTCTCAACTTCTTTTATGACTAAATATTGGTCCTCAAGTAGCGCCTTTTCAACGCTAGACTTGTTTGCGGTCATTAACTCAGACCCAAAATACTTGCGCGTTATGACAACTTCAACGCTACGCCTTAAAGACAATTGACACGACAGAGACCGCTCGGAGTTGAGCGCACCGAGAAACTTCACCCCATGGCCTTGCTTAAGCGCCAACTCTGAATTTTGCTCGGGCGCATACGGATTAGGTAGGATGAAATGATTTGGCAGTACAACCGCTACCCTTGCCTTCAGTGCATCGTATGCGTCGCTTGCTTTACTCATCGGCGGATCACCACGGTTGAAACATCCCGCTCGCTTGCGTCTAAGAGTGTATCTTTGTTCCTATCAATATCGAATATCCACGCCTCAATGGCCTCATCAAAGTATTTAGCCGCCTTGTCTCGTGGCTCAACCCAATCCTTGCCCATCGAATTCATGATCAGTTCAGCGCATTTGTGGGCGCTCGCTTCGCGGAATATCTCCCAATTGAGAATTTGGCTTGAAGAAATCAACTGTCCTTTGCGCCTAAGAGCCCTGATTACATACTCGGACGCCTCATGGTGTTGATCATCCCAATTAGTTTTTGGTTGATATGGCCATTGAGCGAATGCATCCGACCGAATCAAGTCAGGCCAAAGGCTCCGCAAATCTGTGTCATCCGAGAATTTTTGCCCTACAAAGCGCAGAGAAGTAGTGCCAGTCAGATTAGCCGAGAATGAAAGTCTGGCCCAATATAGATCATAAATGATCAGATTAGATAGGCCAGTGATACCGCTATTGGCATTAGTGTCTTGCTTCACCCATTGCTCAGACTTGCTTTTAACCCACGATAGATGCCCAGATTGCGCGAGTGTAACGCCTCCAACGTCGGTCTGATCAATCTTGTCTACTGCAGATGCCCATGAATTCCCGTTCCATAGCTGCACACTTACTGAAGCCGTGACCGCATTCGGAGAGACAACCTCAAAGTATCGGTGATTGAATGGCAAATCCGACCCAATGTAGAGATAGTCACCTGACTGGAAGTCTACAACCTTTGTTGCAGCTTGCATGTCATTGAGCGCAGCGCTCAAGTCTTTGAGTGTTCCGCCATCATCCCAAATTAGTCTGTTGTTATGTATCATTTTCAACCCTCAAGAAAATGTCGGAATTAGCCAGAAGTACCCCCTCAATAATCGAAGGAGTTGAAAACCTAGTCAAATCAGGCAAGCAAACACCAGCTAAGGAACTAAACTCTTTCATCCATTCTGCTACAAGCTCAGTACACATAAAAGCATTCTTGTTTCCAAACGGCCTAACTTTAATGCCAACCTTAGCAAAGCAAAGAGAAACGGCATGACCAAGCATTCCAACTAGGTCATATGCTCTGTGCCTGTACTTCATGGACACTAAATCAAGTGCTTGCTCGGCTTCCTTTTCAAACCGAATCACCTTGAACCTATCAAGGGCTTTGTAATGCGTTTCAAAGTAACTAAACCAATCTGGGACAACCCCATAAATGAACGCGTGCACCAGCCATTCGCTATCCGCTCCGCCATACCGTAAAGCAGTGTGCGAGAATTTGCCCCCACTCAGGTACATAATTAGTTTTGAGAGCGGGGCGGACCCGCGAGCGAGTATGACTTCCATTTATGCCATGTAACTTTCCATTTTGATCAATACTTCTGTTGTATTGCCTTGGGCATGATCAGCAATGAACCGAATTTTATTAGTATGGTAAACTGCATTATAGGTCAGGAGTTTCACCGTGCGGCCATCGGCTTGGACAGCCTCGCGGGAATTATAGAATTTCAGGTTTACGCCTGATCCCATGACTTTGGAGCCTCCGCTATTGTATGGCACATCTGGCACCGCTACTACTCGCACCCTGAAATTGCTTGTTGGCCGATCAAGCGCCCGAATCTCTCCGCCGATAATTTCATAGTCGCAATCAGGCTCCCAGTCTAAGACTGTGCGAACGCAATTAGCTAGCGCGTCCGCTGCGTCTACACACTCTACATAGGCAGACTCTACTAGCTTGTAGCACTTCACTGTTGACCAACCATCGACCATCGTTTTGGTTTTTGAGTGCTGCACTACTGGATTGCTGGCTTGAAACTCAATGAATGCGTTGAACTGTGTCCAACCGCTTTTCGTTATCTTTGCGCGTTGTAATGGCGCACCGTCGGCGTCCTTTGGCTCTTTTGGCTTGTTTGCAGTAGGCTTGTAGTTGGTCTCGAAATCCAAAAGATCAGTTGTATCGCTTGGATTCTTGATCATGTAGTGCGACAACTGCGCATAGTCATCGCCAACTATAATATCATAGTGACCGTCAAACTCTATATATTGAATAGAAACAGACCTAGATGCTGCAAACTCTTTAACCTTGAGCCAAGTTGTTTTTACGTTTTCCACGGCTCACTCCTTGGTTAAAATAAACAATCCAGCAAATACCCGCTTACTAGCTTCACCTGCCGCACGCCTTAAGTACCATTCAACAGACGACGCGAATCTGACTGGAAATCCCATAGGGCAAACCCACACGAAACGGTTATGCTCTTCTAAAGAGATACCGAAATTACCTTCATTGGGAGACAGAGGAGAACCAGCGTCATCGAGGTCATAAACCGCATCGTTAGTGATGTCTGAAGTAGCCATTCCAGCCGCTCCAAAGACTTCCTCGCCATCAATGACAAGTCGTACAAGCCACTTGTTTTTATCCTCGATATTGAGAAGTGCGGCCATGTTGATGCCAGTGCCACTGTAGCCAAACACTTTCACCCACGCTGCATTTGTTATCGTCGTGCTTCTAGCGACACCGCCTTCAGCAACGCTCATGTCAGCGTAGCGCAGCTTTGAATTCACCGATGGAATAGATCCAGGTGAAGGCACGATGGTCACCCTTGGATTGAAGGTACTTCTTTGCGTGGTCAAGTTAACTCCTTCTCAATCGTTACCTCATACTCAACGCTTGCTGTAGTGCCTTTAATTTGAATTTGTTTGATTCCGCCTCTGAGCGTTTTCTCTATCGAATCACCTACGCATAGTTTGAAAAACGTCACTCCGCCGTCATACGAGTAAAGCAGACATTTAGACACAGGCACCGAATCTGAGGGGAGATAGATAGAAACCTCTAAGAGGTCCGTAGTCGCTGATGCTGGCAAACTGATAGGCGTGGTTCCTACAGTGCCAGAATACATTGCAAGGCTACCTTGCTGATCTATTTGCTCAAAATTCGGTGCCTGATTTGCCATCTAATTATGCCTTTTCAAATGCGCCTACATAGCCATTGAGGTCACTTGCAGCGCCTTGGAGCTGAGTAGCCCGAAGTCTGAGTTGCTGCGTTCCGGTAGCGCCAGCTGTAACGACAATATTTTCTAGCAATTGAGAAAACGTGAACGCACCGGGCCCGGTAAGCCAGCTAGCTTTGCGAGTGATCGTTGCATCATCGACTTGCACAAGCTCCCAGAAGGTAGCAAAGGTGCATGACCCCATGAATTCTACACGCTCATAGACCTTGGATGCGACAAGCGAGAGATTTACAACCGTTGTAACAGTATTCAAAACACCTGTGACAGTAGCCTCAGCGGATTTTGGCGTCCCATCTGATCCACTAGAAACGATTACCTCGCCATCTGCATTTAGGCGGATATAAGCGAGATTGCCGGATGCATCCTTTGCAGCGAGGACAGGCAACGAATCAACACCGCTAGAGGCAGCGCCCTCATCGCGGAGTTGGAGATATTGAAGCAGACCGGCAAGGTCTACCGCAACAAGACCAGGCTGAGCATCAAGACCTGCACCAGCCGCTCCAACTTGTCTAGAATCAAGACTGATAAATTGACCTGATACATTCTTATGCGAAATAACTGGTACTTGATTTCCGCCGTATGTATCACCTGCTTGTCGCGCTGGTAGCTTAACGCCTGCGCCTGTGCTGTCATTCTCTAAAATTGTAAAGACTTCTCTCTCATTCGCCATTTCAAATCCTCCTTGAATTAAATAGCTATCAACCTTGCTTGTATATAACTCTCTACATCGCTTGCGGGTCTATCTGATCCTACATCAAGTGTAACCTCAATAACATCCCCCGCGGTAGCATCGTCGGCTGGTAAAAAAGTATAATCGTCATTTGGATTTCCAGGGTGACACCTACCGCTAGCATTTTGACTTGCATTGACTGTGTACTTCCAGAAAATGGAGATTGAACAAGTCACCCTTACACCTAGAATATTTAAGCGATACCCGACTGGTACTGTGTAGCTTATGAGTGTTTGAAGTGTGCCGGGAGTTGTAACGCCTGTAGCTGAAATAATGAGCCGTGAGCCTTGAAGGTCTAAAGATGCCTTGCCGCGAAATGTTTGATTTGCATTACTCATGGGGATTTCACCCAAACCCTAATCTTGATCACTGCAGTTTTGCCTGCCTCTGTAATGAGCCACGGCCTAACTCCGCCTCCAAGCGAGAAGTTGTCGCCTTCACTTGGGCCAATCTCCCAACCCCCATTACCGCCCACAATGCGATCAGCGGTGACTGTAGCCGCTCTACCGCTGTAGACAACATCGGTTTCGCTTAGGTTCACAAAGTCCATTGCAACGGCATTAGCTGGCATTACGGCCGGGAATTGCGCGGCGGTGCTAGTGACAAGTTCAACTGAGGTGTAGAAGTCGATCGGTGAAATGATTGTTAGCTCACCGCCGAATATCTTAGTTAGAACCTTGACGACTGTTCCTAGCTCGGTGTCCCAAGTAAATTTCTCGTACTCGCGCCCAGATATCGTTTGGCTTAATGCTGGCTCAACCATTTAGAAAAGCCCCCCACTTAGATTAGTAAGCGGGAAGTACCAGCAAACCCATTCTTTTGTTTTGAGATCCTGGCAAATGTTTATAATCGAAACTTTGCCACCTTCACGGGCTTGGATCATGAGGATTTTGCGCGTGAGTTTCTCGCGCGTGTCAGCCGAAACGCTAACTGGGACATAAGTGGATGGGGCAACGTCACTCATCTTGTACCCTCAGACAAGAGAAGGGGGTAAAGCCCATCCTTGGACAATACCCCCGACTATAGACTACTATTAAGCTCCGGAAGCGTTGACCTTTGTTGCTAGGCGGCCTGAATAAAGGTGTTTTGCCCCCCACATATGGTCGATGGACCAGCGAACGCCCAAGTTAGCGAGGCTTGGCTCTTGAGCAATCTCAGGTGCCCATTGGCGAGCGAATGCCTGACAGTTCTTGTGATAGAACAGGGCTTGGACTTCTGTTGCTTGTGCAGACACTAGAACGTCGAAGCCGAATAGGCGCCCAATCATACCATTGCGAAGCGCTGCAGAGCCGCCGCTCTCATCAACGCGCACAAACTCCGAAATCGCAAGGATTTCAGACTCTTGCAATGGGCTAATCAAACATGAGCGTTGCTCCATTGGGACCTTTGCGTTGCTGAGGAGCTTACGCGCGGTCAAGAAGTCCGCCTTCCCGAGTGTATTGGTCGGGCTATTGGCGAACTGTACGATATGGTCTGGGGCGGCTGCAGAAGGTCCAGCGGCAAGAATGGTGTAGAGGTCGAGGTCCATTTTTGCGGCAAGGTCGCGTGCAGCTTGCTCAATATAAGCTTGCTCGACGGCAATCTTGGCTTGCACCGAAGCGTGCTTCTCAACCAAGAACTGAACAACTTGATGCTTATCGAGGTCCAAATCATCGGTCGAAAAAGCATTGATTTGGGCATCCACTGCAGTGCCTGCTACCTTGTTGGCAACAGTGAAGTTTCCAAATCGTGGGATTTTCAGCTTGTCCATGCCTTTGCCAACTTGGCTAGACATGTCCATGATGCTTCCAGGAATAACCATGGTAGCGGTCAAAACTTGTTGAACCTGCATGCTCACAATTTCTTCAACTGTGGCATCAACCTGCGTTTTAGTAGTTAATACATCGGCCATTTAAATCCCCCTATTGTTTACTCATTTCAGTTAGAATTCTAACTCTCTCGTCATACGGTAACTTTGCAATCTCAGCCGCGCTGAGTTTCTTAGCGGTCACGATGCCGCTAGGTGTGCTAGGGTTGATAGTCGGAGTTGAAACGGTCTTGAACAAGTAAGGCATCGACTTTTTAGCCTCTTCAACAAACTGATCGACTCCAAAGACTTCTTCTGTAGCCTCATCAAACTGAATCAAATCCTTGTTTCCTAGTTTCATTAGCGCGTCTGGATCAACACAACCAGACTTGCCTGCCACTTGGCTTACAACCGATCCGACCCGTGATTTGATGACCTTTGCCTTTAGTGTCGTTAGTTCTTTTTGAGAGGTCTCATAAAGGGTTTTAAAATTCCCCTTCTCCTCATCCGCTGCCTTCTGTGCGTCCGCCCGTTCGCGTTCCGCCTTCAGTGCTCTAGCCTTCCAAGACTTCGACTCATTCAAAAGCCTAGCGTTAATTTGCTCTGGCGTTTCAACCACGGCATTCGCCGATGGTGTATCTTGGTCTTGGGGATCAATCTCCGCTGCATTCGCAGACGGTTTAGTTTCGCCATTCGGCTTAACTACTGTCATTTAACAACTCCTATTGTGCATCAAGCCGCGCAATTTACAAGTGGGATGCGCAGCGTTACCCTTTCCTGACTCTCTCTCTTAAAACTTGCTTTAGATAGTCCAGTATTGAAACCTCGATTGTCTTGGCGATCAACTCATTTCTGTCCGTATCTGGGATGATAGGGCGCTTGGGTTGAGTGTTTGCACCTTCGCGGTGCCCCTGTTCCTTGTCGCGTGATTTCTTGTCTCTAAAGCCTATTGAAGGTTGATATCCCTTAGTGGTCTTGATGTTTTTTGACTCTAGGGACCCTAAAAAGTCCCCAGACAGGTATAGGTTCACTGGCCGTTTATTCTTGCGCTTGCCTGGATACTTCTCGGGTTTCTTGTATCCAGGAAACCGACCATTACCAGCGATAGGCGATAGGCCAACGGCAATCATCCGTTTCATGCCCTCGATAGTTATCTTGCCAGCCTCTTTTGATTCAGCTTGGCTCAATCCCTTGGATAGGTCTGCAAGCTTTGACTTGAGCCTGTCAGTCGTCGCCTTTTTGAGACTGAAGACAAACTTAGGCATTTTCGTCCCCCAATGATTCAAGGAGTGACTTTATTTGTTTGCGTATAGCTGGCCTGAAGTCCTCATCGGAATGCGGGATAAACTTGCGCTCAGGCAGCTTGCTTTGCCCCGTAAAGTTATTGTGACCGTCTACCTTGCCCTGTTCCTTCTCTGAGTCAACGAACAGTTCTAAGGTGCCTCTGCGCGTGCGCTTGACCGTAAGCGCGTCGAGCATTGATCCGGTCAATTCTAGGTCCGGACTACCCGACCCGCCTTGTGCTTGTTTCTCTGCCTTATAGGCTTTTGAAAGGCCCTTGAATGCTCGACCTGTCACTGGGCTCCTGGTTTCACCTACATCGGTTAATACTGCCTCTTTGACTAGGTCTGCTACCTCATCAAGTATTGATGACAATTTTCGGCCCTTTGGCTTTTCAACTTTCGCATAGTCGAATGGGTCAAACTCAAATTTGAACTTAGCCAATCAGCCCCCTCACTTGTCCAATTTCACTACGTCCATTTCTTCATCGGTCATTTCTGGGCCTTCAGTCTGCATATCCTCGGCGTCCATTGCCTCTTCAGTTGGCTCATCCTCTTGTTCAGGTAGCGCATCCATTGCCGACCTGAGCGCCTTGCCCATTTCATCGTCAATTTCTTTTAGCATCTCATCAATCTGTTCATCGGTCATGTCAGGTTTCAATCGCTTGAGGGCTTCTTTGCGCGTGATCAACCGCATTGCCCTTAGTTCTTTGATTGAAGAAATGATTTCATTCTCTGACTCGATCGGTTTGACATCACGGTAGACGATATTGAGCCCGAAGCTATCCGAAAACTTGCCTAGGGCCCTGGCTTCTGGGCTTAGTAGATTCATGTCAAAAAGCCAGTTATGCCATTTAGCTACTACCTGCCACAATTCTAGCTCGGCATCGCGCATGGCTGGCTTGTCTGCCTCTACCGCCTCGATTGTATCGCTCATTTCAATCAGCGCGTGGAAACCTGAAGTGAAGCTTCGGCTAGAGGTGCTCGTACCGCCAACCGAGTTAGGCGGCATGTCGTTGCTTGATAGTAGGATTGCCAATAGATCGAGAAGCAATGCCCGATACTCACCTAGCGGGCTATTCGCCTGCACATAACTGATACTAGGTGCCTCTTGATCAGGTAGCCTTCTCAACCAAACGGCCTTATTGACGCCGACTTTTAACTGCTTTGGTTCTTCTTGGGAGACGATCGTCAGAATCGAAAAGCCTTGGTTCTTTGCTACCGTCAAAACATCGGTCCAACCGAGCATGATCGCAAGTGACAAGTCTACGGCATCCTCAAACTGTGTAGCCCATGGCTCATTGTCGCGGTCTTTAGCAAGGTTCACTACAGGAGAGACGCCGATAGGATTGATGAACTGTTCATCACCTTTTTCAGTATCTAGGATAATGACGTTTCCTTTGCCGTCGGTTGTAAAGTGCTGGCTAGGTGTCCAGAAAATGAACCGCCTGTTGTCTGTCTCTTCATTCTCATTTGAGGCTACCTTATCGTCACTAGTGCTAAATCCAGGTTGACGTTGGAACCCTTGCTTACCTGTTGCGCTATCCAAGTCCCTGCTAGGTGCGGTCATTCCGCCTTCAGTGAATGCAGAGAAAACCCAAGCGTCAAACTTTGTGCGATCAATCTCATTTGGAACAACGCTGTAGAGATACGGCGGAACGATATCTAGCTTTAGTTTGCCCTCGCATGGTCTGACATAAAGCGCGGTATTCGCCAAAAGCGTGTAATATCTGTTTGCCTTCTGCATGGCGACGTTGAGTTTCAATTCTTTTACATAGTGCTCAATCAACGCTTGATCAGACTCACCGCTTGTAGAAATCCTTAGAGGGGCGACCTTGTAGACTACGCTTCGCTTGTTGACGATCTTTTTTAGAATATTGATCGGGCACAGTCGCATTTCATTGACCGCTTGCTCGTCAAACTCACGCTTCAATTGCTCAACTAGGTACTTCTTTCCGCCGTCCTTATACATGACATGGCGACGGTCGGCTTGTGCTCGCCTTGATACTTCAGCGGAGCCTTGGACTTCAGATATGATTTGCTTGATGCTTGACTGATCTAAAATTTCCATTCGCCCCACCTGTTGAATTGCTTGACTTCATTTTGTTGGATTGTCTTGTCTAATCTATTAACTATGTAATAACGCGCGGAATCTACGCAATCGTCTGCGACCTTCAAAGGATTCTCATTCACAATCTGTCCATCCTTAGTAGGGTAGGAATAATTCAGCATCCCGTCAATCATCTTAGGGCACCTTAGTTCGTCGACATAGAACCGGATAACTCCAGCGCCATTTTTAATGTAAGTCCTGAATAACACAACACCGTAGTTGATAGCAGTTTGACGGTATCTCATTTGGATGCCCTTCTCTCTAAACCACTGGACGTTAGACTTGCCTGTCTGTTCGCGTTCTTGGTTTCCTGCAATGTCACAGTACCAGTTTGAGATTGGGTATTGCTTAGCCATGATTCTAGCGTGCAGCTGCTCAAGAGTAAGCCGACTCGAAACAATTTCATCAAATACGGTCACTGTATCTCGCTGGACATCGTAAGCAATGAACAGACAAGCAAGTTCATGATTCCAACCCCAGTCAATCGAGACAGATACCTCATGCCTGGATGGGTCCAGTACAAATCCCTTGATGTAGTTTAGCTCCGAGAAGTTATCATAGACTAGAGCACTGCCAGGAGTGTTCCAATCAATCGTAAACATCTGACGGAACGTGCGGGGGTCTAGGGTGTCCTTGAGGTCTGCTAGCTCATCTTGCGGGAAGTATGGGTTGTCTGAGGTAGCCCATTCAAAAACGTCAACCGTATCGGGTTTGTTTTCTTTCAGGTATTTGTATGTCCAATGCCGTTTTGGGTTTTGATACTGAACACCTAAAGAACCTGTCAGCCAAATGTCACCTTGTTGGTCTGCTACCCTTGCGCGACACTCTAAGAATAGTTGTTCGCTGCATTGGAATACCTCGTCTATCCAAATCCAGTTTAGCTTTAGCCCTTCAAGGCGTGCTGGCTTGTCTCCTGATATGCCATAGATCAATGATCCGTTATGCCAAGTGACCTCGTTAAAGGTCTGGTGAAATTGCGGATTGAATGGCTTTGCATAGGCTAGAAATTTCTTGAGTGACAAGCGCCTAAGCATATCAGTAGTCGGCGCTATTATAGCACCTGCGTATGGGTCAATCTGGTTATGATCCCAACCTTTTTGATTCTCGGTGTAGATGATCGCTTCGATTGCGCCGCATTCTGTCTTGCCGCCGCGCTTCCCGGCTAGTGCCGCCCTGATTCTGGCATTCGATTGGTGAAATTCAATTTGTTTATCAAACGCTTTGTAGATCACTTCTGATAAAGCCCTGTCGCCCTACTCTCAAGCGCGTCCAAAATACCTCTAGCGTATTCAGCCGATGCCTTGCGCACAAAATCCTTCCAGTTCCAACGGTCATGCCCTCGCTGGATTGCATACAGTTCAATCTGATTTGCTTTTTCTGTAGCGGCGCGAATGAATACTTCTAGCCGTTCTTTTTCTGTCACTTCTCGGAGTGCACCTGGGGCTTCCTTCAATGCTTCATTCAAAAATCGAGTAGCCTCTTCTTTGATCATGTATGAGAAAATCATTTCTTCTTTTCCTTGTCGTCGTCTTTTTTGAAGTTACCACTTAGATCAATCACAAGTTTACTGTCTGACTTGGTCACTTCATGCTCAATCTTTTGGGCGTCATGCCAATTAAATCTATTTTTCATGTTCATTCGCCATATAGCCGCATCGACTCTAGGGCCGTCTTTTAGATACACCGCGCCTTTGACGGCCAATTTTTCCCAAAAAAGCATCGCAAGGCTATGTCCTATCAGCTTGGCATCGGCAAAGTCTTTGTTTTCATCTACCCATCTGTACAAAACAAACATACTACACCGCATAACTCCTGCGAAGGATTCAAACGAGTAGCCCTTTTCCATATGCGCGATAAGGTCTGCTGCATACTGCTTTTTGTAGTGGTGTTTGTATGACCCTTTTGGTCTGCCCATTTTTTTAGGCTCACTCAATCAAGCGCCCTTTCGTTTTTTTGGCTTGTCAGTTTCATCTATTATTTCAATGATACTTGTTAAATCACTGATTGTAAGCCCTTGGAGTCGTTCTTTGAGATACTCATGGGCTTTTTCTTCTCTGATTCTGTCTGCGGCTGATTTGATCAAGTCTAGGTTAGTATCCTTGCGATTCTCGGTGTTCAAATGATTGACCAAGCGCATCACAAGCGCAACCAACTCTTCTCTAGCTGCCATGTCTGACATTATAGATATGGTATTAACCAGAATGCAAGAGTAGTCATTTGAGGCATTTGCGTAGATCGGCTTCCCTGACTTTGTAGAGTCGCGCTAAGGCGTTCAATTCGCGTGGCATGATTGAGGGGTAGCAGTTCCCTGTTTCGAGGGAGAGAAGTCTAGCCTCATCTATACGGGTAGTGCTGGCAACGTACCTGAATGACAGGTTGGCGTTTACGCGAAGCAATCTAAGAAGGGACCCGAAATCGCGGTCACTCCTAAAGTCATCGGGTATTTTATTTACATCGTATAGATGCACCACGCATCTATTGTGGGGTGATCAGCCTATACAAGACAAGCCCTGCAAGCATCGCAGAGACAATCAACAAAGATTTAATTGGCCCTGTCAACTCGCGCCAGTGAGCCGATGCCGTTGCTACCGTGGCAGCGATAGACACTAACCCAATGAGCGCCAATAGGGTGACGCCCAAGAGTAGAATACAGGCAGTATACGAAATTAGCCCTATAGCGCTAGTCACTGGCAACACTCGTCAAATGCCGATCCGCCTTGGGCCTGATCAGCCCCCCCGACAGAATATGGTATTGAATAGCTCCGTGACGGACTCCAATTGTAATCGTGGTCATACTCACCGATTGAGTGCATGGTTTCGTGCGCCATTGTTGCGCCCCACTCACAATCATCCATGTCAGTCGAAAAGTACTTTCGGTTTAGGTTGATGTCTTTCTCCGGGGGGCTCCTGAATGCAACAGCGCTGGTATTGCGCCGGTAGTACATATTGACCGGCACCGTATCGCGCATCCCTTGGATATGAGCGACCACTTGGGCCCGTGACCGGCCATCGGTTTGAATTAGTTTCCGGTTTAGCATGAAGTCAGCGAAGCATGACGACTGGATAACTTGATTGACCTTGATCTCAGCTGCTTTGATTTTAACTCTCTCAGCCTTTGTTGAGTAGTAGTCAACTGGCGCGAATGTCAGATATCCCCTAGTGGTAGGCACCGGACTAGGCGATTCTTTAGGGCTCGGATACGTCGTCGGTGACGCTATCGGATCGGGAGTGTAGCGGCGTTTCTTCATCCCGGTTGAAATCAAAACCAAACACGCAAGCACTAGAAGGCGTTTCATGGTCAGTAGGATAGCCCATCAGTCGTACCATTGAAAGTCCCCCACTTGGAGGTATCCCCTCGTCATCTGGGATTGGCCGGAATAGGACAGGGGCACGCTTCATTGCTTCACCAAAACTACACTCTTGATCGGCGCATACTCGCCCGACTTCACCTGATCAACCCACTTAGAAACTGACTCAGGGAAGGGCCACATCCAAAGGTATCGAGACGTGCAGAATTGCGATTTGGCCCACTCATGATCAAAATGATTTAGCCTCTTCATTTGCCAGCCGTAAGCCCGGCGCTCCCACTTTGCTCGCCAAGTCCAGACAGACGGCAGCAAAAATAGATAGCTCCAAACGAACAAGACAGGAGCAGACTGATAATCATAAACATGGATCAATTCATGCTCAAGAGTCACGTTGTCAGGAGTTTCGGTGGGCACATACATAACGCGACCGATAGTTGTGTAGTAATTCTCCATGAAAGTCTTGCGCTGCCAAAAAAGCAGATAGGAAATGAACTTCATGATGCCAGACTGACCCTTTTGCTTGATCATGTATTTTACATCAACTCCGTTGACTTGACCGACTATCCACTCATTAAATTTCATAATTTCCTCACCCCGCGCATCAGCCATGAATCTTTTTTTAGAATTACTTTGTATTTGATCATTTTACCTACAAGTCGTCTATTCTACCGCCAGCCACATACTCGTTATTTTCTTTTAATCTTTCTTGACTGGCAAGCCTGAACCCAAAGCGAGCGCCATGGACGAACGCTATCCTGGACATAGCTTTTACAGACACTCCATTTTCAAATGAATAGAGAAACGCCGCTTCTAATTCAGCCTCATCCGTGATCATTTTTAATTGCTCTTCAGTCATTTATTCAAATCCTTCAAAATCGCATCGCCTATCGCATTTTGCGCCTCAATGAACCCGAAAACACAGCCGTTAACGAACGTGTCAATAATTTCCTGGTCTGGATCTCCTGCACTGTTCATCCTCATGGGATTGTTCATCCTCATGGCCATGAGTTCTAATTCTTTCTGAGCCTGGTCCCGAAATTTCTTCATTTGTTCTTTGGCAATCGTCACCTGATAAGTCACAGTTTCTTCACTCCTCGCATCAACCACACCGACGACCATGATTTTTTGAGTCGTTCAATCTCAGCCGTGTCGATATTATTTGGAAACGTAGACCGAGCATCATTATGCAACGCCACTATAAGCTGTGGCCTATCTTTCTTCGGCACAATCTTTCGGAGTTGTTGCGGGTAGTACCACGTGACATCTTTTCCTGACGGTAACTTAATCCAAACTTTTTCACTATCTGAGTTATCTATTACTCCTATATATTTTCCAATCGCATCATCATAAACCCTAACACGAACCCCTGGCTTGCAGTCTTCTAGCTTCATTTCACTTCAACCTGTCTGTAGTTTGTAACGTTAGAGTATGTCTCTCCGTTTTCGCAAGTGACCCCCAAACCGCCGTAACCTGAGTAGTATTTATTTGATCTACACTCAACCTTTTCTCCTGCAATTGTGAATGTAAAAACTTTCATCTTGGGATTTGGCACACAACTATGGACTAATAATAATATCACACCAATCAATAAAGATGCGCATATAATTACTGTCGCATACTCTTTAAATGGGAACGTAATTCTACTCACACCCACCCCATAACAATTGCAGCAATCAGCGCCGAGAGAAACCCGGACGCTAACGCCATTATGTAAATCATCCTAGCCGTTAACTTCTGCGTCATCGCCCTGGTCCGCTTCGACGTTCATGGTCGCCATTCTAACGCGTTCCATTGTCTCATGCTCGCGTACTAGCCCTCGGATACGTTCTATCTTCTCGTCTCGGTACTTGGCCTCAAGTGCGAAATGCCCAGAAGGCATCACCCATTTTAGTTGCTCGATCACAAGCAAAACGTCCTGCGATTCTTCAGCGATATTATTTACATTGCCTTTGGATATCGCAGTTATCAGTTCGGCGCATTCTTCGATAAGCTTATTGAATACGCCAGCGCGCCCGTTGATGCGTGCCATTTGCGCTAGTAAATCTCTGTGCGTTTCGTTCATTTAATTTTCCTCTGACTCAACATATGTAATTTCATCATATATATTATCTACAAGCGTTATTTGTTGCTCTTCTGTCAAGGCAACACCCATTTGTATTGACCAATCGCAGACAACCCTATCAATGCGTTCTTTCATTATCCCCCTTCAAAATCGCCCCATCTCCAAACTGTTTCCGAATCAGTTCAATCGCCCAATCCTTGCCGTCATTGCCGTCCTTGCGCGGGCTCAAATACCACATCGAAACATGAGCGCACGACACCGTTTCCGTGTCGCCTGACTCGCGGTCATAAAGCCGGTATTCGCCTGTGCCGCCGCATTTTATGCAATTGTATCTTGCTTCAACCATTCCATTTGCTCCCGAAAATCTTCACACGCTTCAATGTAACCCATAGCCATTCCGGCGGCGATACTATTTCCATACCCGCCATTGTTTAGCATTTTAAGTTTAGACTTTTGCGACGAGATTCTATCGTCGATCCATTCCAAAATATCTTTCTCTCTGTTTGTTTTTTCTCTCAAACTCACGCAATCATCCCTTTCAGTTCTAGTTTCTTTAGCCGCTCACGCTCTCTTGAGCACCTCCAACAGCGGGGATTTAACCCGAGTTTCCCACAATCAAGGCATGGCTTTCGCCTACATCCGCCACAAGTGTCGTGCTTTGAAATGTTGTACATTTTTCCGCATTTCTTACACTTAATCTTATTTCCTGTTTTGCCCATGTTTTTTAGACTTCAACGGAATGAAATTTTGCGCAAACTTTTCTGACCACAAAGGATACCATTTAGGTCTCCCCGGATGATCAGCCGAGCAAGTACATCTGAAAAGATGAACACCCGGAATATTGTCACGCCTCACACCCTCAATGATTCCGTGCTCGCATAGCTCACATGAGAAAGTGACTTTTAGTGGGTAACTCGGTCTCATGACGATTGCATCACCGTCGGGCCGTTTAGATCAAATTGCGGAACGTCGTTTTCTATTCCAGCCTTGGAGTCGAAGAAGTCTTGAATGGCCGAGACAGTGTCGAGCGCGTTCTTTGATAGCGGCTTCCCATCGCGGTGCTCGCGCACAAAATACTCAGCCAGGTTTCGCAAATCCTTTTCGTCAACTTCATTGACCATGCGCCCCTTTTGTTTCCCAATCGGGATCGTAAAGGTCATGCAATTAACATAAGGCGGCGCGATGCCGACCGCTTCAGCATAACTCCGCGCCCCAATCGGCCCTCCTTGACTTGCTCGCTCTATAAGGCTTTTTAAGGCAGGCGAGGTATCCGATGCCCCTTGGGTAGCTACCGGCTTAGGTAACGCGGTGCTCTTGGGCATTTGCGTTTGTCTGGCAGCGTTGTCTGCGTCTTCTTGAGCATACACCCTCTCTTCATTCTCAGGGGTGAACGGTAATGTATAGGGCTGTTGGATGCGTCGTTGCGGTGATGTCGCAGCGGCTATGGGAGTAACTTCCGATTGGACTTCAACCTCTTTCGGTATCTCGTCGTCTGAATACACCCCCGAGAGAGACTGAGGGAAAGCACTCCGAAGCGCTAGGGCTTCTGCGCACTTGGCGAGCATTAAGGCGGGTTTCTCAATCCAAAACTTAGTCAGGCTACCGTCTTTCTTTCTCTGGGCGTACTCACTAAAGAGGGCTACCCGGTAAAGTGGCTCCTTGAACCCTGCGCGAATCACCCCCACCTTTGACGCAGAAGGAGGAGCTTTCTTGAGCCACACGTCCAACCATTGACCGTCCTCTCCGCACCAATAAGGCCCTAGCTGTCCCTCATACCGGCCCGTGGCCTCTGCTACCGCTCGGAATCCGTCGATGCTTGCCTGAGTGGTCCACCGTTCACGCTTAAGCTTGTCGTCCCATCTCGAGACCGCAAACACTTGCCGACGCATCGGATCAAGGCCAGTAGCCTTGGCTACCGATAGAAAAGAAGCCAGCTCGGCGTCGCTGGCCCCTGGCATAACGTTGTCTTTTACAAATGCGATTAGCTCGGCTTGGGCTTGTGGTCTTGTGGTAACTTCTTGTGTCATTCGCTAGTCCTTTCAAAATGTCGCCAGGGGGAGCGGACTAGCGAAGAACGCTCACCCCCGGCATTTCTCTTACGAGAAAACTCTCTAATCTACTTTTGGTTGTTATTATTTCCGCTAGTCAAATGCAGGTCTAATCCAGAAAAATAAGTCTGTAAATAAAAAACCCCTTCCCAAATTGCTTGAGAAGGGGCTAACCTTAGTTTGCCACAAAAGTTATTGAGATCACTCTGCCAATCACGGGCACGAAATACAACAATAACTTTTTGAAGCAAACACTCTCTACCACCATGAGGGAGAAAGTCAGGACTGGCGTTGATAGCCTATAGTCTTGATGGCAGTGCGGAACTGCTCGGGGAAACCCTAGCACACCTGAAGAGATATCAACTCTGCTTTGGGATTGGTGGGGACGACCGAAAGCGACGGGGCGACGGGCCACGCTTAACGGTTTTGTGGATCGGACTGTTTCGGAAATCACCTGAGGGGATAGGAAACCCCGTGAATGGGAAAGGGAATGACTGTGAAGTCAGTACCGAGAGCCGGGATACTAAGGGACCCTTTGCCGGGGACCGCCGCTAAAAGCCACAAGCAGTACACTTCTTGAAACCCCTATCCAGACTGGGGATGGTAGAGAAAGTTATTTAGGGGGCAAACCCGCATAAGAAAGTTAGGGAGGTTCAAGAAACCTCTTTGGCCTCCCTCTGCTCAGAAGCTCAGGTCCACACTCACTAGAAGGGTAATACAAGAATGGATGTTTTAAGCGTTTATACAGATGGAGCATGCATACCTAATCCAGGTAAAGGTTCTTGGGCTTGGGTAGTTGATAACTCATTAGATGCTGCTTCCGGTTTTGAATTAGATACAACAAACAACAGAATGGAAATGATTGCCGTTATAGAAGCCATCCAGTCTTTATCTAAACCAAATAGAGTTCTACAGATAAAATCTGATTCTATGTTGTTAGTAAATGGTGTGAATGCGTGGATGCCAACCTGGAAGAGTAGGGGATGGAAGAAGAAAAAAGGAGATATTAAGAATCTAGATTTATGGTTTCTTTTGGATGAAACGATATCTCAATCTAAATCAGTTATAGATATCTCATGGGTTAGAGGTCACTCAGGAATATACGGGAATGAACGCGCTGATTCGCTTGCGATTAGAACACTGCAACTATACTCGTCGGAATGTTTTACTACAAACGCTAGGTTTTCTTCTTTAGCGACTGCAATTTAGGAAAGGGTAACAATGACTCAACAGATTTCCGAAAGGTATAGATAATGGTTATAGAAAAAGAGGAATTAAGTGTGACTGAAGTAGATTGGTGCATCCTAGATACATTTGAAATTGAAGGCGAGTTTACGCATGGACTTGCGGAACTTAAGTCTCATTTAGACGCGACAAATATTATCATAACACTAAAAAATGGGGATATAGAATCTCGACAAGTGATCAATCTAAAAATGAACAGGGAAGAGTTTATAAATAAACTCAAGGGGATGGAATACGTTTTAAGTAGTGTTTAGAGCTACGACTCCAGTGCCCTGAGCATTTCGGCAAGCATATCCAGGAAGGCTTGATACGCATCTTGTGTGTCCATTCCTAAATCATAACTGAGAATAAACAGGATGGTAATGTGTCGTCCATGACACCTGGGGTCCTCCTGGAAGCTATAGACGGCACTGAGTACGATTAAACTGAATCGGTTCAATACAAGTTACAGATCGGCTGGGAGAGCGAATCTCTATGATCCCAAAACATCCCTTGCCGATTGTGGTTGTACCGTATTGGTTATGTCTGCGCTGAGTGATCGAATTCCAAACAAGTGACCGTAGGTAAACGTCATGGGCCCCAACGCCAACCCCTTGAGAGCCAGCGTTAATTAGTGGTCCATACCCCGAGTTTGTGGCTGCAAAGAATGCCGCCTTTTCTGGGCTTGGGACTGATTCGTCCTGGCAGAAGGGGATAATTGTGGGTTGAACGGTGATTTGCGCGTGTGCGCTGAAGGACGAAACGGATATCAAATAGGCTAGTGTCAAAAGCATATACGCTCCTTGTTGGGAGCATCCATGCCCCGGGTTTATGAGAGCGTTAATGCGACACTTGTGCCAGTCCACGTTATACCGTTGCAGGATGTGCAAGGGTTTAGGTGAGAATAGAAAATAAAAAAACCCCGGTCGCCCAGGGGTTGACGGTCTATTTGTCCTTCTGTTTTTGAATCTCCTCTTTTCTTTTTAGAAGTCTGTCTGCTTCTTTAAAGTCTCCCGCGTCGTGCCGGGATTTTGCCATTAGATCCAAGAACACTATCACCGCTAGAATCTCTGTTTCAGTCAGTTCAATTTGTTTCATACTTAAATCATACCGCACAAAAATAGACCGCATAATGTGTATTCGGTGACACGCATTATACAGCGCTTAAGTGGGTTTGAGGATGTGTCTGTTAGGACACAATTTCATTAAGCTCTATTGTGATTGAAGGCTCACCTTCTGAGTAAACCTTGAAACAATGCAAGTCTACAATCTGGCAGTCGTCTAGCCAAAGTATGCCGTTACCAGCATCGCAGACCGCTTTGATGAAATTATCCAGATCCCCAACATGACCGTCCGGATATTTGCGTTTAGACGTTTTTGGCTTCTTGAGAGCGAATATTAGCTTCACCGCAACGGGTCCAGCGAGCGGTTCTAGCTTGTAGTGCGAACGCATTAACCATTTGCAGTGATTCTCAAACTGTCTTGTCTTGGTGGGGGTAAATACCACGCGCCCACTCATGCGCGGTCTACCCTTTGCGACTGGCATGATCGGAAGCGTGAAGGAATGGACCACTAGGCTACTTTTCATCCCGCGCTATCAGGCGGTCAAGTTTACTCTCGATACGATCGAGTCGCCGCTCAACCCCATCGCGCACCTCTTTGGAGTGTTCCTTTGTCTCGTAAGTAGAGGCCGCATAGACCATCATCGAAACCGCTGCTGCTACAGTTGCCCCAAGCCATGCGATCCACTGAGGTATAGTGAAAGGGTTTTCTAGTGCTTGGTCTCTCTTAATAGGTGCCATCGGTTTGGTCATCCAATGGCAAGTCAAACTGAGGCTGATATTCTAAAACCGAATGGGCTTCGCGTGACCGAACAGTGTTTGCAAGGTTCTCTCTGTTGTATGCCGCATCCAAGATAGCCCATGCTTGTTGAATCGACATTCGCGGCATACCGCGGGCCCATTTCTGACACCCTAGCACGTAGGTCTCATAAAAGCTTTTGAAGTCAGCCCCACTCATACAGAGCATTTCATCAATAGCCGGGGAGTCGCACCGAATGACCTCGTTAGACTGCTTACGGCTAATGCCAGCATTGGCAGAATCGCCTGCGTAGATCTTGCCGTCCCACCTAGGGATTGATGTCCTGCAAGAGGTTACAAGCGAAGCTAGCGCCAATATAGCGAGGGTTGATTTCATGGTTTCGGCCTTGGGTTGAAAATGTTTTCAATGTCGCTCGTATCTTTGGCGGACGACGCCTTTTCGATTGCCAGCGTCATTTCAGATAGACGCTTCTTTCTTTCAATCTGAGAGGTGAGACCAGAAATCGCCTCGATAGCTTTTTTGACTAACGCGATCAACTCTGGGAGATTTGAAAAAATTAGGCCAAGCGTTGCTAGCATCGTCCGCCCCCTATCAGTGACTAGTAGCGTGAAAGGTTAAGTCGCCCCTAGTGTTACTCTGATAGCGAAATCTTGTCCTTCGAGATTAGCCGAAGCAAAATATTGATCCCAGCAAAGAACCCAAGCGTGATATCTGCATGCGCTGCAAGCCATGCGCTTGCTGGCGGATACACAAGCGCTAGAATTGCACCCACCAAATTCAACCAAATTGTTTTCGATAGCCAAGGCTTTTTATTCTCACCCATAAACAATCACTCATCCTTTCAGTTGACGTATATGTTGAAGTTCTTTTGACACTTTATCAACATATTCTTGATTGCGATACTTTTCATCTGTCACCTTAATGGCACTGCCTGCGTTATAGCTGGCAATGATATCTAGTTCGTTTGTGTATCGTGCCATTTTGCGCTTCAATACCTTACAACCAACCGTGAGCGCGTTCTCAGGTTCAACCATCTGCGTTAGCATGTCTCTAAACCCGACCTCACGGCAAACCGTACCCATCACTTGAGTCAGTCCCCAAGACATGCGCTGCATCTGTCTTTCTGTTAGCTCAGTAATACCGTGAATGCGTGCCCACTTATCAGGCAACGAGAAGTAAGCAAACGCTGGCTCATACCTGACAACCCAAGGGTTCCAGTTACTTTCAATCGTAACAATTGCAGCGAGCAAATCAGGGTCAACCCCGCTTGCCCGCGCAATCTCAAACGCTAGTGATTTGAGCCCCTCGGTTGTCATCGTCTGGCCGTACAGACCCATTCTTTTGGATCATCGCAATCATTGCACAATACGGGCTCGCAATCCTTTACTAGAACCCGCATTGCGCAGCTTTGCATTAGTGATGCGAGCACGATCAAAAGCGCGTATCTCATGCGTAGTGCTCTTCAACAATGATCACACCCGAACCGCCTGCCGCACCAGCACCAGACCCGCCGCCGCCGCCAGCTGCGCCTGCAGTTCCGCCAGTCCCTACGCTGTAAGCATATGACGCAGAAGGTGAGGTGATAATGGCTTCAATATAAGCCCCAGCGCCGCCGCCAGCACCCGAAAATTCACCCGATACTCCGCCAACAAATCCGCCCGCTCCGCCGCCGCCAGTGTTTGCAATACCGGCCTGAGCCGTCCCAAGGTATGGAGGATGAGCGCCGCCTCCCGCAAACATATTTGATCCGCCGTATCCGACGCCGCCGCCCCAGCTTGATGGGATGATACAAGTCCCGCCGCCCTGTCCGCCAGTTAGTGCAACAACAGAAACAGCCGGTGAGTTAACTGTGGCCGCTCCTCCCGCTCCTCCCGGTTGATTGCCTCCTGCACCTCCGCCGCTACCTGCCGCTGCGGTAAGTAGTGAACTTCCAAACGTAGTGCTAGTACCTGCACCTCCTGCGGTAGCCGCCGCAGTACCGCCACCGCCACCACCGCCACCACCACCTGCCATTCTTACTTTGATCCACTTTACATTCGCAGGAGTCGTGTATGTACCGGACCCGCTAGTGAATCTCTGAATGGTTGGACTTGTGCCTGAGATTCCGTAGGTGAAGGTTGGTGCCCCTGTACCGGCTGCGTTGGTGATTGTGTTTGCTTGAAGTGTACTCATTTTTTATCCCCTTTTTGTTATAGAATTTTTACTAATCCGCCCGATGAAACAACTAACGATGCTCCACTTGCAACTATCAACTCTCCAACGCTCACAAGCCTTGCACCGCTTGAAACCGTGTAAGTATCTGGGCTAGAAATTGTCAGATAAGGATTAAAACGAGTTGTACCAGTCGCAATTGTCTCGCTACCAGTAGGCGAATTAGTTGTTACAAGCGCACCACCTGCTACAACCGGACCCACTAGCGTTTCAACTCCTCCGCTTGGGATCATGTAAAGCTTGCCATCTGTCTTTGGGTAAATGATCGAATACCCGGCCGCTGGTGCCGAAGGTGCCACCGCTTTGTTTGCTGCCCTAAGGTTTGTGTCAACCTGGATATCCCCAGCAAACCAACCATCCTTATACTTCACTAGGCTAGTTCCAATGTCGCGCGTGTTGGTCGCGTTCGGTACGATGTCTTGGGAGAAGGTCTTGCCTGATATGGTTTGCGTGTGCGTTGTGGTCAGAATTTCGGCTTCACTCGCCAGATCGCCAGCCTTAAATTTTGAAGCTGTAGTTGTGTCATAGACCAACGAGCCCTTAGTACCAGTGCGGTCAATCGTGATCCCTGCCCCTATAGAAGAGGCATCATTCCCGCCCTTATTAAGTGTGACGTTTGGGTCCTCAGAATCAACCGTTGCGGTGTTGAGAGTAGTGGTAGTCCCGTTGACTGTGAGGTCACCTGCGATAATAGCGTTACCGCCAACATTAGCATCACCTGACAACCACAGGTCTTTGAATCGCGTTCCAGTTACACCGATGTCTCTGGTTCCATGCGCTTCAGGCAATAGGTTTTGAGCAAATGATTTACCGCTTAATTGTTGAGTGAGCGTCGTCCCAACAACTGCGCCAGCCCCCACTCCATGAATTCCAGTCGTAGCCGCCGCATGGGTAGAATCAGCCGTGTCTACATAGCTCTTTGTGGTCAAATCATCCGGGCCTACTGGTACGCCTGCAGCTGGCGTAGTAGACGTTTCAGGCCCGACAACGAATTGATACTCTCTAGTTGCCATGAATTCCCCTTTACCAGTTTAGTGAATTGTCGTTTACGCCTTTTAGATCATCAAGGGTTATGTTGATTGATCGTAAACCTTTTTGAGTTTCAATAACTGAAGCTA
This sequence comes from Obscuribacteraceae bacterium (SeqCode), assembly GCA_044228145.1. Lineage (GTDB taxonomy): Bacteria > Cyanobacteriota > Vampirovibrionia > Obscuribacterales > Obscuribacteraceae > QKMZ01. The sequence continues at coordinate 24,612 of JBGAVL010000026.1, forward strand.
GGCGTGTTCCTTCTGTTACACCGTCAAACTCATAGCCAGGCATTCTAAGCCTAGAGGTCAAAATATTGTCTGAAACATCGGTTGAAAAGAATCTATTTTTTGTTGAGAAACTAATCACGCCACGTCTATCTCCAAAGATATATGATAACCTCTCTGCAAGCGTCTCGGCATCGGATTGCCTGAATAGGACTGATTCAAAAGTTTGTTGCCGCTTCACTTGATGCAGATAGGTTGCAAGCGTGTTTGTTGCCTTGACAGTGCTTACTCCTGATCCGGTCTTTGATGCGCTGTCTTGTGTCTCGCGTGGCGCGTACTCAACAAAAACGTCAGATAGCAAATCGCCGTGCTCAAAGGAATACTCAAAACTATCGCGCTCGATCTCAGTGTCATCAATCGTTTGGTCTGGCGTTGTGATTGGAGCTACAACAGTGATTTGCCATTTGTTGTCAAAATTCATGAAGAATCGACCAAGAATGCTTTGCATGATTGATGAAATCACATTCCGGTATATCGGAAACTGACTAGACCCATCACTAGGCAAGGCCATTCCGATCCCGCTTGTAACTGTCCCGGCTAGAGCTACAAGGCTGATTTCATCTAGCTCGCTGTCAGGTACGCCAGCGGTCTTGATCACATCAACTGCAATTGAAATGGGGTTAGTCATATTTCCAGTTAAAGAGTCATTTCCCCCAACCGGATTGCCGTTGATAGTCACCACGTTTTTCTTGCCATACACTCGGCACTGTATGCGGTCATTTGTTGCGCTTAGGGTGTTCATCCCAAGCGTAGTCTCAAACGCATTGGCAAACGTGAACCCGGAAGTATTGCCAGCAAATGATGCTTCCAGGTAGTCGCGCCCATAAAGTGGCTGATACCGAATGTTATTCTGATAAATGACTACGTTTCCAACAAACGAACGCTTCACTGTGTCGCCGCTTGCCATAGGTGATGCTAGCGCATCGTGCTCAATGTAAAGACCGCCCGGGTCCACAAGGGTCACAATCTTGTATTCATCCACACCTACCGCGCGATCTAACCACACCGAATCACCTACCAGAAAACCGCTTGTGGGCATGTAGGTGCGCGTCGTCGTGCTAGGGGTAGCCGAGACAGTTGCTTGAGCGCTGCCAAGGTTAGACTGGCCTCCAAGCACAACAAAGTCCCGGTTATCTGAGGAGGTCGCGCCATCTGCCACATAGTCGATATTGACCGGGATGTGCCCCTCTACTAGGCCATAGATCATGCGAATGGGCCGCGCGTTGAATGCCGGGTCTAGATTTGGGAAGTTTGTTGTCCCGTAGAATGATGAACCAGTCGGATGCCTAAACTCTGACGAGAATACATCAAGCCGATTATATACTTGGACGTTAACATCTGTGCTTGTAGCCCGAACGTCACCCATTGTCCCATAGAACACGCGCCGCACGTTTGCGACTTGAAGCGGTCCAAGCGCATGATACAAAAAGACTTCTGCTTGATGAAATGTCGAATCGTACAAATGCCGATCAAAGACATGCGTTGCGTTTGACAGTGTCAATGAAGCGGTTTGCACTGGCATAAACCCAAACAGAGAATCAGATACAGAGACGCTCACCGATGGGCTTTGCTTGATCATCGGTTCAAAATACACCTCAGTTGTCGCCGAATCAGTAGGGACGCGGTGAAAGTGGGCATCCGTAGTGCCCACATATAGCTCATAAGCGACAACAATGGTCTTTGTATTTGGATCAATCGCAACACCTACTCGGACATAGAGCGTTTCGGTGTCTGCGTCGTAATAGAATGAGTTTGCGCCTAAGCTTGTGCTAGTGCCAGCGCTCAACTCGTCACCGTCCGCCCAAACACGCACAATCCGGCCATAGTCAAACGCTCGGCTGTAGACACTCCCAGAATAGAGCGCAAACGTATCCACCACGCGCCGAGGGCGCAGCACCGCTAGGTACTGAGAAGAAATGCCTTCTTGCTCAAGTAGTGAGAGATAGCTCAAAAGTCACTCCCAATCAGATACAATTGATAAGGCAGTTTATTCATGTTGACCCAATTTGGCGTGACACCTGGATAGAATGGGTCTGGAAATGTTTTCATCCACGCAATATGGGCAGACGGGCTTGGCGTGTAACCAGTGCCAGTCAACACGAAATGATAGAATTCACCTGCGCGAAGCACCGGATAGTCAAAATCAAACCAGATTTCTTTGACACCATTTGCAAGCGTGTGAACGTCGGCCTTTAGCTGCACGTTGGTTGAAGTAAACAGGAGTTTACCCTTATACTTTTGCCCTGAAATCTCCCTATTTGAGTAGATTTTCATTTGAAGGCTAGTAAACGTCGGATTGCCGTAAATAATCACCCAAGTCCGACACGCCTTTAGAACCGTCTTTTCTGAAGGTTGAATAGGGCAATATAAAACCCCATCAGCTAGATCAGAAGTACTAGAGTAGTATTCACCCCATACAGTCCACATCTACAACTCCTCTCTCAACTGCCAAGTTGTTTGAAAGAAGTTTGGCCGTTCAAGGGAATAGTTTGGCTCTGATTCAAACTTCACAAATCTAGTGTAATAGTTTGCGCTTGAACTGAAAACCCCATCCGGGTCTAGTTGGATGAAAAAAGGAATTCCCGTTCCAAAGTCGTCAAATACTTCTAGCAATTGCTCCATTTCAGCCGAGGTCAGCGCAGACCAATCCAGATTGAATGACTGTGACTTCTCGCGAATATCAGAGAATGTCTGGCCGCCTTCTGAGAAAATGGTTGTAGAGCGGTCAATTGGAGTAGAGCTAAACGGAAACTGAACTGCGCCCCTAGTGGGGGAGTAGAAATCACCCAAAAACACTGAGCCAATCTCTACATAAAGATTAGGGTTGTCTCGGTCGATAATTTCAAGTCGCCAATACCTTAGCGCCTCAGTATGTAGCCCGGTAGCGCTGGTCAAAAGGATGACCTCGTCATTGTAGGTCAATACTTGCTCATAGCTTGGGCTAGTCCACACGTTCGTTTCATTGCCTTGCAACGTGATTGTAGCACTAGGTGAAATCTTGATAGGTGAATTTCTGGGCCCGATGATGGCAAGCGCTTTAGGGTTTGAGCTAATGCCCATGTCCCAAAGTAACCACTCGCTTGTGTGAATGCGTAAGTCGTCAGCCGTGTAGGTAAGCGCACCGCTTAGGTTCAGCGTCGAATCAAAGCCAAGGATTTCTGCCATTGGAGTAGCAGAGGGCCAGCGTAGTTCAAACACTCCGCCCCCACCGGACCCATCAGAAACAATCTTAATTTTGCCTGTAGTCGTGTCGAGTGACACCGTGTAGGTCGATGCCCCCACTAGCTCTAGAGCCGCTTTTATGCCAGCCAGAAAGGCAGTAGTTGAAGTGTACTCTGTGAGCGAAAGTGTAGCCGTTAGATCAACTCCAATACTCTCCCTAAAGACAATGTCACCACTTCCACTTGGAACGTACCAGTACCCATTAGACCGCCACACCTTAGAGCGCCGTTGCTTATTGTAGATATTGAGCACTGGAAACGCGGTTTGCTCACTTGATTTGTAAGCGTTAAAAACAACGTCCGTGTCAATAAAGTTGTCATTCCAAACTCTCACGTTGCTCATGCGGTTCTAAACCCCTGTCGGTTGAGTGACACTAGAGTTTCAGCTAGGTCGCGTTCACCTACCTTGATCACGATTGAAAGATTTTTTTCTGTAGAGCGGGTTAATATCCGCTCAAGTCGATCCGCGTCTATGCCGCTAGAAGTCCCTTGCTTTTGATCAGCCAAGAACCGCTGCAATTCGCCAGTAGTAGACCGATCTACAACCAACTCACCGCTCGTCAGGCTTGCAGGGAAGTTGTCAGACATGAACCCGTTAGGTACTTCACCCCCACGCGCTAGCTTGACTGGCGGGATATCAACAAATGGGATCAGGTTAAGCAGTTCAATGAATGAATTGATGATGCCTTCCACAATGCCCTTCACAAGTTGGAAGGCAATGTTTGGCGCGTTTTCTATCAATCCCCTGGCGAATGCGATTGCAGCTTTTGGCATCACAGAAGAGAGCGCGGTAATGATCGGTCCAATGTTATTCACAATGCCATTGATGAATGCGAAAATAATATCTGGCACGCCTTCAACTAATGTCACGATGATTTGAGGCAGCGCCTTGAACAGATTGTCAAAAATGGTAGGCAAGGCATCAATGATGTTTTGGAGCCCCTTAGCTAGAAACTCTCCGCCTTGAGCTAGGCCAGTAACAATCTGCCCAACTACTTGACCGATCCCTGGAACTAGGTATTCAGTGACCGCGCCAATCAATTGACCTGCTCCACGTGCTGCGGCCTCTTCGGCCTTCTTTGCGTTTTCGAGTATGCGCTTGTCTAGCTCCTCTTGAAGCTCAAAACGCTTTTTAGCAACGTCCTCTTCTAGCTTAATGCGTGCAGCTGCAATCTCAGCCTCTAATTGCTTGCGCTTTGCTGATACAGCCTCCTCGATGTCCTTAGCATTTTGAATCTTTTGATCCTGTATCTGTTTTTCAGTGTCGAGATTTAATTGCAGCGATTCATCGGCAAGTTTCTTTGCTGATTCAGTTTCAATCTGAACCTTTGCAGCGTTCAATTGATCAAGCGTGATCAGACCATTCTTGTAGTCTGCTTCCTTTGCGGCCAAATCGCTCGCAAGTTGGGTCTTTGATGCTTGCTCAATCGCCTTTAGCTTTTTGGCTTGCTCGGTAGTGATATTGGCTAGCTTCTTTTTGCCCTCCTCATCGGCGGCAAGTCTAACTAGATCAAGTTGAGCCGAAACCTTGGCCTCAAGTCCCTTGATAACCTTTTGACCTTCGGCTTCAAAATTACTCAGGATTGATGGGATACGCGCTTTGAATTCTTGTAGGTCACGGTCAGCCTTTGCAACGTCAACGCTGATTGAAATGGTCTGTGAGAATGCCTCAAGCGCCTTAGTGACAATCTCTTTCAACACCCCTGTAAACTTGATCCCTTTATCAGAAGCATTCTGCATGGAATCAGCAATCTTATTTCCAGCCGTTGCTCCAGCTGCTCCAGCCTTTTCGACGTTGGTTGAAACACCATCAAGAGTTGACTCTACTCCTGCAAGTGTTGCATCTAGCGAGGCAAACGATGATTTGGAATTCTTTGCAGCTGTACTCGCTGATTTTCCAACCTCAGTAACAACGGCCCCCACCTTATTTAGTGCAGGAGCAAAGTCTACTGATTCACGGACCTCACCGAGTTTTTCGGCTATTGTAGTAAGGCCAGCACTGCCTTCTTTGAGTGTAGCAGCTACGTTTACGCTATCGAATGACTCAGCCGCCTTTGTTGCGCTCTCACTTACCTTGAATAGTCCTTCAGACAACTCCTCCGCACTAACACCGATCAAACTCAGTGCTTTACTGGCTCCAGGTATCCTTAAGATGAGCGAAAGAAACTCAGCAAACGCATTAACTACGATGCCAACTACCTGCGCGACCGCGCTTAGTGCAAACCTTACCGGACTTAACTCAAGGAATGCAGCTACAAGGTCATTCACCTTTGACGCTAGAAGCGTAACACCTTCAGCGGCTAGGAGTATAAGCTTGGCTATGGCGTTTACAACAACCTGCACCACTCTAAGCTTTAAGAATGACCCTACCGCATCAAGGATGACTGAGGATATTGTCTGCAGTACCTCATAGATTGGCTCAAATGCCCTAATCAACCCGCGTACTAACGACACAACTTTCGGCAACATTGCCGTGAAGCCTGACACCACTGATGTAACAAAGCTTGATATTGTACCGCGATTTGCCTCAATAAAGCCCTGTAAACCGCTAAGAGCCGAGCTAAATCCTCGAATTGCAGCGAGTACAGCTGGATTTTGGGTAATAAAGCTTCCTACTGTAGATAGTAGTGCTTGGAATTTATTTGATGCTTGTTGAGTAGCTCCGCCAAATGTTGACGCTATAGCTTGCGCCGCACCACTAAACTTCTTCTCAACAAGGTCTACAGCCCCGCCAGAGAGTAGCTGAATCTTGCTTAGGTCTTTAAATGATGTACCGAGGTCATCAAGTTTACCTAGTTGACCCCCTAAAGACTTAGTTAACTTCCCGACTGATGAATCAAGCGAGTCACCTGTTACAGCCGAAAGGTCGGTCGCTACCTTTACAAGCCTCTTAGCCTCTTCGTTAGAAAGTCCAAATGCCTTGGCTTGTGCAATCTGCGCTAGGATGACATTGCGGCTAACCGCTGTGCTGTTTTCAAGAGATACAGCAAATTTCTGCATGTCATCGCTTGCGGCCTGGGAAAAATCACCGGATAGCTTCAGCGCTACTTGAAGTTTAGTAAACGCATCCTCAGATTCTTTTGCAGCGCTTGTTGCTTCCTCAAGCCCTTTGACTAACGCGCCCCCAGTGACAACGGCTACAGCTGCAATGGCAACGGCGGTCACCGCACTAAAGGCACGCTCAACGCTTGCGAGTGATTTAGAGGTAGCAGCTGAAAACGACTCAATGGCTTTTATGGCCGCTCTAGTGTCTACGCCAACGTCAAATTGAAAGTCGTTTGCCATTAAATCCTATCCTTTGGATTTAGCCTTGCGCTTGCGTTCCGCTTCCGTTGCCTTGTCGTACTCGTCACCTATCAATACAAAACATTCTGCCTTGAAATTACTTAAACCGCTAGTGTTGAACGTGTACCCAAGAGAGGCAAGCCGCTTCCGATAGAAATATTCTACTACTAACGGCTCAACCTCTTTCGATACAGTCCTACCGCCACACGCAGAGCGAACGCCTAAGCGTATAGCGGCAGTTAGTTTTTTCCTGGCCGAATACCCCCGACCATTAACGCGCCAACTTCCATCAAAACGGTATCGCAGATCGGGTCCATGACCATTTCATCAAACGATTTGAATTCTGCACCACTAGGAAGGTGTTTCAAATCAACTTTGATATAATGGGCTTTTGAAAGTTGGACAGACTTCCGAATTGCCTTCAGTTGTCTCATCTTACTTTCAACCGAACCGTCCGATTGTGCATCAAATCCAGTCAATTCAAGATACTCAAAGCGCTCATCAAACGATGGCGCCTTGAGCGTCACTGAACCGCTGAACACTGCATCCTCACCCTTTGCTTGCGTTGGAACGTAAACGACTTCCATTCATTGCCTTTCTATTGATCAGAGAAACCCTAAGTAAACTTCACCGGCTCCGCTTGCCACAAACGCCTTGAGGCTCATTTCAAGAGTCACTAGGCCATC
>JBGAVL010000270.1:0-9017 GCA_044228145.1 Obscuribacteraceae bacterium (SeqCode)
TACTACGAGAATTTGAACATCCGCACCAAATCCGTACCTAAAGCCACTCTTGAGCGATTGACCGGCGTCAGCGGGATTGTCGGTGTTACTGTCAAGAAATGGGATGCGAACTTGAACGCTCACACAATTCAGGTAATGGGATCGAAACGGGGCGCTAAAGAAGTTTATGGAATTGCCCTGGCAAAAATGCTCGGACTTTCCACCGCCGGCATTCTGGACGTCAAAGAAGAAGGCAACAATTGGGTTTTCACCTGTCGCGGACCGGGCAACGGTGCGCGTGGATTGAGCCAACACGGAGCCAATACACTGGCGAAAAACGGCTGGCGTTACGAGCAAATTTTGCAGCACTATTATCAAGATCCCGACGGTCAATTACGTCTGGAATTCATCGATCGCTCAAGCTGGGCAGCGGCAGCCGCTGCGGCTGCTGCCAGATATCGCAATCCGTATATGCGCGTCCGCGGACAGTCTCCTCAACCTCAGAAAACCGCCGAGGAAGAAGAACCGAGCGATACGGATAAAGAGAAGAAAGACGAAGAGTAAACGCAGAGGCGAACGCAAAATATCAGCGAATGCAAAAACACAGAGGCACCCCTAAGGAGCGAACATGTCCAGCCAAACAGGCGAAACCCGCATCAAAACTAACTTCCTTGAGAATCAAGCCAGGGAAGTTTCCGACAAAAAAATGTCCAAGGGACCGATCATCGCCTTTGCGATTTTCTTCCTGGCTGGCGTGAGTTTTGGTGGCTATAAGGTCGCGGAGTTTTTGATGAACTACGAAACCATCGCCATGATGAAAAATGTAGAACTCATCCTGGATAGCCCGACAACCAAGAATGGGCAAGCAACCGTGGACATTGTCGTTCGCAACAACAATCCATTCCCCGTCAAGAATTTCGAAATTGCATACACCATAGACGGTGCCTCCGGCAATAACGTCGCAAAAGGTGTTGCGAAAATAGGCACGCTCGTGCCGGCCGCAGACGAACGCAAGTTCGCCGCCGTGCCCCTTGGCGCCATCAATGGCGCGCCTGGCAAAATGCACGTCGATCTCTCGTCAGCTATCATCGCAGAGAAGTCGAAACTTCCGGGCGATGTTCAGTCACGTATTACCGATGCGTTGTTCTTGAAAGAGCAGGACAGCGTTGCTGCATTCGAACAAATTGCCAAAGAATTGCCTGATTCACCTGTAGTTCTTACCGGACTGGGCCTGGCATACGAAGAATGCGGATTGAAAGATAAAGCTAAAGAGACCTACGGAAAAGCGATCGCAGCCGCCGATGCCGAAGTTGTGAAGGCCGGACGCGATGCAGCCAGCGCCGCTACGACAAACGCGGTTCCCTCTGCTGCCACCACAACGGCTGCAGGCGCCAACTCTACTCTCGAAAACGCGCACTACCACCTCGGCGTGTTGCTTCTCGATTCCGACAAGAAGGAAGCGAAGGCACAACTCGAAATCGCCCGTCAGATGGACCCAAGCGATCCTGCTGTTCAAGCCGAGCTAGAAAAGCTGAAATAACAACGGCCCTACCAAACACCCATGACGGTGTTTGCCATAATCGGCGTCATCGCGACGAATCCGCTTTGCTGTGTGCGCGCTTTATCCATGCGGAATTGATCCATTTTGCGATAAAGCTCTTGCACGGTGCCGGAATGTTTTCCGTATGCTTCTTCGTAAATTTGGATCACTCGCTGATAGAGTGCTTCGGCTTCCGGCTTGTTGCCTGCTTGTTCGAAGACTTCGGCCATTTTTGCAATGCAACTCGCCACGCTCAAACCGTTCGGTCCGTGAATGCTTTCCAGGATGATCACCTGGCGTTTCAAAATCTCGGCAGCCTTTTCGAACTTGCGAAGAGCCTGATAGACACGCGCTAATTCTGTAAGAGTGTTGTTGGTTTCGACAGCGAAGGGACCATATGCTGCTTCCTCAACGGCCAGAGCGCGCTCGTAAATCGGCAGCGCGGCCAGATGATCGCCCTGTCTTGTATAGCACTCGGCAAGCCGGTTGAAAGCAAAAACCATGGAGAGGCTGTCAGAGCCGACCACTTCTTCCTGCAGTGTGACGAGAAAGCGATAAAGCGCTTCGGCTGCGTCAGGTTTGCCCACTTTTTCGTAGATATTGGCAAGCTGCTCGACTGTTTTGTTGTATATTTCGTCGATAGGCGATGTGGTCAAAGACCTGATGCGAAGAAGGGTTTCGGCAAATTCTTCAGCCAGCTGATAACGGCCGAAATTCGTATAGAAAGCGGTGACGTCCTCCAGGCACTTCTCTGTCTCAGGATGTTCCTCACCCAGTGCTTCGATTTTCATATCGAGCGCGGAGAGGAAGAGCCGCTCAGCATCAGCATTGCGCCCTTGCTCCAGGAATCTTTGCGCCATCTTGGCTGGATCGACGCTCAATTCGACGGTTTCTTTACTGTAGTAATTATCAATCTCTGTACTGGTGATCGCCGGTTCGTGACGTTTGTGTCGCGAATGCTGACGAGTGGGGGCGTTTGTAAGCATCGCCTGGGGGCCTCTCTGGGGGCGTGTATATTCCAGTGTTTCACCTTATTTGTGTTGAGTGAAACCAGGGAATTGCGCTGGAAGCTATTGTTGCGCAGTTCAATAATAGGCAGGTGTCAGCCTAATGACAAGTATGTCCAGCGCGTATATCGTTGGAAAAACCGCATGAAAAGCCTGACTCCTTCAGTTGTATGACAACGTAATATATGATCATTACATCTAAGTAATTTCGCAAAAAGAGTAGCTTTTAAGTTACATGGCGAAATTACACAATTGCAATTTGTAGAGCACTTATAGGTAATACACGAGGGCAAACTAAAGGTTTCGCATTTTCGCTTAAGTTTCGCGCCATTGTCGATTTACCTTTCGATGCCGTGAAAGCCGCAGCCGGTGCGCAGTAATGGGTGCCAAGTTCAAAGAGCTGGTGGGCTGAGCTGGCAGGCTTGGAGAAAGACGAGGCAATCGCACGCCGGTTCCCGCTTGTTTCAAAATCAGATCTGAGCCGTATCTAAATCAGTTCTAAGCATCCTTTAGAGTAGTTGTCTGGACAGTCCTCGCGCCACAGGAATATTATTGAGACGTCCTGTTGGAAACTCGACAGGAAGGCACCCAGGAATTCAAACAGAGAACTGATTGGATACCGACAAAAACCTGGCTAAGCCAGGTGTACAGAAGAAATTTGGTTTTACCGGCGGCCGATTCGGCATGTCGGTGCTTGGCTTTGCGGCTGTGAATATGGCTATTCTCTCATTTGTGGTTTCATCCAACGGGGCGTACCCCGGCGGATCCATAGACAAGGATGTGCTTTCCAACAATCTAAAACAGAGTCCCTCTTATGGAACCTGGAGCTGGTGGGCGGCTCGTGCCTACTTCGCTGAGAAGAAAGCGCCTGATGTCGTAATGATGGGCAGCTCCTTAGTCAACTCTGCCTGTTGGTCTGCCGATGCCGTCACGACCAAATCCGAAATTGATTGCGCGCTCCACCATCGAGTCGTCACTTTGGAGAAGCTGCTCAAGGAAAAATCAGTCTGTGATCAGCCCACTGTCATCAATGTTTCAATTCAAGGCGCCGGTGCTTGCGACTATTACATGATCTCTCGCGGATTGATGGAGGGCGCGCGCAAACCAAAACTGCTCGTAGTTGGCGTTGCTCCTCGCGATTTTATCGACAATAAGGTGCATAATCTGGGCGATACAGAGCCCTTCATGTTCTTCCAGCGTTATGTCGATTTCGATCAAACGGTCGCTCGCGCCTACTCAAACCCATTCTTAAAGGCACTGGGCGAACTAGAGTGGAGACTCGGTCGGATGCCACTTAGAAGAATGCATTCTGCTGTCGCCAGCTATTTCACTGATGATAGTGGCGCCGAGAAAATAAAACGAGCTGAGGCTGGAGATGAGCTGCGCTGGGCTCTTTCGAATGCCTCATTGCGAGTTTTCCCGGGCGACATAGTGGTGCCGGCCAACATTCCTGAAGGTTTTGTCAACAACAGTGGCGAGTACGCCAGCCGCTACAAAAATCCGCATCCGAAGCAATTCACTACTCAGCTCTTTTTCTTCGAGGAAATGCTGAAGCGTATGAAAGAACAAAATGTGCAAGTGCTTGTCGTGGATATGCCGATTTTAGAATTGAACCGCGGGATGCTGCCTGCTGTTTTCTGGCGCAACTACACAACCAAAATGAAAGACGTTTGCGCCAGGCAGAATGCGCAATACTTGTTTCTTTCCGACTCAAAAGAGTTCTGTCAGAGAGATTTTATCGATACTGTCCATGTCAGCTTTCGAGGCGGCATAAAAGTGTTGAACATCATTGCAGAAGAGATCGTGCGCCGACCGCAACTGGCATCTTTGCTGCAAGAGAAGATGCTTAGCTCGAAAAAATCTGTGCCGGCTAATTGAGTTAACTTGCTTTCCTTCTGACGTTGGTGCGCACGGTATAGCCGTTGCGACTGCCCACAGGAGTCACTTTGAATTCGTTTTCCGATACTCTCTGCACCGTATAATTGTGGAATTGCGGCGCACTGCCTCTGTTCATGCGAGTCTGGTTGGCTAGTGACGAACTGTCGAAGTCGTGATTCGTGAAATAGACAGCGTCCTTTCTTCCCTGAGCGTTACGCTCGAAATTTGCTAACTGTGCCGGACATTTATCACACCATGTGGCGCCCCAGGCAGCTTTCAAAGTAAGCCCTTCATCAGCTGCCTTGACCAGAGCATTGTGCTCTGCGACATCAGCAGTGATGCCGTGACCGGCTCTCAAAAGGTTTGGAATTTCCGGGTGCGCTACTCTTTGCTCCGGACGCACCTCCGGTCTGACCGGCGGTTTCACCTCGGGCCTGATGGCCGGCTGCACCTCCGGTCTCACTAGCGGCCGCACTTCCGGTTTTATCTGAGGCCTTAAGGGCGGTCTCAGATCCGGATTGATCGGTGGGCGATCATCAATAAGTTTCTGCCGATCCGTTTGCAGGGGCGGGTTAACTCTATCCGCTGGGATTTGTCTTGGTTTTCCATCCGGACCGACATCTCTTTGTTGATTGGGTCCAATCGGACCAATCTTGTTCAATTCATGTTGCGCCACTCGTTTTGCAAACGCATTTTCAGTTTGCGGTGTATATCCGGCCTCGCGCAGCCTGGCGCGGAATTCCGGAGTCATGTACATATTTGGATTTCTGTCGCCTGCAGACATCAGCCATTGTTCGCCGACATCCTTGTAGTTGGGATTCCACTTCATGCAATTGAAGCCGAACTCCATACGTGTCTTCCAGGCTGCATCTGTAAGAGTCTGCAATTGATCAATCTGCTTCTGCAATTCAGAGGCTTGTTTTACATCGCCTTTCGCCTGCGCTGTTTTGATCGCTTCTTGCGTTTTTGCCATATCTGCTTTCACAGCCGTTTGATCGACCTGGTCGGCAGCGCGAATCGCTTTTATGTAGTGCTTTTCGCCTTCGCGCCAGTCGGGCGCTTTCTTGCCGTCCTCAAGCCCGCTCTGGATGTCTTTGAGGAGGTCCAGATTTTTCCTGGCGGCCGGTTGAGTTTGATCGGTAACCTCGGCTTTGGGAGCAACTGCATCTGCAGGCTTGACGTTGAACTGCCGCCCTCTCATCGCATCCTGACCGTATTTCACATGATCTCTGAGCAGACCCTGGATCTGATCGCGACCTCCCCAGGCAGTCATCATCGCCGATTCGGGAATCGGATTGCCGGCTGCGTCCGGTCTTTGCGTAAACAGCATCGTGTGCGCAAGGTTGTGCCCGCGAATATTCTGGTTGACGAATTTCGCCAGACCGGAATTGGGATTTTGCGCCACTCGGTCCATATCTATATAGACGTAGGTCGCACCATCGGCGCCGTTTTTCTGAGCGGCGGCGACAGTGGCAAGCAGCTTCTCAGTGTCCGGCGTATTTCTCGAGCCGAAGACGGCGACGACAGGCTGCCCTTTGGCTGCCGCGTCTTTGAGCGCCTGGTCGTAATTCTGGTCCGTGTACTTGCAGGCGCCCTTGACGGCTGCATCGTATTGTTCCGGCGAGGCGAAATTGTTGGCTTCCGGACGTATCACACCCCCGTCGCCGCGCGCCGCGCAACTGTTGCCTCTCTGGAAGTCATTCGGATTAAAGTTCGCGCTGCTGTTGCAAGACCCGCCGTCGTACTGGTACGCGTCTGGCTGCTGGTAAGTATTGCATGGCGAACAACGGCCTCTGCCCATCGTGTATTCCTCTTAAATGGAGACTATGGGGTGTGAGATAACTCTAATTAATGGGTGTTTCAATTTTGTTGCAGCCCCCGTGCGACAAGGGAGTCGGGCATTTCGGGCAACGTGCCGGAGCGTATTCGGCCATATGTTCGGCCGGCATTACGATAAGCACTCAACGAGGCGGGTAGAAAACCAGCCATGACCCCACGGTGACGGCCAGGTGCAAGGCCAAGAGACTTAAAGTCGCCCATTTGCCGAATTTGTCGCCCAGCCTGAAAAAACCGGCAATCAGCATCGCGTCGATGGCAATGATGGACGGAAAAAGATAGCGACCGTGAGGTCCTGTGATTTTGAGCAAGGTGGCGATAACCATAGCAGCAAGATTGAACAGCGGGCAAAGAAGAAAGATAAGCCAGATCATTTTTTCCAACCGCTTTTCTGAGCTTGCGTTCTTGAGACTGTTAGAACTCTGTTCGCCAGCTGAAACTTGCTCTTTTGTTGAACTCTGCCCATCGGAAGAATTATTCTTGAGTTTTAAAAAACCAATCCAACCTGCTAAGGCTGAGAGAACGTAAAGTAAATAGGCTATATATGCGGGTCTGTAGATATACCGGTTCATGTATCCGAATAAGCCGAAAAAATCGAAGAAGACAAAACGCCACCAACCAAATTGACTAACCTCAGGCCACGGATGCACTATCATTCCGTTCTTGCGCGGCAGGATTTTCGACCAGGTTTCATACATAGTGCGCGAGCCGAGAATATCGCCTGAGAATTCGAAGTAATTGCGCACGAACCACCATCCACAGGTGGCGGTGAAAACGCCGAAGGCCGCGGCAATTTTTTTCAATGCCGGCAGAGCTGCTTCCCCTCGTCCGAATGTTGCCGCTATGACGCCTGCACCAATGGCCGGAACAATGGAGAGTCCGGTGTGTTTGGACAGGGCCAACCATCCCAGCAGAAAACCCAGTATCAATGAGACTTTCATTGTCAGCCCGTCCTTGATGGCGCGCACGACTAGATAGATTGAAACGCTCGCTAGAGATACTGTGGTGGCATCTGTGTTGGTATAACTTTGTGTGAAAACCAGCTGCGGGTGAAGCACCACTAGCAGTGGCAATGCCAGCGCTCTGAATTGGCAATTCGGAAAGACTAGTTTGCCGGTAAAAAACGCGGCAAACAGGGTTGGAATCCCTGCAATGACATTGCCTACGCGGGAAAGCACAGGCATGGTTATTTCGTTGCCAAAGAGCGAAACCAGAACATTGGGCAAATATCCGAATTGCGGAAGCGAGCCGTACTCGGCCGGTCCGCCTGCGGCTAGGACTTCTTGCCCTGATGGTAAGCGCAAGTGAGTGGTGAGAAACTGGCAGACCCAGAAGTGATTGCCTTCATCCGGTGCTTCTGCTGTTGGCAGTGTAAGAACCCACGGCAAACGTAAAACAAGATACAACAAAATGCAAATTGCCAGTTGAAATTTCGCGTTCTGCCAGAGGCTGGCGGAATCCTTTTTGATCTCACTCGATTCTACAAGCGCATCTGCCATCTTATTTCTTGGACAACGCCTTTACTGCGCGTTTTCTGCATTCTTCAATGGTTTTTGCAGACGTGCGGATGTCGTGAGCGGCCTTGCCGATTTTGTCATTGTCATAAGTAGGCCCCTGAGCAAGTTGCTTGAGTTGATCGCTGGCGGTTTGGATCTTGCCGTTTGCTTCAGTCATCAATCCCAACTCGACCTTGAAAGTGTCTCTTGCCGTGGTCGAGAGAGCAACCGGCGGGCACAAAGATGAAACTTCATGCTGTAAAATACCGGCCACCTGCCCGACCTGATTCACATCGAAGTCAAGCCATTTTTTTCGCGGCGGTAGCAATGGTCCAGTTCTCAATGACGCGTTCAAAGCCGGATCCCAGGGATCGTAGCCGAAAGGATTCATAATCTGTTCTTCGACGATGTCCTGCATTGCAAGAGGTGCAGGTGCGTGGCGATTTACTTCTTTGACCGTTTCTGTTGCGGCATGGTCGAGTTTTTTTAGACTGTCGCCCAGGTCGCGCAACATTTCCATTTCCGTTCTTTCATCCACCACCATATCCGGTGGCGTATTATCCACCTTGAATGGCTCTTTCTCACTCGTCAACGAAGGATCTGAAGATTGCGAAGAATCAGCGGCATATGCTGCCGGTACCCAGGCTGGCGGGTCAAAACCAGCAGAGTCAATAACAGCCCGAGCAAAGACGAGAGTGGTCAATGCGGCGAGGATAGAAAATGAAAAGCGCATCAGGTTGCTCCTTTTTCTTGATTCGGCAAATTGGTGAGACTTCATTTCTTGCTCCTCTAATGTGTTTTCTGAAACATCGGTTCTTTGCCTGCGGCTTCTTGAACCACGTCGAAAGTTCGCGCCCAGATTGGCGGGCGCAAAAGGTCATATTGTAATTTTCTCTTCAAATGCTCGGCGCGCATCGGTGTGCCGCTCACCTCGTAAAATGTATAGACGCCACCTCTCACCAGCATCGCTCCTTGGGAGGTCTGACAGAGCATGAGCACCAGTCCCGGCTTTCCCAGGACCAGATTGGCAGCCTTGAGTGGACGTTTGTAAATTGTGTCCTGGACAGGTTGTTTGGCAATTGTCGCGCCTGGCGTTGCCGTTTGTGGTTTGGCACCAATGGTGGAGGCTGCAGTCATGATACTGCTGGCGGTTTTGGTCAAAGCATTGGTGCCGCTCTTCAAAATGCTGCTGCCGCTCGTCAGCGCCGCGCCCGGTGTCATAGCCAGCGAGTGAGCGGGCATATTGAGAGTCGGCGTGGGAGCGTCTGTCGGTGCGACGAT
>JBGAVL010000271.1:0-291 GCA_044228145.1 Obscuribacteraceae bacterium (SeqCode)
TATGTTCCTTCATCGCCATAAATATGCCAGGCATGACCGCCGGCTTCTTTGACGAAACTATCCAGTCTGGTCGGCGGCAGTCCATTGCGTCCGCGCGGTCCGCTCACTCTTGCCAAACCCTGACCTGCACCGATAGGTAGCGAGGTGTCGTTGAGAGCAAAACCAGGACCGGAATTGCGTCCCATATTGCGACGGGTTTGATTTTGCGGACCAGTGTTGTCGGTGTCGTCCGGAGCCATCCCCTGCGTACCAGTGGAAGAAGTCTCTCTTCCACCTGACCCGCTGTCGCCG
>JBGAVL010000271.1:301-9001 GCA_044228145.1 Obscuribacteraceae bacterium (SeqCode)
CTCCAGTCTTGCACATAAACCGGCAGACTTAGTAAGGATGTGATGATTGCTGCAAAGGCGGCTTTTCTGATCATTTGATTTAACCCTTAAACATTGGAAAGTTTGGAAAGATTTGAGTCGTATTCCGAGCCTTGCCGGCATCTGAAGAATTTGGCCCTTACCTGTCGACAGTATTTATATCCAGCGAACCAGTCGAGGTTTGCGGCAAGAAACCACCAAACCCTTGCTGTGCAAAACCGGTTGGTGACCTGAGCATGGCGCCGCCATTATTGCTGAAGCCATATCTAAATTGACCGGAGGGAATGCGTGTCATTCCATAAATGTTGTCGAAAGCTTGAATAGCAGTAGTTGTTTCCGGCAAACCGCCGCGAGACATGGGAGTTTGCTTGCCGTCGGTGTCTCCTGCATAGTCATGCTGTCCGGAATCTTGAAAAGACAATTCACCGGACTCGCGTCGAGAGCTTCTACCCATAACGCCAGAAGTACCCGATGAGTTAAATTGATTGCCGCCGGCTCCAGGTCCGAATGCTCCGGGCGGGGGCGCAACATAACTCATGCCGTGTGATGGGTATGCCGGATCAAGGTCATAGGTGCGACCGAGACTGGAATTTTGCGGACCGTTGCCCCAGCTGAAGCTGCCACCGGGTCCACTTATTCTGCCACCGGAATTGCCGATGCGCACCGTATTGCCGTTCATACCAAATGTGGTGCCGGACGGATTTATTCCTATGGAATTTCCTCTGCCGAAGTCCAGGCTTGTGCTCTGCGCAAAAACCGGCGCGGCCAGTAGTGTCGCAAACAAAGCGACTCCAAATGCAAATGCGAAATGCTGCAGCTTCTTCATGTGTTTAGACCCATCAAAAAAGGGAGTCCGACAAATTACTTAGTAAGTTTTGTGATTGCTCACAAGGGTGGAATTCTTCCACCGTCTAGCCCCTTTATTTTGTGCCCGCAAAAAGCATGGGCGAAAAGGGCATAGATGGCAGAATACTACTCTTCTCAACAGCCCTTGTCAATAGGCTTCAAGCCCGATAGCGAGCCCTGACGCCCGGGATTTATGGGGTAGGTTTTTCGGCTGATAATACTCTTGTCCTAAGCCTGAACGGGCCCTTGAGCATGGCAAAAACAGCCGCAAGAGAGGATTTCACAGCTTCTAATCTAAAGGTGTAAGATTAGATCTCCTGTTTGAGCCGAAAAATGACTGTTTTACTCGGTTTAGAGACCAGTTGCGACGAAACCGCAGCCGCCATAGTTAAGGACGGGCGCAAGCTTTTGTCTAGCTGTCTGGTTTCTCAAACTCCCATTCACCAAAAATTCGGCGGCGTTGTCCCGGAAGTCGCCGCCAGAAGCCACGTTCAGACGATTAATCTGATGATCGACGAAGCGCTCGCCCAGGCTAATCTCACTCACGACCAGCTGGACGGCATTGCCTGCACACGCGGTCCAGGACTCATAGGCACACTTTTGATCGGACTGTCGGCGGCAAAAGCGCTGTCATGGTCATGGAATCTGCCGCTCAAAACGGTGGACCATCTTTTCGCTCATGTCTGCGCCAATTTCATAGACACCGATCTCGAGCCGCCTTTTGTTGCTCTGCTGGTTTCGGGCGGGCACACGCAACTATTGCATTTTAAGAACTTCAATGACATCGAAATAATTGGAGAGACTCTTGACGATGCAGCCGGTGAAGCATATGACAAGGTGGGACGACTTTTGGGTCTGGGTTATCCGGGTGGTCCTGTCATCGACAAGCTCGCATTGGAGGGAAACCCCTGCGCATTCAAATTTCCCGAAGGTGTAGTCAAAGGCTACGATTTCAGCTTCAGCGGATTGAAAACTGCCGTCTTGAGACAAGTGGAAAAACTGCAAACGTCTTCTCAGGAGCTGCCGGTCGAAGATCTATGCGCTTCGTTTCAAGAGGCGGTTAGCAAAGTTTTGGTTAAGAAAACTCTGAAAGCCGCAGATGAACTGCATTTGAAGACAATTGTTTTGGCCGGAGGGGTGGCTGCCAATCGTGAACTTCGGGCCAAATTCGAGAAGGCAAGCGGCTATAGCATCTACTATCCTTCAAACCATCTTTGTACTGACAATGCAGCCATGGTGGCCGCGGCAGCTTTCTTTCATGGAGAAAACGCAAAACTCAATATCAGCGCGTATTCTCGGCAGCCCGTCAGGGATTAAACCAATCAAGCATCCAACCGGCATGACAGCATATATCCCTTGAGCCGACCAGTTGCAGGTTTGGCTATGGTGATTACCATATTTGTATGGCATTTTCCCCAGCGTACCGGCGTTTAGCCTTCCGCATGCCTTTCCCGCGTGATAGCATGTGCTAGTCTGCCGTTGTCAGCAAGCAGAACAACCCGCCATTCAAGGCTCTTGAGAGCGGGTTGTATATGGAAATCCCCGGGGCAGTTAAGGTTTCTCGTATATGGAATTTTCGAACAAAGATCTCACTTGCCGCGATTGCGGCAAAACATTTGTCTTCTCAGCAGGCGAGCAAGAATTTTTCAGCGCCAAGGGACTCGTTAATGAGCCCAAAAGGTGCCCAAATTGCCGCATCTTGATGAGGGTCCAACGCAACGGGGAAGACCCTGGGCGCACTGCTGAAGTAAATTGCGCAGAATGCGGCTCACCCACAAGAGTGCCCTTCCAGCCGAAAGGCTATCGCCCGGTCTATTGCAGCTATTGCTTTCGCACAAAAAAACTCGAAGGACAATCTCCAGCAGACACTCCCAACGACAGAGACGTCGAAGTCGCCACAGTCTGAGAATAAAGAAGAAGACTCATAGACTTGTACAAAAACGCCGCAATTCCCTTTTGAAGACGTGGGTTGCGGCGCTTTTTTCTTCACATTACACAACAGAATTCAAGAAACTCGCGCCCGGCTTTGCTGCTTGAAAGCCGGGGGCCAGAGTCTCCAAAGGCACACAGTGCCGCCCTGAGCGCGTTTACTTTGCAACCAACCGCGCCAAGATGCCAAGAATGCTCGGTTGACGAGCGATTACGAGTTTTTCGCACAACCAAATATTTGTGATTCTATTGCCAGGTCGCGTTTCCTTCGTCCTCTATAATATTGGCTGAGTGTACCCTTTCAAGATCTGACGTCTTTAATAACCTGTGCCTAGATGACCGACAATACCGAACCCTGCCCTAGCTGCGGACGCCCCACACCAGTCGGAACCAGATGCGTTTACTGCGCCACTGTCACCGACCTCGATCTCAAGAGCCTTCAACTCGATTACATGAAGGCCGCTGAGGGCGATGAATCCGAATTGCCCAAGCAGGTCATAGTAGTCGTGCAAAAAACGGGGCAAAAAGTCCCACTGAAAAACCGCAAGGTGAAAATCGGAAGAGATCCGTCCAATCAAGTAGTCATACCTGACGACACCTTCACTTCCCGCCACCATGCCTGGATTTCATATGAAGAAAGCGACTTCTGGCTTGAGGACCTGGGATCGACAAACGGTACGCTTTTAAACGGTCATCCAGTTGTAAAAAGACAGGTGCTGTCGGCGGGCGACAAAATTAGAGTCGGTCACACAGAACTGACTTTTGAGATTGAGAATTAGACGTCGGAAATTGAAAATAAATGGTATCGGGTACGAGAAGAGCAGCGGCTAGATAGCTGATTGGAAGAATCTAGGACATGAGGATTAGATGGCAGAGACCTCTGGTGGCGCCAACCGCATTGAATTAGAAAGCCAAATTCTTTGCGCGTCGCTGCGTCAGAGTTGGGCCATCAACGACGTAAAAGGCGTTCTTACTGTCGTGCGCCAGCTTTATCAGCTCTTTCCGGATTTGCTGCCGCCTCCCCGTACCGATGGCGAGAAAAACGCTACCAGCCTGTACCCACTGCTCGGCCTCTCCTGCGACGTTTCGCAAACAGCCGTTCTTTCCGGTTATTTGCGCTCCGTGCGCAATTTTTTGCGCCAATCGTCCGCCAAAGACAGACGGGAAGACTATTACCGCCTCCTTGATGCCGGCTACATTTTAAGAAAGCCGAGACTGCGTCTCAGCCATGACCTGGTGGCTGTCAGAACCTGGCTTATCGAACAAAAGGCTATCGGCGAAGACGGCTCACTGGAAGCCGAAGTAGTACCGTCTTTGGTTACAACGCAAGAAGCAGTTCCCAAGCCGCAAGCGATCACAGTCCCACTGGAAGAAAAACTGCCGCTTTTGATCGACATGCTCAAAGCGTGCCGCGTTATCGGACCGGCAGAAGTGCAAGCGCTCAAGAATCAAATGGCAATCGCGCCCGAAATCCCGCTCAAAGAACTGGTCTTGTCCGCCGGCTACGTTACCGATACGCAAATGCAATCACTCCAGGTCGGCGAATATCTTTTGTCCAGCGGACAAATTTCCATGCACCAGCTGGCAGTCGCCATGTACGATGAACTTACCGGCATGTGCAAAATGGCTGAGTCCTTGCAAGTTCGCGGTTGGTTGAAAACACAGTCTTTCTCTTAGGCTCACAGTCAAAAGGCAAGAATGAAACATCATGCCTGAGCCTGAGGTTCCCGAAAAGACTTGCATACAATGCGGGACGAAGGTCGGCTTGTTAGTTTTGGTTTGCCCAAACTGTTCGCAGGCGCTTCCGGACGGAAAGCCTTCTGAATCCAATCCCGAAACCACGCTGGAAAGATTATCCGGAGCAGTACAAGAAGCTTCGAAGGCACGAAAATCTCCGCTGCCTGACGCCGGCGACATGCTCTTTATTTTTCTTGCCAGCCTGACTTTATTCATGCTGCCCAATTACCTTTTCGGCGACGGCTCCACCGGCTGGCACATCGTCACAGGGATGCATATCCTGGACACCGGCTCGATTCCGCACAGAGATATTCTTACTGCATCGCATGCCGACAAACCCTGGGTCGCCTATCAGTGGCTCACCGATGTGATCATGGCATTACTGGTCAAAGCGGGCGGATTGAACCTGTTAGCGGTCGCCTGCAGCCTCACAGTCGGCTTTCTTTTCCTGGCTCTGTATGACCGCATAAGGCGCGACGGAGTATCGGTTTTTCCGAGCTTGATCCTTGTGGTGACAGGCTCATTGCTGTCGGCCATGCACTTTCTGGCCAGGCCGCATCTTCTCAACTTCTGGGGCGTGTATCTGTTCACCACCAAGCTCGAAGACTTCCATGCCGGACGCATCGACTTCAAAAAAATGCTGCTCTGGCTTCTGCCGACTATGCTTCTCTGGACCAATATGCACCCTGCCTTCGCGCTGGGCATAGGCATTGCCGGAATATATTTTCTGGTCTCATTGGGTGGATGCATTTTCGCCGCCTCTGCCGAGGACGCGGCGAAAAACTACCACCGGCTAAAACCACTTTTGATTTTGCTTGCCTGTTTGTGTTTGATCACATTGGTCAATCCTTATGGAATTGAGCTGCACCAGTACATATACGCCTATCTGAAGACGAAGAGCTCCGTCGTTTCGCAAACTGATGAATTTCAATCGCCGGCTTTTCATGGCGATCTCCATTCAATTTGTCTGGAGATGCTATTTGCCGCGATCATGATCGGACTGTATCGTGCAGCCAGAAAAATCAGCGTGCCAAGACTTTTAACAGTAATGGTTTTTGCCCACATGGCTCTTCAAGCCAAACGTAACATGCCTCTGTTCGCTATTGTCGCCCTTCCGGCGATCGGACAGCTGCTTGGGCATGCAAGCATATTCAGCAATAAGCAGCCCGCCACGCCAAATCCTTTGCAGAAAGTTTGTCTGCGAGTGAGAAAACTTTTCATCGATTTTGAAGAGCAAGAATTGCTGTGCAAAATGCACATCGTTCCAATCGCCTTCTCAAGTTTCCTGGTTGTCGCAGCGCTTACGGGCGGCTCAGTTATGGGATTTTCGGTTCTAAAGTCAGGGTTTGATCCAAAGAACAAGCCGACGCAAACTCTGGATTACGTCGTTAAAAACAACCTGGATCCGGCGCACGGCTTCAACTACGACAATTGGGGCGGATACCTCAGATACAAGCTCAACAAGCGCGTCTTCATGGACGACCGCGCCGACTTTTTTCCTGAACCATTTTACCTGGAATACGCCAGCGTTTCCCGCGCTTTGCCCGGCTACGAAAAGGTCTTCGAAAAATACCATCTCTACTGGGTAATCATGCCGGGCAACAGTTTGCTTGGTGGAGAACTGGCGAAGAATCCCGACTGGAAAATGGTGGCAGAAGACAAGGCATCGAAAGTTTTCGTCAACGAAAAACTTAAAACCCCGTAGGGGCGATGCGATGCATCGCCCGCCATGCATCGCCCGCCCTGCATCGCCCGCCATGCGCTTTTTTGCCATTTATCGCCCGCGGCTTTGACCACCTTGAGCCTGCTTTTTTCTCTCAAGGCGGATTACGCAAATAAGCCTCGGCAAGCGCTTTAGTGTAAAGATGCGATTTCGGTTCGCTCAAATGCATAGAATCCGGAAAATCTTGATCGCCTTCAGGCTGGAAGTCCGGTTTGTAATACATACATCCCCACTCTTTTGCCACTAGCTCGAAATCTCTCATGTCCTTTTGCCGTATTGCGGTCGACAAAGGCTTTGCCATCACGGAGCTTACAGGGATGTAGCAAAAACACACTTTGCCGCCGTGGGCTTTTATGTAAGTGACGATATCCTTTAAAACAATGGCGTTCCAATCGACCGGCTTTTGATCTTTCAGATCGGCCGCGGCTTGCCTGCGTCCCTGCTCCTGGAAGTTGCGGACAGCGGCTTCATCTGTTCTGATTCCACCTTCCTGCACGATCAGCACCCCTTTCTTGGCAATCTTTCCTCCGTGCGTGAGCCATTCGGCAGCCTCATCCAGACTGTACATCGTTCCCACTCGAAGCAAGCCGCCCTGAGCAATCAATTCGCTGTGCTTGCTTGTCACCAGAAGCACCTTCTCAGACAACGAGATATTGTCCATCATGCAGTATCTCCAGAGGTCCGGATAGCTGATGTAATCGGCAAGCAGAGCGGGCTGGTGCCAATTCATCCAGTTGTCCGTCCATCGTCTTATGTCCGGCAATCCGCCCGTCGCCGGAAAAAAGAAAGTACTTCCTTCCATCACATGCGGATTCAAGGACACCATGCGCTGAAGACCGAATAAGTATTCGACCGGCGTTGTATTGCCCATACCCAGATTGAGCGCCTGGCGAGGCGGCTTGCCTTTCTCGGAGACCTGCTCTGCAAATTCCTTTTCGCGCACGGCTGCGTTGATTATCGAATTACCCAGGAAAAGAAAATCCAGTTTTGCGTTTCGATAGAGATTTGCATACCCATTGAACCATTGATAATTCTTCAAACCTTGCAGCGAGAATTCAATGCCCAAAAGCGGAATGATGATGATCACCATGAATATCACTGCTTGTTTGAAAAACTGTTTCATGCCCGCGCTCTAAAATTGAAAGTAGATAAACCGCTGCCCACCGAATTCGCCCAACACAAGGATGATAAAGAACAAAGTGTAATAAGAAATCCACCGTGTCGAAAGCTTCTGGCGCTCCAAAAATGCCACGCCCCCTTTGTTTCGCTCCATGAATTGAACAAATTCCAATATCATTATCGCCACTATCGTCACCAGAATTTCACCACCGGTAAGCCCGAGATCGCCAAGTTTGTCTGCATTCTCCAGGGGCAGCAGATTTTGCACTATCCAGTAGGCATCACTTGTTGAGTTGGCACGGAAGAAAATCCAGGCAAAACAAACGGCGTTGAAAGTTATGAAAAGACTGATGAAATGATGCACCGCCTCAGGCAATAATTTCGGCATCGAGGCTGAAACTTTTTTCCAGTACAGATAGACAATGAAGAACAATCCATGCAGCAAACCCCATTCCGCATACGTCCAATTAGCGCCATGCCAGAGACCGCTGACAAAAAAGACAATGACGATATTGCGCAACCGCAAAAGCGGACTGCCCTTGCTTCCGCCCAGCGGAATATAAAGATAATCTCGAAACCAGGTGGACAGCGAGATATGCCAGCGGTGCCAGAAGTCTTGTATGGATGTAGCAGCGTAGGGTGAATTGAAATTTTTCATCAAATCGATGCCCATCACGCGGGCTGCACCAATGGCGATATCACTGTAGCCTGAGAAATCGCAGTAGATTTGATAAGCAAAGCAATACGTCGCAATCACAAACGGCAAGCCGCTGTACTCGTGAGGCTGATTGTAGACATGATTGACGAGCATAGCCAGGCGGTCGGCAATAACCAGCTTTTTGAAAAAGCCCCAGAGCATCAAACGCAATCCGCTCACCACCCTGTCCGACATGAAAGGATGATCTTCCTTGAACTGATGGATGAGATTTTGCGGGCGCTCAATCGGTCCGGCGACAAGCTGGGGATAAAACATCACGTAAAGCGCGTAAATACCCAGGTGCCGCTCGGCTTTTTGGTTGCCGCGATAAACCTCAATTGTGTAAGCCAGCGCCTGGAAAGTGTGAAACGAAAGCCCAATCGGCAAAATCAAATTGAGGGCCGGAAACTTCCAGGTGACATGCAGGAGCTGCAGGGCTTCGGTCAGGTTTTCACAGAGGAAGGCATAGTATTTAAAAACAGCAAGTAAGGCAACATTAGCGATAACGCTAATCAGCAAAAAAAGCTTTCGCTTGCCACCTGTCGCTCCTTCAATCTTTCGCGCCGCAATATAGTCGACAATAATTATCAGAAACAGTATGGTGACGTAAATTGGAATCCACGCCATGTAG
>JBGAVL010000272.1:0-8960 GCA_044228145.1 Obscuribacteraceae bacterium (SeqCode)
AACGAGAATATGTTCCGCATGTGGAATGCGCGTCCGACGCAAGTTCCCAGCGTCCCTAAAGCAAAAGGTGCCGCCGATCCACTAAGTGGTTTGCCGAAACATCCAATCGATTGGAGAGCAATTTCGATTGCTGCGACCATGGTTTGCGTGCTGGCGATTTTTTCGCACATCATGGGTTTGTTCGGGCAATTCGTTTTAAACGATCAGTTGATATTGACCCCGCTCAAGATCGGTGGAGACAGCGATGTTTTCTGGTCTACACTGGTGGCCCGCGGCCTCGCCACGCCGCTTTCAGGGCTCTGGACCAATATCAGCCTGGCAATGGATTTGAAGTCGGGAAGCCTGATTTGGTTTCACCTCGTCAATTTGTCCTTGCATGCAATTGCGTCCGTCTATCTCTTTTTCCTTCTTTTCCAGCTCGGGCGCTACTGGCTGCTTGAAAAACGTACTGATGTTCGACCCGAGCATTTCGCATTTGCAGCTGCCGGTTTGTTTGCTTGCCATCCGCTAGTATCGGAAGTGATCTCCTACATTCCCGGGCGCGAAATGGCACTGGTCGGCACCAATTATTTTCTGGCGATGCTCTTGTTCTTTTCAGCATTCGTAGCCAGGAGTCCCGTGACAATGATTTTGTTGTACGCGGCGATGTTTGTCTGTGTAGTCATGTCTGCCCTCTCCGGACCGGCCTCTGTGACCATCCCCCTGGCGCTTCTCTGTGTGGCCGCGCTGGCAAAGCCGCCCGAAATGGAATGGAAAGAGTTTGCACAATTGCGCTGGCCTGACCTGACAATCACTGGCATGCTGGCAGCAGCGTTCGTCTATCTAATCACTATGGGTATCCCGACTGCTTTAAACAACGGCGTCGGCCTTATCACGCTGCCCTTCGATCAGTATCTCGCCTCCCAGTTCAAGGCGTTTGTCACATATTTCCTGCGTTGTTTCCTGGTGCCCGGGGGGCTGTCCATCGAGCCGCCTCTGGTAGTGGCAAAAGGATTCACTGATCCTCTGGCGCTTTTGGGTGTCGCCGCAGTGGGCGCAATTGCCTATCTAGCCTACCGCTACCGAACGATTCCGCAAGTGGTTTTTGGACTGCTTCTGACTCTGATTGGGCTGCTTCCTGATTTCGTCCTTCCGCAATCGGAAATCGTATCCGATGCACGTTTCTACATTTCGATCGCCGGACTGGCCATTGTTTTTGGATGGGGCGTTGCGAAAATGTCAGCGCTCAATTTCAAACAGGTTGCAGCAGCCGTCGCAATTTTGTTTGTCGGCTTTGCGGGTCTGTCCAACTGGCGCGCACTTGCCTGGTCTACTGATGAAAATGTCTGGCGCGAGATTTTGAGAACCAATCCTCAGAGTGCTCGTGCACACGCCAAACTCGGTTTTCTTGCATTGATCGCCAACAAAATACCCGACGCCCAGAAAGAAGCCGATCAGGCTTTAAAGCTAGATGCCCAGTTGCCGCTTGCACACCTTCTTTTGGGTCGAATTCAGCAACACGAGCACAATAGCGCAGAGGCTTACAAAGAATTCGAAACCGCGCTCAAACTTGCAAAAGACAACAATGCTTCGTCCATCATCGTTGCCCAGTGCCAAGCACAATTAGCCGATGCCCTTGTGCGTCAGGGTGACTACGCGCGGGTGAAAGACCTTATAAAGGAAGCGAAGGTGACTCTCGGAGAGAGCGCGCAACTTCATTACTTGACTGGAATGCTGGCACTTAATGAAAAGCAATTTGTGAATGCGATTGTCGAGTTGCAGCAAGGATTCATTCAGGATCAGAAAAACGAGCAATATGTCGAGCCGCTCGTCACTGCCTATTTGGGCAGCCGTATGCCTACGCTGATTCCGCAAGCTTATAAATTGATCGATAGAGCAATTGCAACGTTCCCGACCAGGGAAGCATTTTTGCTTCAAGCAAGAGCCGCTATTGAACTGAACATGATTGCAGAGGCCAAGGAAGCGATCGACAACGCGGTGAAGATGGGCGAAGAAGATGCTCAAACTTTCTATCTGCGAAGCTTCATTGCCAGAGCGGAGAAAAATGATGCGCAAGCTTTAGCCTTCAAAGCAAAGGCGCTGGCGCTCGACCCGAAGATTGAAGCGAATGTGCCGGTGATCGCGCCTGAGCAGATGAAGAAATATCTGGATAAAGAAGTAGGAAAGGCGCAGACACAACAGGCTCCGCAGACACCGCAAGCTCCGCAGACACAGCAGGCTCCGTCCACGATTCCGGCTCTAGTTCCCAAGCCTGGACCGGCACAACCGTCTCAGAAACCCTAGGGTTATTCCTGACAAGCTAAGCGGCAATATCGCCTGTCTTCGCGCGCCTGATTTTGGAAGACTGATGGTATCCCGGGCACTATTTCCCTAACACCACTCAGGAGTCGCAATATGAATTTCAAAAAGCTCCCATTGCTGGGGGCGCCGACAGCGCTTGCTTATTTTCTTACTACAGCCTCTGCAATAGCAAAAGATATCGATGCACAAGCACTCGCTAAAATGAGCGAGGCTTCCGCAGTTAGAGTTGGCTGCGGTGTCTCCGATGTCGATTTCATTACTCCTGCTCTCGAGAACGGCAGTTTTCTGGTTGGTGCCGGACTGGCCGCCCTCATCGCCGCCGGAGTTGCAGTTCTTTTGCACCGTCGAGGCGTTCCTCTCAAGCCGATAGTTGCTTGGGCGCTTCCGCTGCTCGTTGTCGTGTCTTCGGTTCTTGCTCCTATGAGCATGTTGACTTTGTTCAACGGGCCCTTCGAACTTGTTGGTCTGCAAAATTTACCGCTGGGACTATTGACCGGAGTATTAACGTTTGCAGTTTGCGCTTTTATTCTTATCGGGAAAGTAATCGGACTGGTAACGCGTAAAACATCGAATGCTTTCAAGACAGTCGCTGTAGCGACAGGCAACACATCAGCAGTTAGAAGAGTTGTCTACAAGCGCCATTTTGTGTTGGAAGCCCAGCGGTCCAGAAATACATCAGCGGATGCATCAGGACCTCCGCCTTTAGTGAATGATGGGATGGATATCGAGTCCGCGCGGGCTAAATTTGAGAAGACGTATAACAATGGTGCGGAAACCGCAGCGAACGAGGCAGACGATACAGCATGTCTCACTCGTTGACGACACATTACGGATCTCGACGAACTGAAGCGCAAAGCAGCCGGCTTGCAGGAGAAACCAACGCCTCCCGCATAAAGCGCGCTAGTGCTGGTCTGGCTGCAGCGCTCTTCGGAAGACGTGACGCAACTTTTGTTGACGGAACCACCCACTTTGGTTGGATTCTTCATCCGGCGATCGATTTGCTCTTTGTCTGCGGTGGATTGAGTTGGCTTTTTTTTGCTGTGCAATTTTTCGTAGCCAAGCCGACAATGAGTTATCCGCTTCTTCAAATTCTGGCCTTTACTGTTTTGATCGGCGCTCATATGCTGAGCGAGACTCATACAGTTGCCACTCTCGTTCGCGCTTATGGCAAGCCTGAAGAAAGGCGCCGTCTGTCAATCTACACCGAGTGGGGTGGGCTGGCGTGTTTGGCATTGTTGTTTGCCGGGCTGTTCGTCAAAGGCTTCACTCCGATAATGGCCAAAGTTTATTTACTTTGGGTGGTTCAACACTTCACAGCGCAAAGTTATGGGCTGGCGCTTCTATATTGTTTGAAGCGTGGATATAAACTGGAGAATTGGGAGAAAACCATTCTACAGAGTGTTTTTACAACCACAGCGGTGTTTGCTGTTTGCCGGCAGATGTGCTTCAAAGACTGGTCTCCAAACGGATTTCTAGCTCAGATAATTCCTTTCTGGGGCCCGCTGCCGGCATGGTGCATGACTGTCAGCATCTGGCTTCTGGCCTCGTCAGTGGTGCTTTGCCTCTTTATGGTGGCACGAAAACTGGTTTTGGAGCGTCATCTGCTGCCTCTGCCTTCAGCACTGCTGATGGTGACTACCGTGATGATGTACACCTTCGACCATAATGCATCCGGCGTCGTTTGGCTGTACATTCCTGCATTTTTCCATGGCAGCCAATACGTAGTAATCTCTCTTGCCCACTACCTGAAACAGCGTGGTTTTCCAGAAGGTATGCAAGGCGAGCAAATTGGGCGGCTTGCGCTGCAATCTGATGGTCTGAAGTATCTCGGTTTTCTCTTAATGGGCGCGCTGGTTCTATACATTGGCGTGCCGCGCCTTCTTACTGAATTTGGATTTAATTACACGCACGCGTTTGCAACGGTTTTCTGCGCGGTTAATCTGCACCACTTTCTTACGGATCAAGCAATCTGGAAATTGCGTAATCCAAAGTTACGACAGGAGTTAGTGAATTAATTGTCAGGGCGTTGCCATGCGTCGCCCTGACAAAAGTAGCCCATAATCGACCGCAGAGGTCGTAGGTTTCCCCGACCCCTGCAGTCTGGTTGTCCGGTTAAGTTCACGGACCGCTTTTTAGCTCGCTTTTGCCAACTTCGCCTTTGCACCTTCATCTTTATTGCCGAGCAGGCGCTCTAGCATTTTGATGATTTCAGTTGCGAGGGACAGAACCATGGCCGATGCGACCGCTAATACTATCTTCCGGATGATCATGTGCATTTCACCACTCCGTAGGTTTCTTGAAAGACACTTGCTCGGGGAATAAGTTCCCACTTTCTTGAACAAGTTTTATCTCAAGCAGCGTACTTCTTAGACTTTGACTGGCACGATGTTTTCATCCTCTAATGTTCAAATCTCTAATGGAACTAGTGGGACCCCTGGGCGTCTCACCTGCAGCTACGAAGTTGCGACTAGCTGATTCCATACTCCAGGCAAAAAAGATGTTGAAAAAACCGAAGAAGCAGCGCAGCAGCGGGAAGAAGTCGCCAACCTCACCCGCATCGGAGCGGACGGGTCGCAAGCGCGCCAGTCGCAAGCAGTTTGAGCCAATCGCGCCAATGCTCGCCAGCGTGGCGGAAGAACCTTTTTCAAAAAGCGGATGGGTATTCGAGCCGAAGTTTGACGGCATTCGTGCGATTGCTTACATCGCAGAAGGCGACGTCACAATTCTTTCGCGCCGTGGACTGGATCTAACGGGCAGATATCCGGAGTTAGCTGAGTCGCTTGCCAGTAACAGAAGAGATTGCATTGTCGACGGCGAAATTGTCGCTGTCGACGAGAAAGGTCGCACGTCGTTTCAACTTCTGCAGCAAGCATCCGGATTGAGAAGCCGAGGCGAGCTTGGCAAGTCTAATCGAGATATTCCAATTCGTTTTTATGTGTTCGACATGCTTTCAGTTGATGGAAAGAGCACCATGGAAAAACCACTAACCGAACGCAAAGCGCTGCTCAAAAGACATCTTACTGAGACAACCGATGTGCGCCGCGTGGATGATCTCGGCGCTGATGGCAACCGTGCATTTCTTGCTTGTTTGGAAAATGGATTGGAAGGCGTCATTGCCAAGAAGGAAGACAGTCCGTACTTGCAGGGAAAGCGCACGCCAACCTGGTTAAAACTGAAAGCAACTCGCACGTCAGAGTTTCTCGTCTGTGGATATACAAAAGGTAAAGGATCCCGCTCGGATTCATTCGGCGCGCTGATTTTAGGAGTGTACAACGACGACGACCAACTGGCCTATGCGGGCTCTGTAGGCACTGGATTTAACGACGCAACCCGGGAAAAGCTCTTCAAATTGATGCAACCACTAAAGACCCCTAAGTGCCCATTTGCAGTTCGACCAATGGCAAAAGCAATCGCTGCCTGGCTCAAGCCGGACATGGTAGTCGAGATCAAGTATGCCGAGTGGACGACGGACAACAAACTCCGCATGCCGGTGTTTTTGCAGGTTCGCATTGACAAAAAAACGAGCGAAGCGCGCCTGGATGTAATTGTGCCTATATCGGAGGTATCATCAATGGGTGAAGTGGCAAGAGTGCCATCCCTAAAAACAGCAGAGGTCTTGCCCATCAATCGGAAGAAAGAGAAACCGAAAGATAAAGGCGCAAGTGACTTGTGTGAAACTTTGCTTTCCCAATTGGACAATAAAGACGACAATTTGGAATTGGAAGTAGAAGGAAATACAGTTAATCTCAGCAGTTTGAATAGAGTACTTTTCCCGGGTGAGGCGCGCGGCGTAAAGCCTGCAACCAAGCGCGATTACATCAATTACTTGATACAGGTATCAGAGCCGATTCTGCGCCACATTCACGGCAGACCATTCACCTTAATTCGTTATCCGAATGGTATTGGCGGTCAGAAGTTTTTTCAAAAGCACTGGACGCAGGAATTGCCACCATTTGTTGAAACCATCGAATATTTTTCTGAGCACGCCAATAAAGATGAAGAGTATTTGCTGTGCAGTAATCTTTCGACGCTAATCTGGTGCGGGCAAATCTCTTCGCTGGAATTGCACTCAGTGCATAGCCGCATCGACCCAGAGCCTGATGGTGCCATGCTTCCGAGAAAATTCAAGGGCTCTTTACAAAACATCGAGAGTTCGATTCTCAACTTTCCTGATTATTTGATCCTGGACCTTGACCCGTATCTGTACAGCGGAAAGGAAGAAGTGAATGCAGAACCCGAATTGCACAGAAAAGGTTTTGCGAAAACGCGAGCACTGGCGATTTTACTGAAAGAGATGTTGGACAATCTGGGATTGAATGCGTTTCTAAAAACTTCCGGTAAAACAGGATTGCATATTTATATCCCGGTCATTCGAAATGTTGATAATGACGACATTCGACAGCTTGCCGGCACCATTGCAATGCACGTGACGAAGATGCGCCCGAACGATGTAACCATCGAATGGGCTGTGAAGAAACGGACCGGAAAAGTGTTTTTCGATTTCAACATGAACGCCAGGCATAAAACTCTAGCAGCACCGTATTCGGTGCGAGCTACGAATATGGCAAACGTTTCTCTTCCGATAACGTGGGACGAGTTGGAAGACATCTATCCGACAGACTTCAATATTAGAAACGTACCGGAGCGCCTGGCACAAGTCGGCGACCTCTGGGAAAACATATTGAACGAGAAAACCGACCTGCACAAGATTTTGCTGAAATAGCCTCGGATTCTTGCCATAAAGCTCAACGGAGCTCTCAAAACGAAATTAATGTGGATCGTTAGAAGAGACGATTCGGCTCATGATCTAGGATATTAAGGTCGAGGCCGTCCTCATAGTCTGAAAAATGGCAGCTTACAGAAAAGGAATCACAACACCCCAGCCCATAGCTTGTTTCCTTTCCTGCCTGGTGTTGTGGATGTTTATCGCTTGTGAGGTTGCGTGCGCAAAAGGTTCTGCTCAGACTCAACAAACAGACGATAAGCAGCTTTATTCAACATTGCAGCTTGCCGAGCGTGCCATTTCTGAACAAAATTTCGCAGAAGGAAGGCGTATCCTCGCCAACGCGGCTGCTCGCGATCCCAGCCAATATTCTGGCAATATTCACTATAATCTTGCGGTCTGTTATCGCGGTCTGAAGGATTACACTTCCGCGCTTGAAGAGGCTCGAAAGGCAGTTGCAATGGCGCCGACGGATTCCGAGTCCGTCCTGCTTTCAGCTTTGATTTACCAGGACATGAGTGACTTTGAAAGTTGCCTCGAGTTCTTGCAAAAGTACAAAAAGATGCTCGATAACAGTTCGAGCAAACATGTTATGGAGACTCGCCAAAAGGATCAAATCGCCTATACGAATCTGAAGGCAGCAAAGAGCTTGATCGAACATCGAAAGCTGAATGAGGCAATTCAGAGACTACGCATCGCCGAAGCATTTGACCCCAGTCAGTACACCGCTTCGATTCATGAAACTCTTTCTTATACACTTCGAAGAGTGGGAAAGCTCGACGAGGCTCTTGTTGAGGGGAATCTCGCACTTGGGCAAGGAAATCTAGCATCTCGCGATCCAAACTTGATTTACAACATCGCATGCATTTATGAGGGGATGGGACGCTTCGATGATGCTATTTCATACCTGAAGCAATACATGAGTATGAAGATTGATTCTGATGATCGCGATAATGCTGCCGATTTTATCAAGTGCCTGTATTTGGACAAGAAAAATGCAGAAGCCGGTACTTCGTCGGCACCTGACTATTTCGACTATATGAGGAAATCGGGATCTGAGATATGGGCACCCAGCAAGATACCACTAAAGATTTTCGTTCCTACCGCAGTATCGATTCGTGGATATAAACCTGAATTCAACTCTTTCATCACCGAGTCGCTCGACCAATGGTGTAAATCGTCTGGAAAGAAACTCGATTACAGATTGGTGAGAGACAGATCGTCGTGCGATATTGAGATCGTCTGGACAGACATGCCGCTTGGAGAAAATGCCGCCAGTGGTGCTGCGACGACCGGCCGCACACATGCTCAGACGATCGCAGGTTTGCTTTTTCCTCCGATAAAGGTGGAGATCATGACAGTTGATCCATTCGATCTAACAAAACCAGTAGAGCCCGGCGAGTGCGCATCAACCTGCCTGCATGAAATTGGACATGCTCTCGGAATCAATCACTCACAATGCATCTCTGATGTTATGTACTTTCGAACAAACAATCAGCAGACGGGTATCCTCACGTCCAGAGATGCTGCAACTATCAAGAGGCTCTATGCGAAGTATCCAACTACTGCATTCAAACCTCTGAACCTATCCTCTCCAACTACTGTTTATCTCACTCCACCAAGCTTCCAACCGCCGAAGGTCCCAAAGACGCCGCCGCCACCGCTATTCCTCCCGCCGCCACTTCTAAAGAAAGCAGCGCCTCCATTTTTCATGCCCCCGGCACTGCAAACGCCTGAAAAGCTGAAGGACGCAATGCCGCAAGTACCGTTCTTTGTGCCGGCGCCTATCGATTCCAACTAAACGTCGCCGTCGCAGCTAGGCTCCCCGGCGGACTGAGGCATGCAGAGGGCTTCTTGGTTTGACGTCCTCTCCGCCCTGAAGGGCGGGAGATTCCTGGGCTCAAGCGGCATTCCGCCCGATATCTCCACAGGCTAT
>JBGAVL010000273.1:0-8922 GCA_044228145.1 Obscuribacteraceae bacterium (SeqCode)
TAACAAACGGTTCAGAAGCTCTTTAGAACAAATCGAGAAAACCCAGTCCAGGCCACAAAACCGGCTCCAGATCTGAATTTTGTTAAATTACTCGACCACGAACTCTTTATAGGCGTCGGCGGAAAGCGCTTCATTCAGCTCGTCCTTATTGGAGAGCTTCACCTTGATCATCCAGCCCTCGCCGTAGCAGTCGCTGTTAACCAGCTCCGGCTCGGAAGTGAGCTTGTCATTAACGGCTGTAACTTCACCGCCGCAGGGCATGAAGAGGTCAGAAACAGACTTCACTGACTCAATTACACCGAATTTTTCTTCGTTTTTGAATGATTGACCGACCTTGGGAAGTTCGACAAAAGTGACGTCGCCCAGCTGGTCTGCCGCAAAAGATGTAATGCCGATAGTCGCAGTGTCACCTTCAACACGCACATATTCGTGAGATTTGACGTACTTCAGTTCGGCTGGGTAAGTGAGCATGCGGATTCTCCATCGGACTCTAGCGCGGATTACTGCAAATCCAGAGAAGCTCTTGGCAGTTGCCTGAAGCGGCCTCTTCGGAACGCGGAAGAGATCTTAACACCATCCGAAAGGGGCTGTAATTCTTGCCTGCCAAGATACTCATCCTTATTTTGGAAATTTTTTCCAGATTTCTCCTAATTGGTCCCTACTTCCAGTTAATGAATCATGGCCAAGTTGGCCGCCCAAAATTAGAAAGTGAGTTTTCAAAATGCGTCTGGCAATTTCCACAAAATTTCTCGACATTCTATCCATAACGACGCTTTGTGTGTCCTATGGTCTTTTCGTTACTTCCTTCGTTGCAAAAATGCACTAGAAATCAGGTATTAGTGAGCAATCTGGTAGCCTTCGGGCTTGGAGATGCATGGCAGAATTCTGCCGGTCACGTGCATAGCCGCAATTGCGCATGTGGCAAACACGCCCCTTTTCGTAAGGACGCTCAGCGAGTCAAATCGGATCTAAAATCCGATTTAATAGAAAGCAATCAATTCGTAACTCAGCTCATGAGTGCACTGGAAATCAATCCGCTCTACTTTGGACCGGACGACCCTTCAGAGCCCACGAATTTCGCGCGCCGCGTGATCATAGTTTAGAAGCTATTTAGCGCGCTTATACCAGGGGCGGCGCACCACATGCGCTACCACCATATTGTCGCGAATCTTGATCTCCAGCTGAGTGCCTTCCTTGGCCAGCTCAGGTGGAACGTAGGCAAAGGCAATCGGATAGCCGACATGTATACCGGTCGAACCGCTTGTTACCACTCCGACCTGCTTTCCACCAGACCAGACTTCATAACCCTGCCTGGGCAGCGCTTTTCCTTCACTTCGCAGACAAACACATTGCTTCGGCAATCCGCTCTCTTTTTGAGCTTTCAATTTGTCTCTGCCGACAAAGTCACCTTTCTCGAGTTTAACACTCCAGCCAAGTCCGGCTTCCAGTGGTCCGGTTTCGTCATCAAGCTCATGTCCGTATAGAGGCAATCCTGCCTCCAGACGCAAAGTGTCCCGCGCGCCCAGACCGCAAGGTTCGATTCCGTACTTTTCTCCACCTTCGAGGATGCGCTTCCAGAGCTTCTCAGCATCAACAGCAGCACAGAAAATTTCAAATCCATCTTCTCCGGTGTATCCGGTTCTGCCGAAGCTGATCTCTATTCCATCGACTTTTTCCATAGAGTAAGAAAAGGAAGGCAAGCCGCTCAAGTCCTTGCCGACCAGGTCGGAGAGCAGTTTTACAGCCATCGGTCCTTGCAAAGCGAGCAGTGCTGTTTCGCTGGATATGTTTTTGAGCTGCAACGACTTGAATTTGCCGGCATGCTTCTGAAGCCAGTTCCAGTCCTTCTCCATGTTCGAAGCATTGACCACCAGAAGAAAATCGTTTTCTCTTCGATAAACGATCAAGTCATCTACCGTGCCGCCGTTTTCATTCACAAATTGCGTGTAAAGCGCCATATTCGGCTTGGTCAAACGATTGAGATCGTTGGCAATCATGTATTGAACAAAATCATGAGCATCATCGCCAGATGCCAAAAATTCGCCCATGTGCGAAACGTCGAAAATACCCACCTTGTTTCGAACCGCCAGATGCTCCTGAATGTCTGACTTATAGCGCACCGGCATATACCATCCGGCAAAGTCAACCATTCTGGCTCCCAGACTTTTATGCACCGCTGCCAGTGGCGTTTCCTGCAAAGCTGTCACAACCATCTTTCGATCCTCTGATGTGCACGATGTAGACAAAGACTCTCCGACACGACCCCTGGGGTGCGTGCACTTGAGATCGCCGGTTCCTTCAAATCGATAAACGGAGGCCCGACAAGCCCTATAGATTACCACTTAGAACTAAAAAGAGGACCAGGTAAGGTTGGTCCTCTTTTACAAGTTCAATCGAACGCCAAACTCTGTTAGTTGCCCGGGCGTTCTGGCAAGCCCAACACAGCGGTACTGCCGGCGGTGCACTTAATGCCTTCTTCGTCTACCAAAACTTCTCCGCATTCCCTTTCTTCCACCTGCCAGGCATCGAAATAATTGCGAATCAACCAGCCCCGGCAAGCACCCGCGTCCAGTCTCGTCCAGGTCCATCCGGCCGAGCTGCTTATCGAGGCGACATCGCCTCTTTCATCATAGGAAATGCAATAGGAAGTCTCAATATCTCGATATCGGAAGGTGGTAACTCTGCCAGCTCCGTCTTTGGAAAAGCGATCGCCATGCTGATTTAAGAAGGTAACCTCACTTGGCTTAAACTTCTTGCGTCGGTCGCGCGCTTTTTTCCATTCAGGATAATTCTCATGAACCGCCGGGTTCATCCAAACTTCATCTGTGGACCAGTTGCGTTTGTACTCTCCGTACATAGCCAACCTCACTTTCCTGGTATTTTTAGCTTTCGCCGCACTTTCTATTAAAGTCTTGCCCGAGGAATGTGGCCCCCAAACTTAATTTTGGGTAGCCTACGACAAGACTCAGTGGAATAAAATGACTCCGTCCTACTGGGAGAATTCGACTCCAGCCTCAAGCAGCTTGCGTTCCAGCCTTCGATGCCGACCTTTTTCCAGGTTGTCATGAAAAACCGCAAAACTGTCGTCTTTCAAAGAAGGCTCACAATCACCAAAATGCGTCGCCGGCGAAAAGTGGCACTGATGTAGCGTTAGCCCCTTAAATATTAGAAGGAGGGGCGCCGGGCGCCCCTCCTTTGTAGTGGTGTGATCGGATTTCTCCGGTGGAAAAAATGTTCTTTGACGCCTTTGCTGTCTACGCAGCTTCGGTGTCCTTTTTCTCTTCATCTCCATCTTTGGAATCTTCGTCGCCCTTCGCTTCCGTTTCTTCTTCAGATTCAGCAGCGACTGCGTCTTCTTCCTTCTCGTCGTCTGAGCTTTCTTCTTTATCTTCAGACTCTTCGCTTTCCGACTCGGCGGCGGGTGCTTCTTCTTCCTTGGACTCTTCGCCTTCGGAATCAGCAACTACCTTTTCACTTTCCTCATCGGAATCTTCATTGTCTTCGGATTCTTCTGCCTCTTCATCACCTGCAGACTCAGCGGCTGGTTCATCCGACTTTTCGTCGGCTGCCTCCTCAGATTTTTCGTCGCCTTCGTCTTCGGACTTTTCTTCGCCATCCGCTTCACCGGTTGGCTCTACATCTTCAGACTTTTCGTCTTCAGATTCTTCAGCTTCGGCATCTTCAGACTTCTCTTCACCGGAGTCTTCAGCTTTCTCGTCTCCAGCATCTTCCGCCTCTTCTTCTTCGGCGTCCTCAGACTTTTCTTCACCAGCGTCTTCGGCTTTCTCTTCTTCTGCATCTTCAGACTTTTCTTCGCATGATTCTTCCGATTTTTCATCGCAAGCATCTTCCGATTTTCCTTCACCTGCTTCTTCGGATTTCTCCTCGCATGCTTCTTCCGATTTCTCTTCGCCGCTGCACTCTTCGGTGTCTTTCGAACACTCCGATTCGGCCGGCGCTTCCGTTGCTTCAGCGGCTGCTTCTTCAGCTCTTACTTCTTCATCGCCGTTGCTCGCTTCGGGCGCTGCCTCTTGGACATCGCTGGCTTGGCTAACTGCTGCGGCTTTAGAATGTGCTTGTTTTTTATCTACTCTTCTTTTCTTTGACATAGCGAAATGTCCTCCCTTATGCGTACGTAAGCGAGTCCAGCAGTGTTCGCCCGAAACGCTTCGCATGGTCGCACTCGCGCAGCAATGAGCGAGAACAAACTCAGCTTCGGTCACGGGTTCTGTTCGTGGAATATCCTTACTTTCATTATGCAGGAAATTCTCTGCGGCGTGCATACTTCCAGGCAAATTCGCGCATTAAATGTTGTCAAAAGGTCCTTTTCGTTTCCGGACAAGGCACCAAAAGTAGTGGCGCTACAGGTAGCGTCCAATCCTACTACTCAACATACGTAAAGCGATGATCGCCATCGCGCTGAGAGTCAATACCTTGAGCCAGCTAAGCTATTGCCTCACTGATTTGCTATTACAGAGACTCGTACTTCACTGATGCGCAGAGGGTTTTCGCGACCAAACCATTGGCGCAACTAACGCGAGCATTCACGAGGTATATGTTTTTGCCCCGGGCAAAAGAGTCTCAACTGAGTTGACGTAAATAGTCGTCGTTGAGGGAAGTTAGTCGGTCGATTCTTCAGTCGATCGACCGTGCTTTTCGCGCGTCACTTTTTGCTCCGAATTTTCCATTGCCGATTTTCCCGCGTCGGAAGAAGCGCCACCATCAACGGTAGTACTACTGTTACACGTATCCTCATTTTGGCTGGCATCGCTGTTTGCGTCTCGAAGTGAATCCTGCACTTGTTTGATCTGCTCAAGCTGCAATTTTTCAGCCGATAAGAGCCTCTTCTCGAAATCCAGTAGAAGGCGGCTCACCCACGTCGCTTCACGACAAAGCAACAAAGTCACCTCACGCCCGCCTTTGACGTTTTTCTCATCAGCATGCTCTTTGATAATTACCAGCGTGTCGCCCATTAAGACGAGCGCACGCCCAAGTTTTTCATAAAGTGCACTCCACTCTGCTTCAGTTTCGGCAGGCAAATATTTCGACTGCTGATCGATCTCGTTTGCCCTCGACAGAAGTTCGCTAATCACAAGCGAAAGACGCGAGTGATAATGGCGAATTGCCAACAAATCCCGTTCGCGACGCGCTTTTAGATAGCCGGCAATTTTGTGCCAACTAAGTGCTAAAACAATCAAACCGGCCAATCCGCAAAAGCAGAAGAACGCTATGAGTACAAATAATAGAGGCGCTAAAAAAGGCAATTATTCCCCAGCAGACGCGTTCAACGACAAATTCCACCAACCTTCACGATAACACTGCCTGTAGCACTCGGCAGAATGTGACTGAAAGGTACACCAGTCCTCGCTTTCATCGCCGCTGCAAATTACACGTTGTTTGAAACCCACTGATGCTGTCATTTGCTTTCCGATAATAGTTAATGTGGACAATTGATAAATATAGTTTCCATTTGCAACGGACCACCCAAATATATGACTGGCACTGACTTTTCTTCTGCTTGACATCTATATTGCATAGACGGCGGATATTTACCCGGTTTCATTCGGAATTTTCCATGCTAAACTCGTGACAAGTTACAGGCAGCTGGTAGAAATTTAGTTGCCCGGAAAAAATTTGGTTCCTTTTTAATCCCTTGTTCCGCAGCAGGAAAGTATATGACCTTTCCAAGTCAGCCTTCTTTCAAATCTACAATTGAAGAACTAAGAGAAGCGGTCAACCGCTCTCAGGGTGCAGACCACGAAGCAGTAAAACTGATCTCGCAAATTGAGGCAATCCTCGAAGAGATCGAAAGCAAAATGCGACCGGGCGGTCAGGTCACGGGCGTGCAAATGCAGCAAAATCCTGCCCAAGAAAGTTTCGTCAGTCCGCAAGTTATGACTTCGGCGCCAGTTATCGTCACGTTGTAAGCGTCATAAACACAAGTGCACAGTGTATGCACGGCCACAACATAGCCACGCCTGCGGCTTGCTCATTCAACTCTGATAGCTGCCACTCAGGCGTTTCAAGAGCTGCGCTATGTCTGCTGCGGCATTTGGTTTTCCCATCTGAGCAATGGCAGACTTCATGGTCGCCAATTTCTCGCGATCGAAAAGCAAACCCTTTACTGTCGAAGCCAGTAATCCTGGCGTCAGATCCTGCTGCAAAATTACAGTTGCGGCACCTTTGGCTTCCAGAGAACGTGCATTGTGTTCCTGATGATTCTGAGCTGCATGTGGATATGGAATAAATATCGAAGGCGTAGCGGTTACACATAGCTCGCTTATCGTCATCGCACCAGCCCGTGAAACAGCCAGATCGCTGAGCGCATATGCCAGTGAAAGATCCTCGAAATAAGGACGATAACAATATCTGGCGCTGGTCAAAATCTCGTGTGGCAGTTGTTCTTTGTATTCGAGAAAATTTTTCTCGCCCACTTGATGGATGACCTGCATCTTGTTCACATCAGAAAAGAGTGTCGGCAGCATTGCGAAGACTGCTTCGTTGATCGCCTGTGCTCCTTGCGAACCGCCAGTCACTAGAAGTGTCGGCAGGTGGCTGACCAAACCCAGTTGCCGTGCCGCTTTCTCCTTCTCGAGTAGATTGACGAAACCCTTGCGCACGGGGTTGCCGTTGAAGACTGTTTCTCCAACCTTGCTCACCAGTTTGTCTTTTGCCGCTTCCATGCCGCAGGAAATCACCGCTGCTCGCTTGCTGTAAAAGCGGTTAACCAGCCCGGGATGCGCATCCGGTTCATGCACGGCGTAGGGAATACCTGAGGTAGCGGCACAAGTAAGAGGCGGCGCCGAAGCGTAACCGCCTGTGCCGAGAACAGCAGTAGGCTTGAAACGGCCAAAGAGAGTCGAACATTGCCCGATCGCTTGAGCCATCTCGATTGGCCAGCTGATCAGCTTGGAGGAAACCTGCCGTGGCAAGCCGGAAACCTGAAAGCCAACAAAATCAAGGCCGCGCTCTCTGGCCAGGCGTTCTTCAAGATGCCCTTTTGCACCTATATAAAGGATGGCCTTTACGTCAGGATCGTCTTTTAGCTCGTCGGCCACAGCCAGTGCCGGGTAGACATGGCCGCCGGTGCCACCACCAGTAAGAATTAGGCGATGCTCGAATTCACTCACTGACGTATCGTCTGTGCCGCCGGTTTTACAAAATCTTCTTCGTCTTCGTCTTCGTCCTCGGACATCTGCCCGCTGTCTCGCGAAACAGAAAGAAGAACGCCGACCATAGCCAGTGTGATTACCAGCGAGGTGCCGCCATAACTGATAAACGGCAAAGTGATGCCGGTAACCGGCACGATGCCTGTCGTGACCATAATGTTGACCATAGCCTGCAACGTAATCGAGCTGGTGATACCAATGGCCAGAAAACGTCCAAAAAGTGTTCGCGAGCGTAATGCAGTTCTAAAACCAAAATATCCGAAGAGGACAAATAGAGAAATAAGAACACTACAGCCGATCAAACCAAATTCTTCGGCAATGACTGCAAAGATAAAGTCGGCATGCTGAACAGGAAGGTAAAACAGCTTTTGCATGGAGCGGCCGAAACCGACGCCGAACAACCCGCCGGAGCCGATGGCCAGCTGCGCTTGAATGGCATTCCAGCCTTCTTTCTGCGGGTATTTATATGGATCCAACCAGCTCATAATCCGCGCCATCTGATAAGGCGTTTTTTGAACGTGGTGCCACATATAGCCAAAGGCACCACCACCGGCCACAAGAATCAAAAGTGGGTTTAATCCGCCGGCAAACAAGAGTGCCACCATACCGCCTGAGAGCATCATCGCTGTTCCCAGGTCAGGCTGTTTTACGACAATTATGGCCATCAAAAAAACAAGCGTAATGCGCACCAAGACTTGTCTCTGCCACCAGAAATGTTTTGAGATACCAGATGCAATCAGGAGAATCGAGGCAATCTTGCACATTTCTGAAGGCTGAAACTGCAACGGCCCAATCGCCAACCAGCGTGTAGAACCCATTGTAGTCACGGAAATGCCAGGCACAAGCGTCAAACACAAGAGGCCAAATGAGCCAAGCGCCACGGGCCAAGCCCATTTCTTCAGGCGTCTATAGTCATAACGACTGATCGTAAACATGGCGAAAAGGCCGATTACACAGCAAATCGCCTGTCGGCGCAAATAGTAAGTAGCATCCTGATAGCTAGAAAGCGCTTCCGGAGCAGATGCGCTGAAGACAGCCATAAGACCGAATCCGCAAAGCGAGCACACCAACGTGATCAGCGCTTTGTCCGGCAGCCCGCGAAATTCCGGGCCCCCGTCACCACCTCCGCCACCACGGCCATCGCCACCGCCACCGTCATTGGAAGGCGG
Source organism: Obscuribacteraceae bacterium (SeqCode) (assembly GCA_044228145.1). Classification (GTDB taxonomy): domain Bacteria; phylum Cyanobacteriota; class Vampirovibrionia; order Obscuribacterales; family Obscuribacteraceae; genus QKMZ01. The sequence continues at coordinate 8,339 of JBGAVL010000273.1, forward strand.
AGCAGTTTTCAGAGAGCGACCACTAGCTTTGGACTGACGGCGCCATCTTGTCGAGTCTTGCGCGGACAATATCTTTGAAGACACGGCCTCTGTTCTCAAAATCCCTGAACATATCGAAACTGGCACATGCCGGCGAGAGAACAACCGGTCCCAGCTTCAACTTCCCTCCCAGATCGACAGCCTCTTCGAGGCTTGCGACCACATGAACGTCGTTAAATCCTCCCTCCCTTAACGCTTTCTCAAATCTCTCCTTGGCTTCACCTAAGAGGATAACAGCAGCGGCATGCTTTCTAACAGCATCAACAAATTCATCAAGTGAAGTTGCCTTATCTCTGCCGCCGGCAATAAGTACGATTTTCTTGCCCGGGAAGGACTCAATCGCCTTTATCGCGGACTCTGGGTTGGTTGCCTTAGAATCGTTGTAATAAGCGACATTGTCGATTGTCGCCACATATTCCAGGCGATGCTCCAAACCCTTAAACTGCTTAATGTAATTTTCGATTTCCTGGGGCTGCACATCGACAATGGCAGCGCAGGCAATTGCCGCCAGTGCATTTTCAATATTGTGCCGGCCTAATATTTGC
>JBGAVL010000274.1:0-8448 GCA_044228145.1 Obscuribacteraceae bacterium (SeqCode)
CATCAATCCGGTCCGTCTTGCTGCGAAAGTTCTTGCTGCGTCCATGGCATTGAACGGCACAGCTATTCACCTGGGAAACTCGTATTCCGGCGCGATAGAGAAACGTTGACAGAGCCTTGCTGTAGATGCCTGTTGGCTCTAGGCAAGCATGAATGTCTTTGATGTCGAGTCCGTGCAACCAGCTCATCAATTGCTTAAAGCCTTGAAGCGAGTTGGGGAATTTACTCTTACTCGGCTTTTGACTTGGTGCAATCAGACACACATCGAACGTTTGCTTCGCAACGTCTAATCCAAGGGCGATTCTGTGTTCCATTTGGGTTTCTTTCTAGCATTGGTGGATATACAAGAAATAGCTAGCCCGTGTCTCAACCAACCTCTTACTCGTGCTTTTTGCACCAAGATTTCCTTCGGAGTACACTAGGGGCTGCTGGAGAGAAGAGGCCAATCTACACTCCGGTTTCAAGATTTCCTCGGGGCGACCCGGTTTCTCTTCTCTCCGCACCATTTCCCAACAACATGTTGAAGCGTCCTTCACCACTGTCAAGACCATAGTAAGAGGGGCGACGCCATGCGTCGCCCGACACGAGAGAATCCAGGCGCAGAGGAATTCGCAAGTGTTGTTAGGGAAATACGGTAAATGGCAGTGGCTGAACTCAAAGGCGGCGTGCCTTGCTGATGTCGTGGAACGCTGTCCGCAACTTGTAATCGATAGATTTGTCTTAGTTACGTCTTACGACAGCGGGCTTTTGCAGCTCGACGAGGAAAAACTGAAGGCGGGTTGGAAACATATGTGCAAACGGCGCCGCAGCTTTGATTGGGCACATCCGGAATGGGAAGAGCCACTAGCGCTCAGTCCAAGAGTTTCAGATCCCGGTATTCTGCCAATCGACATGTATGACGAATGGTATGTCTTTTACACAGAACCGCAGATCGACACGATTGAAGTTTTCGTCAATTGGAACTTCAGCCCCACCTTCGGACACACAGGATTGCATGAGTTGAGCACTCACGTTCAACTGGAAGTACACTTTTGGAATCAGTTAGCAGTCATAAACCCGCGCGCCTACGTCGCTGACAATCAAACGCTTTCCTTCGCCACCTCTGATGATGTTCTATTTGAACAAGTAATGATCGCTGTCCAAAATGTCGAGTTTGAAGTGGGGACTGCCTGCGACGTAAAAAGCCCCACTGGACCGAGTTAAGAATGCGCCAATTAACACCTAGCGGAGCAGTGAGGGCTTCTTTTGTCGCTCAAAGTACTAAAAAGAGCCTAAGACTTTCACTTGAATACACACCTTAATGCTACGCTGCCAGCACTTGCATAAGTAAATACCTCCATGCCGTTGCCTGGCTTGACCAGCATTTTCGATCCGAACTCGCTCGCCCAATGGGGCTTGAATGCGCTCGTCCTCATTTGCCTGGCTTGCTGGGGCATCTGGGGCATTTTCGACAAGAAAGCGCTCTCTTTCGCCTCCAATCGCGACGTACTTTTCTTGATGCTGGTGTGCCAATTGCCGCAAATTCCACTTTGCCTGTTGATGTTGAACAGCTTCCATCCAGGTTGGCAAGTGAGCGGATCCCTTATCTACTATTGTGCAATCGGAGCTGTCCTTTACGTCACGAGCATGATCAGCTACGTAACCGCCATGTCGCGGGCTGAAGCCGGATTTGTGCTGGGCTTCACAGCTGGATATCCGCTGGTGGCACAGCTTTTGGCAGTGTTTATCCTGGGTGAAAAACTCGTACCCGGGCTGATGATCGGTGGCACGCTCATTGCAGCAGGTGTTTTCTCGGTAGGCCTGACTGGCGAGAAACACAAAAAATCTGATGGGAAAACGCTGATAGACGAAAGACAACGTGTACTTGCGAACTTACAGCGAGCCAGTGCTGACGAACCCTTTCCATTCAGCTCACCAACATCACATCGCAGCTCTGTTGCCGTTTTGGAACGGCCCGTTCAAAACAGCCTGGCAGTGCAAACCTTAAAGGCGCCCGCAGCCCCCGCTGAAAGCGTTTTCTCCCGGATGATTGTGCCTGTTTGCGTGGTTTTTGCCACCCTCACCTGGGGCATCAAAGGATTGTTCGACAAAATCGCCGTCGGCATGGCGCCACCGCTAGTGGTGTATTTCGTAGAGCTGATTTTGAACCTGACTACCCTGATTCCTTTCTGTCTATACTTCTTGATTGCGAAGAAACGCCCGCAAGTAAAAGTGCGCCAGGCCTGGCTTTTCACTGGACTTTCCACAATTACGCTCGCCATAGGAGGCTGGTCCTACCTGGCCGCCCTCGGCATGGCCAGCGCCTCTTACGTTATTACAATCACCGGCTGCTACCCACTGCTTATGTACGGCTTTACGATTTTGTTCCTCAAAGAGCGCTTCAACGCCACACGCTTGTTCGGCATCGCCCTGATCGTCGTAGGCGGACTATGCGTGCAGCTGACACAGCACTAAGCTACCAGTATCGCCGCGGATGATGATTGTACGCCTGGAAGTAGTTCGGCGCGTGATTGTATGACTGCGGGTAGAAGTGTTGTCGCGGCTGGAAGTGTTGATGATGGTGATTGTTCCGGCCTTGCGTGAATAGCAGCCCAAGCCCTATTCCAAGAACAGCCGGTAATACGATGTCCTCCGCTCGAAAACCTCGATTATAGGTCTGGTGCGGCTGAAACTCTTGATAGGGACGTTGATATCTGAGATCCTGATAGTTGCGATCATACCGGTCCCGATAGTTGCGATCATACCGATCCTGATAGTGATTGGCAGAACTCCAATTTTGATAGCCGGCACGTTGCATCGGGGCTTCATAAGGATCCCACCCCTCCCGGGGAATGGGGCGATTTGGCTCAATAACCTGCGGCTTATGCTCGGGCCAGTTGCCCCATGATTGGATAGTCTCAGCGTAAACTATCGGCAAACCATCCTTATCGCGCCGGTTCAACTCGACGCTGACGTGCTCTTTTGGTCCGCCTTTTTCCCGGTATGCATTGATAGTCAAATCGTCTCCACAACCATCTTTCTCATACTTATTTGTTGCATGGACAAGCTTTGAAAAATCACACTCGCTCAAGTTGTACAAGTCATTGCGCAGTATTTGCGTGACTTGTGCGCCCTGCCCATTGTCCAACATAGTCGCCAGCTCTCTGGCGTGATTCTCGATTCGATGACTCATTGCGCTAACTCCAGTCAATGCCGGTCTTTAGCGAATCATTCCAGTCTTCGATGACCGAATTGTGACCATTTCCGAGGGAAATACGAAATTGCCGCCAGACGACAGCCAACGCTAGCAAGGAACCGGGATCATTGAATCGTGGCATAATCAGCAACTTTCAAAAGAAACCGTATTCTCGATGTTTCTCCTTCCCCAGGCAACGATTTCATTGAGCACTGGGATGAGCGCTTTACCCTTTTCCGTTGCCGAATAGGACATTCGCAGGCGATGGCTGCTGTAGGGAGCTTTTTCGATGAGGCCGGCGCGCTCAAGTTTATGCAAACGGTCCGTCAACACGCTGGTTGAGATCTTTTCGGGAGATTCCAGGAATTCGTCGAATCTTGTCTTGTTGAAAAACAAAAGATCGCGCAAAACAATGAGCGTCCATCTGTCGCCAATAAGATCTAGTGCGCAGGAAATAGGGCAGTCAGAGCGACGGTTCATTAATATTCAGCACCTCTCAACCACAGCCGAAATACTCTGCCCGCCAGCCACACAGAGTGTGACACAGCCGACACTTTTATCTTCTTTTTCAAGCGCAGTGATCAAGGAAACGAGCAAGATCGATCCAGTCGCGCCTAATGGATGACCGAGCGCAATGGCTCCACCATTTATATTTACCTTACTGGGATCGATCTTGAGACTACGCATTGTTTGCAATGGAACGACCGCAAATGCTTCATTGATTTCCCAGAGATCAATATCTTTTGCCGACATGCCGCATGTTTTGAGAACCGCGCTGCAACAGGCGGAAGGACCAGTGAGCATGGTTATAGGATCGCTGCCGCCTGTAACAATTCCGAGAATGCGAGCGCGCGGCTTTGCTTGCGCAGCAGCAACAAAGTCTTCATTGGCAACAAGAACAGCCGCCGCACCATCAGCAATCCCACTGGAATTTCCAGCAGTATGAACCGGCGTCACCTTCGAAATTGTCTTCCCTTCTCCAATTAATCCAGCTGCGGTCAACTCCTCTTCAAGAGCTGCAAATGCGGGTTTCAGCTGACTCAGACTTTCCAAGGAAGTGTCAGGTCTGATGTGATCGTCGCGAGTCAGCATGGGCGTCCCGCCCTTATCTTTCACCAGTGCATAAGCTGCCTGAAAGTAGTTTTTCTGAGCGGCGGCAGCTGCTTTTCTCTGCGAAGCAACCGCGAATTCATCAAGCTCCTGGCGGGCAAAGCAGTCCGTTGCCGCGATAAAATCAGCGCTAATTCCCTGCGGAACCTGCACTAACGTGCGGCGCAGCTCGTCGTTGTTGCCATCCATAAAACCGCCATCGCTCGCCATTTTGACACGCGACATGCTTTCGACTCCGCCTGCAAGTGCAACAGAATTTGCACCGGATGCAACCAGGGCGGAAGCGATGTTTACGGCTTGTAGACCAGATCCGCAGCACATATTGACACTGGACGCGCTGACAGACCAGTCCAGGTCTGCGGCTAAAATCGCATTTCGAGCAATGTTTGCACCCTGGTCGTTGACCTGCGACACACATCCGAAAAATGCTGTTTCAGCTTTTGCCAAAACCGCCGGTTGCCGCTCTCTGAGCGCCTGGAGGCATGCTGCTACCAGCTGCTGTGGGTGGACGGGGGTGTATGCACTTACCCCTTTTTTGACACTGGCACGCGGAGTAAAGACTCCGTCAATCACGTATGATTTCATTGTTCTCGCGCCTCTCAAGCGCAAACGATTCGTTTTCCGGTTTCAAAAATCGCGTGACAAAAAACTTTGCTTTTTTGAAAGTTTTTTTTGCACTTTTTATACAACCCAATCATAACACTTAACTTGCAAGTTAGAAGTTAATATGGAAATTTGAGCAAAACCTCTGGGCGCCAGCCCTACTATTCACGGTAAGTTTTGGCACAATTTTGGCCGCCAACTGGACATTAGCGTCGCGCGCCAACTCCGAAAATTCTATCCGGCATGCTATCTCTTCTTTCTTCCTCATACCCTGAGGGATTTTCTCAAGAAAATCCCTCAGGGTAGAGATTCACAAACTCCACTCTGGTGGCAGATCTGTCTATCCACTCTTCAGCTGCAACTTCAAACAATTCCTGAAACCCTGACCTGTGCTCAATTGAAAAAAACCATTGTGAGGGATTTTCTTGAGAAAATCCCTCACAATGGTTTGCCACACAAAAAAAAGACACCCGGATCACGGAGAAACTTTTTCGCGACGGCGGAAGGTTGAAAATTGGGCGGTTCAAGTTGAAAAATTTGGCCATTCGAAGTGAAAAATTTGGGCCGTTTGAAGTTGGAAATTCGTGGCACCCGATCGCATATCCGATCGCACACCCGATCGCCTATCCACAAGCCCCGTAAATCGAAGCAGGTAGGCGATAATGAGAATTCGGCAAGCAGAGAAAGCATCACTTTGCCAGGTAATACCCTGCTCACAGTTCTCAAATTTATCGGCAAATGTAATCGAATTCACGTTTCACTCAGACTGCAACATCTCGCTTTTGATGCGGTTTTTCACAAAGACTGGGAAAAACGAAATGTGACAACGCATATATCTTTGATGCAGATCGCATTTGCGTATGTTCGGGCGCATTAAGCAAGTCTAGCCGTCAAGCCGATACTTGACATAAACACGCCAACTTCACACTGTGTTATACATTGAATTGCTGGTATCAAATTCGGTTACACGCAAGCATTCCTTACTAAAATCTCAACGTGAATCTAACTCAATCTCTTCTTAAATACTGGCAATCTCGCACATATTCGCCGATTGGAAATCAAGACACGGCGCCAATAATGCGCGTCCGATTGCATTCAACCACGGCCGAAGACAAATATCCTGAAGGGCACGAAAAAGCTCACGAAAACAAAATTTGCGATTGCGGAAGAACATCCAAACAGTTTGAAACTTTGCGATCGTCTCTGTCTGATCGCACCACTGGTAGGGTCAACCTGGACTGGATTCCAGGCGAACTCTTGTACGATTGAACTGGGAATTTTGAGCAAAAATCAAGCGGCGCGCGCAGCGGATTTCAGGAAAACCAAACCACCGCGCAGATGCCAAGAAGCGCACCCCATCAGCCCGAAGGCTCACTTCACGATTGTTGATTACGGCCGACTTATGTTGTTTCACTCAGTTACTCAAGATCTAGCAAGGCCTGGCCACCGACCGCCAGCACTGGCCTGATAAGTGTTTCACGCTATCAAAAGATGACAAGATGCACAAAGCTCGCCAAAGCTGTGTGAGCTATGTTTATTAGCATTCGATCTTTTTAGGCATATGAGGTCAAGAATACAAGTATCTCTTCTTTGTAGAATCTCCAAGCACTCTTGTTTCCTTCCTGTTTTTGATCAAAGCCCCTTAAGTCCATCTGACTTTTAATCTCAGTAGTTCATTTCCTCGTCTGCGCCTGTGCCCGACGAGAGATTTGAAGCGCTCATTTCTTTCATAGCGATCCACGGAATTTATGAGGGCGGTGCCCTATATCGTCCGCGTGCCTCGCTTGAGTGATTTGAGCTGTCGAACTTCGTTTCTACTTCCTATCGCCTCTTACCAGGGATTCATAAAATGACAAGCCCAAATGCAGCAGACCAAGTTCTGCGTACCAGCGAAATGGGCGAGCTGAATGTGGTCTTCGGAAGCGGAGGGAGCAAAGCGGTTCTGGCTGGTGCCGGAGCCATCGTTGCCCTTCAACTTGCGGGTCTGAAGAACTTTGCCACCATCGGAGGTGCATCAGGCGGATCCATTCCAGCCGCACTTCTCGCCAGTGGAGCAGACGCCACCCAGATTCTGTCGCACGCATTGCAGACAGACTTCTCCAGCCTGCTCACGCCAAAGACCGGCAAGCTCGGTCAAATTCTCGCACTCCTCATGAAGTATCGCTACGAGCAGACGCGCCCGGAAAACGGCGTGTTTTCGAGCGAAAAACTGGGGACCTTCGTCAGCGCCGTCGCCAAGACTTGGCCTGACAAGTACTGGACAGTTGCCAGTGCTGAACGGGGTTATGTGGTGTTCACCAAAAACGGTGCGCATCGCATGGGCCTCGGTACCAACCCGCTTCACGTGGCCACTGAGCCCGTGCCTGTGGGAATGGCGATCAGGGCTTCCTGCGCTATTCCCGGCGTCATCGACGCCGTCGCTTTTCAGGGCGAACCGCTCTGGGACGGTGCCTTCACCGAATTCGGTGAGTGCCCCGTCGACCTGCCGCCCCACTACTTCGGCGTTAAGAAATCGGACGTCTTCGCGATCGACATCAGCGAGGAGATCATCAAGAAAAATCGTTGGCTACGCATCCTCTTCCACATCTTCTGTGGCGGAAAGTGTGTGTCCATCGACGCCGTCCATCCCACCGAGAAGGACGGATTGATGCTCGCCCAGCCATCAATAAAGGGATTCCATGCCATGGAGTTCGAGCTCAACCTCGACCAGAAGTGGCATGCCGTCGTCGAAGGGTTCATCTCCACGGTGGACGCACTCGAGCGTGGCAAACGCATTCCGGCCGAAAACCGGGACGCTCTTCTTCGGCTGCGCAACAAGCTTTCCGCCATCGACATCAAGTCGATCAAGAAGCGTTGCTTCGCCAGACTCGTCGAGGGAGTTTTCCTCAAGGAAGCCCCTCACATCCTCCCTTAACACCCGAAATGTGGAACACTTGAGGAGACAATAATATGAGCTTCAAGAAAACAATTCTCAAGTTCTTGCTGTACCCACTGGCCTACCGCTTCGTCAAGATGCCGGGACAGAGCTATCGGGGTCGTCTGCCCTCTTTTGGGAGGCCGCAAGAATTACTGCGCAACCGCTTGGTCGAACACGTCGAAACACTGGCGGTCGGCATCGGCGAGCGCAGCATCGGCAATTATGCCGGTATGCTCAAGGCAATCGAGTACATCGAACGTGAGTTCCGTGCACTCGGTCTTGAGGTCGAACGTCAGAACATCGAGTTCGACGGCAAGGTCATGCCCAACTTGATCGTGGAAATCAAAGGCAAGAAGCGCCCTGAGGAGATCGTTGTCATCGGTGCTCACTACGACACCGTCAACAACACTCCGGGAGCGGACGACAACGGCACGGGCGTATCTGCCATGCTGGAATTGTGCCGCGCTTTCTGCCGCCGTGCCAATGACCGCACCATTCGCTTCGTGGCATTCGCCAATGAAGAGCATCCGGGCGGTGACTGGGACACCATGGGCAGCTACGCTTATGCGAAGCGCTGCCGCGAGCGCAACGAGAATATCGTCGGCATGCTCTCTCTCGAGATGCTCGGCGTTTATTCCACCGAG
>JBGAVL010000274.1:8458-8834 GCA_044228145.1 Obscuribacteraceae bacterium (SeqCode)
TTCAACCTGTTCTACCCGACGGTCGCCAACTTCCTGGCTTTCGTCGGCAACGCCAAAGGCCGCACTTTCGTGCGTCGCTGCGTAGAGGTTTTCCGCAAGCATGCGGGACTGCCCTCTGAAGGCGTGGCGGCACCTTCCTTCGTGAAGGACGCCGGCAGGTCGGATCACTGGTCGTTCTGGCAACACGGCTACGACGGCGTCATGGTGACGGACACCTCCAACTTCCGTTACCCGCTCTACCACACGCCCAAAGACACCATCGATCGCCTCGACTTCACGCGCATGACCCTGGCTGTCGACGGCATCATGTACGTCATCGAGGACATGGCCACGCTATGACAAAACCCATCATCGGCTTAAACGTCGATGTGGATGT
>JBGAVL010000275.1:0-8719 GCA_044228145.1 Obscuribacteraceae bacterium (SeqCode)
ATGATATTGGTGTGAAAACTTTCGAGAGTTTTGATGTAATTGTCCATAACCGCGTCAATCACGGCAAATGGATCTTCCTCTTCTTGCGGCTGTACATGAAGGTTTTCCGCCTGATCGTACTTTTGAGTTTCGTCAGCATGAGGAAACGGCAAATCGGTCGCATTCGCTTCGTTGACGGATCTGTTTTCGGATCTGTTGTCTGTGAAATAGTCCGGCGCGCGCACGGTATCGTGTTGAATGGACGGCAGATTCGGCCTTTCGGAAAGCAAAATTTCAGGATATTTGAGCGACAGATGCATGCTCGTAGATCGTGCCGGTTTGGCGTCCGGATCGAGGTCGATGATGCTGGCCCTGCGCTCGAACAGGTAGTCCAGTTGTAGTGGTACAGCATGACAAAACAGGCTAGCTAACATGCGATTGAGCTGAGTGACGCCCGATTCGCTTTGCAGATTGGAAGCGATAGCCACATACTCTTTGCCGGATAAAATCTCGTCGATTACTGGCGTCATGCCGCCGCGGGGGCCGACCTCGACAAAGATGCGTGTGCCTTCTGCGTACATCGCTTCTATGGTCTTCTTGAAGTGAATCGGGCGTGTGAAGAGCTCTGTCGTGATTTTGCGGATTGCTTCCGTGTCATCCGGATACTTGTCTATAAGCGAGCAGGCCCAGGTGGTGATCTTCGGTTTGGAAACCGTCACTGCTTTGACGGCTTCGTCTGAGGCGTCAACTTTTCCTTCCACCAGGGGCGTGTGATAAGGAATGGCGATCGGCAGAGGCAGCACTTCAAAGCCTGCTTCTTCAATAGCTTTCTTGGCGGCGACAATGGCGTCGACTGTTCCTGACAAAAGCATTTGCTTGGGCGATAAGTCTGCACCAAGGTAGACCGTGTGAGGAAGTTTCTTCAAGATAGGCTCGATCACTTCCCAGTCGCCGGTCACTTTGATAGACCGGAGTTTTGCCAGTTCTGCAATCGAAACCGCATTGGCCACTCCGGTGCTGAGGCGATAGAAGACGGGCGCCGTCTCCAACACATCGGCGGCGCCGTTTATCAATAGAGCTGCGAATTCGCCAGTGCTGACACCGACAATCGACGAAGGTTCGACGCCGAGATTCTTGAGCAGCTGATAAAGGGACCACTCCGCCAAAAGCACGGTGACCACAGCCGAGTCCATGCTGGCCAGCAATGCCGCTGTCACTTGCGGTCCCGGACGGCCCGGCTTCGGTATGCCGAAAAGCTTTGTGCTCGGCAAAATTTGATGCAATTCGCTGAATGGTTTGGTCTGCTTATCTTCGTGCGAGTAAGTGAGCGACATTTGATCGATGTAGTCGAATGCCATTCTCACATCGGGAAAATGCATGCAGAGGTCTTTGAGCATGTTGGGATATGCGGCGCCCAGTCCGGGCAGCACATAGGACAACTTGCCCTGAGAGATTGATTCGGTGCCGGTCAAAAAGATATTGTCGGTGACCTGACCGGTTGAATAGCGCCTCAGGTATTCGGCGGCAGTAAGAAGTTCATCCCGCAAGTGCTGGGTCGACTTTGCAACAATTGCCAGGCGGCATGATTTCGGCGTTGCTTCTTTGCTCAAAGTGTAAGCAAGATCGCGCAGACACAGGGCGGGTTTTGCCGGCAGTTTGTCAGGGGATTTACTGTCAATCGCATGCTTGCTGTCGAGCAATCTAACTGTGCGTTCGAGCTTTTCCAGCAATTCTTGATTTGAGTCGCCTGTGAAAACAACCAGTTCTGTTTCCCATTCTTTTATGAGGGCCGGGCGTTTGCTCTCGTCTTTGTCTTCGTGCTCTTCAAGGATGACGTGTGCATTTACGCCGCCGAAGCCGAAGGCGCTGACGGCTGCACGTCTGGGCTCGACTGTGGTTTTTAGTCCGGCTTGGTTTGCAGCTTTGTCTGTGTGCTCGACGCTGGGGTGAACTTTCGGGTGAATCCAGGGACGAGTCTGGGTGCTGATTCGGCAGGGATGTTGCGCCCAATCAACTGATTTGTTTTCGTTGACGACATTTAGGGTCGGAGGTAAAACGCGATGGTAAAGAGAAAGTGCCGCCTTGATCAATCCGGCCATGCCGCTTGCCGCTTGCGTATGCCCGATCATTGACTTGACGGAACCAAGAGCAATCCAACCGGAACTCGTGGTATCGGCTCCGTAAGTATCCTTCACCGCTTGCAATTCGGCAGTGTCGCCGGCGGGAGTTCCTGTGCCGTGCGCTTCAATCAATCCGATTGATTTGGTGGAAACGCCGGCGTCTTCGAAAGCCCTTCGGATAGCCAGGCTTTCGCCTTCGTGCGAGGGTGCCAGAAGACTGGTTCCGTGACCGTCGGAGGAAGAGCCCACACCACGGATGATGGCATAGATGCGATCATTGTTTTCCAGCGCTTCTGAATAGCGTTTCAAAACTACTGCGCCGATGCCTTCGCCGAGTATGGTACCATCGGCCGCTTGATCGAATGGTCTGATTGCTTGATTTGGGGATAGCGCAGTCAGCGCGCAGAACATCTGGTAAAAGCAGGCGAAGGAGTTGATGTGAATGCCGCCGGCAAGGGCTACATCGCAGGCGCCTGTGCGCAGGTCGCGCACGGCTGTTTCGACGGCTATCAACGAAGATGCGCAGGCGGCATCGAGCAGTAAGTTGCGACCTTTGAATCCCAGGCGTTGCGCAATTCTTCCGGCCAGCAAATTGGGCATGACACCAGGGACGGTGTCGGAGTTTGTGGGCGCCAGCGATCCGTGTAAAAGTTCCGACAGATGGCGAATGTCGTCGTGGGAAATTTCCGGGTGCAATTTTTGCACCAGAGCCAGCATCTGGTCGACGGTTTGACCCTGCTGAATCATAGTCATGGCGCCCTGTCCCGGAGCCGATGTCCTGCCCAGGATCACTTCGCCTTTGTCTATCGCCGTCGGCAAATTGTTGTAGCCGGCATCGGCCATCGCCTCGACAGCAACTCTCAAAGCGAGAAATTGATCGGGGTCGGCGCCGTGGACTGCGCGTGGCATGACGCCATACTTGAGCGGGTCGAAATCAGCCAGCTCGGTTACAAAGCCGCCGCGCACGCAATAGATTTTCTTGAAGTCGGAGCCGGAGGGGTTTTGATAATTGATCGTATCCCACTCATTTTCATTCGGTTCGCGCAAGCAATCGCGCCCGGCCAGAATATTGCCGAAGAAGGACGCCAGTCCGGGCGCCATAGGGAACAAGCAGGACATGCCGACGATTGCAATTGGTTCTTGCCCGTCGATCTTGATCTTCGCCTGGGGCATTTTCAGCTCCGCGTGCCACCGATAGAGGTAGACTGATTGGACAGATTCGCCTGATTGGATAATCTGTTCAGGGATTTGCTTCCGATGCCGCCCAGTCCCTCAATTACAAAGGCCAGGGCACCAGCTTTAGTATAAACTGCCACGTCACAAGTCAGCTCGCGGGCGGTGGTGCCGGGCGTGATGAACACGCGGGCGAAATAGCTGTCCGCCAGCATCAGGTCACGGTCGCCCAGGTGCAGCTTCTTGAATCCGGTCGGCAAGACTGTGATATCGAGGAATTGCCGTGCCCAGACGCCTGCCAATTGCATGGCGCTGTCGAGCAAAATCGGGTCGATGGTCCACTCGTTGGAGCCCGTGCTGCGGCTCAAGCAAGCCTGCGGTCTGGACGCCTTCAGTTCGCCGACGATGCCTTCTTCACCCAGAGCGCTGACGCCTACGATGCCCTGGAAGAGAGGTCCGTGGAACATGTAGTCCGTGTAGACGGTCTGACGGGTCGGCAAGGTGGACATTGATTTGATGCCCTGGGCAATGCTGGCCATCGTCGCTGTTGTCGGCACGAATGAAGGGATAGAAACCAGTCCGCTCATGCGGTGGACTGCAGCGCTACCATTGGCCGGCAAGCCGCTCAATTCAAAAGATGTCTTAAAGTGCTGGCGTTTGTTTCCGGTCAAAACAACTGCTTCCACCAGGCTCGTTTGACCTGGGTTGTCGGTCTTGCGCGCACTGACAGTAATTGTTTTGGAGGCACTGTCGAAGACGATGCCGGCAGGAATTTCCAGTCGATTGACCGCAGTCATCTTCATTTCCGGACAAAGAGCTTGTGCCGCTTCCGCCATCATTTCCAGAGCCATCGCCATCGGCATGACCGGCACGCCGTCAAAAGTATGGTCTTGCAAGTACAAGTCGATATCGGGACTGAGCACTGACTCGAATTCGCAGGTCCCATCTTCCAATTGCCGTGTATAAGCGTCTTCAAGGCGCACGGTCTTATCGGTCGCGACGCCCGTCGAGGCAGGTAATTGCGCGACAATCACGAGTTCTGCCTGGTCTTTTTGCCCATAGAGAAGATCGTCTACGAAAGCCTTGCGTCCGGCTGCCGGTGCAATCATCGCCCAGCCATATTTCGCGAAGAGAGATTCCAACTCAGGTTGCGCCATACCTGCGTTCCAGGGACCCCACATGAGAGAGGCGACGCGGGCATTGGACGATCGGTTGAGCGTGACAGCCAATTTATTGAGCACTTCATTGGCGCTCACATAGTCGCACTGTCCGGCATTGCCGGTGCGTCCGACGACAGAGGAGAACAAGAACATGAATTTCAGATCCGGTCCCTTAGCCAATTTGCTCAAGGTGCGAGCGCTATTGACCTTGGTTGTGAAAACGCGCTCGAAGGATGCTTGAGCTTTCTCTTTGACGAAGGCATCTTCAATGACGCCGGCACCGTGGATAATGCCATCTATTTTGCCGAATTCGGTGACGATGAGTTCAATCGCCGCCTCAAAGGCCTCTTCGTCGCGAACATCAACCGGCAGATATTCTACTTTTGAGCCCGCCGCCCGCATTGCTTGCAGGTTGTCGCGTATTTCGCGGTCGCGCAGAAGTTTTTGATACTGGGATTCGACAAGGGCGATGCTGACTTGCTGCCCGCTCTGTTTGAGTTGATCCATAATCGCGGCTTTTAAGTCGCGCATCGAAGTCAAACCGGCGGTGTATGCAGGTTCGTCTGCCGGCTCCGGTGTACGCCCGATCAAAATCAATTGCGGCTGGAATTGCTCTGCCAGATCAAGCGCAATTTCCGCGGTGATTCCACGTGCACCACCTGTGATGACAATTACGGACGTTGAATCAATCGAGATGGCTGGAGTCTGGCTGGCGGATTTTGCAGTTTCGATGTCGGCAAGTTTGACGTTCAGCCCCACTCTTGTCGTTCCATCGTTCACATAGCCGATTTCAACGCGCTTTTGCGCAGCGACCGCAGCGTTTGAACCGCCACCTTCGTTTTCTTCAAGCTCTTCCTGCGCGTCCATTTCCGTCAGCACAAGCCTGGCGATTTGAGACGGGAGCAAAGTTTGTTCGAAGTCGACTGCCTTGACGCGAACGTTCGGCCATTCCTTAGCCAGGCACTTCATAAATCCTGAGATGCCTGCACCCCAGACTCTGTTCAGCCCTGCAACCGTTTCGCTTGCAGCACCTGATCCGGACGAGCCGAAAGATCCGCCCAATTTGCTCGCGCTTGTGATTGTGGCGACACCCTTATGAGCCGGGTCATTGAGGTCAGCGTAAGCAGCTTTGGCGAAATTGAGAAGCGTGATAAGCGAGGCTGGAGGCACGTTGCCTACGATGGCTGAGTCCGCTTTGTTGAGCGGTTGCAGGTCGACAATGCGGGCGATCTTGCCGTGGCTCTTCTTGATTGATTGCAATACCGCTTGCACGGCTTCAAAAGATGTGGCGTCCAATTCACAGGCGCCGTTATTGATCTTCAGTCCTTCTTTGGCATTGGCGTCGTGGCGAATGACTACGCATTTTTCACCGCGAGCCGTCAGGGACTTTCCCACTTCCTGCCAGGCGTCTCCTTCATCGGCGATGATCAAGTCGATGCTGCCTTGCGGCACTTTGGTGGGCTGCATTACCGGCAGGCTTAACTGGGAAACCTCGACAGTGGCGCGTTTGATGTTGTGCCCGCTGGCGCTTTCTTTGCGCGAAGAGAAGCCTGTTTGGGCAACAGCTGCAGCCGGCGCTTTTTCAAAGGTGCCATGACCGTTGCCGTTTCCATTGCCGCCGTTGCCATTTCCGCCTGCAGTCAGTTCTGAATTGGCGATAACGACGATATCGTGCACGGCACCGCTGCCGTTGCCGTTTGAACCATTCATATCAGATGAACCGTTCGACCCTTCAGATCCGTGCGATTCATTAGATCCTATAACTACTTCAGATCCATGAGATCCGTTCGTGCCGGAAATTTCGGTAATCAGATCGTCTGCGCCCTTGCCGTTGGTTTCCGGCGCAGAACCATTGCTTCCAGCATCAGCAGATGCGTCGCAGTTGATCCAATCAATAATTCCTTTAAGAGTCTTGGTGCCGGCCAGTTGCTCCAGCCCTCCTTCCAATTCGCGCTGCTTGCTTTCCGGAAGAATCTTGCGGAAACTGTTGAGAATTTCCACGCGTTTGATGGAATCGATGCCCAGGTCGGCTTCAAGGTCAAGCTCGGGATCCAGCATTTCAGGCGGATAGCCGGTGCGCTGGCTGACTATATCGAGCAGCTCTTCCACGAGCTTTTCATTGGAAATGGGGGCTTGTGGTTGAGCTGTAGTTTGAGCTTGAACGACTGCCTGAATTGCGTCGTGAGCGCCATTAGTCTCGTTGTGAGCGCCATTTTTGCCGTTGCTTTCGGCAGCAATTTGCGGATTCATAACTGCGGGCGCATCAATTACTGGCGCAGTGATTGGCTCGTGACCGTTGTTTTGAATGGATTCCGGTTGAACCTGAATTGGTTGCGCGTACTGGGTCTGAACAGCCGGCTGAACGTATTCGGCGTACTGCGGCTGAGCAAATTGAGGCTGGTTGAATTGCGGTTGTGGGAATTGCGGTTGCGCATAGGGCTGCACAAATTGTTGCTGACCGACTTGCTGCTGCAAGTATTGTTGCTGTTGTGGAATCCACTGCCCTTGCGGCGGAAGCACGCCACTCTTGGCTTGCAGATAAGCGCTCATCACCTGCTGCTGCGTTCTCAGGAAACTGTTGGTCATCTCCAACATCGTTTGCTGGAATTGAATCATCACCTGATCGACATTGCCGCCTGCGGCTTGTCTGGGCAGTTGCTGCTGCGGGTACCCTGCTGGAAGGTTGTAAGCGGCTGCCGCTTGCGGCGCTCTAGGCGCGCTTGCCGAGCCTGACTGTAGATTTGCAGGATTAGCAGGGTTAATAGGATTGGTAGTAGATGCGGTCATTCTGGTTGCGGATTCCTTCGCTGCCGGATTTATCCCTTTCTCGAATTGCGGCTGTCCAAGATTGTTTTGAACAGCTTGTGTAGGTGTCGGTGCACCATTTACAGCCCCCGTTTGAGGACTGGAAGAAACTGGTTTGCCTTGCGGCTGGGTCTGAACTTGAGGCTGGCCATTAATGGTTGGACCAGGAATTGAACTTTGGGATTGTCCCTGAGATTGAATCTGAGTACGAACTTGAGGACGCGCCTGTGCTTGCGGCAGTGGTTTTGCAGTCGGTGTGGCAGCTGTACCGTTGGCTCTCGAGATATTCTGGCTGTCCATCAGGTAGAGCAATTTCGGTTTGCCTGCTGGTCCGCCTGTCGATTGTTCAGCCGGCTGAGGGATTTGTTCGATGCGGCCTTCATATAAAACACGAGCATCGAAATCTACGCCGTGCGCCCACAATTGAGCCATGGTATTCAGCAATTGGACAATTCCGTTTTTGCCTGAGCGGTCGATTGCAACCGCCAGATGCGGGCTGTCTTGCAAGATTGAAGAGGTCAGATTCGTGAGCACGGAGCCCGGTCCGACTTCAATAAAGAAATAGGCGCCGTCTTGTTGCATGCGCTTGATTTGCGAGACGAAGTCGACTGGTTTGACGATGTGCTCGACTAAACGGTCGACGATTTCTTCCGGCACCGACGAATACTGGCTGGCGTCGGTGTTCGAATATGTAGGCACCTTGGGCGCCGACATGGCGACGCTTTGCAGAGCCTTTTTGAGCGGCTCTCTGGCGTGTTCCATATATTGAGAATGGAAGGCTTGCGAAACAGCGATCGTGCGCGCGGCTATCTTTTGATTCTTGAAGGCGGAGACGGCGTCGTTGACGGCGTCTGTGGCACCCGAGATCACGCACTGATTGGGCGCGTTGATGTTGGCGAGCGTGATACCGGCCATGGTGCTGAGCAGTTTTTCGACATCCTGGCGTTGCGCTGTGACGGCGGCCATGGTGCCGTCATTTTCGACTTTGGCGCTGAGCAAGCGACCGCGCAGCTCTGAAATGCGGATCAAATCTTTCAAGCTCATGGCGCCGGCGGAGCAAAGGGCTACATACTCACCATAACTGTGACCGGCAGTGCAATCGGCTTTGATTCCCAACTGGCTGAGCAAGTGGAATGCTGCCATGCCCGCGGCGCCGACTGCCGATTGAGCGATTCTTGTGTCGGTGAGCTCTTGCTGATATTTCTCTTCGGTTTCTTTGCTAAAAGCGGGAGGCGGGAAAATATAGGACTTGAGCGAGCGCGGCAGAATGCCCTTCACTGCTTCGTCGGCTTTTTCGATAGTTTTGCGATCGGACGGGAAGGCGACGGACAGATCGCTGAGCATATTGATTTGCTGAGAGCCCTGACCAGGGAAAAGAAATGCGATCTTGCCGGGAGCTCCCGCTTCGCTTCTTTCTTTGAAGAAGACGCCGCGCGGATCTTTAAACTCGGTTTTTTGCGGGCTGAGCAGATCGCTCTGGGC
>JBGAVL010000276.1:0-8674 GCA_044228145.1 Obscuribacteraceae bacterium (SeqCode)
ATCAGAACCGGAGAAGGGACTGCGCGTAAGATTCTCGATGATGCCGACAATGAGATAAGAGCGATAATGGATGCGCCGCTGGTCGTGGCGGGTGGTGGTGCCAACTGGGCCCTTCAGCAGCATGCAAAGGAATTGGAGCTTCAGCGAAGACAGCAACTTGCTTCCGAGATTCGTAAGCGAGCCGAAAATGATGCACACCGGATTAGAGCCGAAGCGCAAGACCGCTCGCAGAAATATAAACAATACAGCCAGGACAGGCAGGCTGCTCTCGATGAAGTTGCCGACAGTCTGGAAAGCCAGCTTTCATCAAGCCGTCTAAAGGACCGTGTGAAAATGCGGGCGGAAGGCACCGGATTGTACGTTCGCAATTTTGGCGTGGTGCCCAGTCCTTCTCCGGAAGTTCATAACTCGGTTGCTCGTATTCGCCCGCGCGAAATCCCACAGCAGCCGGATCAGTCAGGTTCTGAGCCAATCGGCGAAAAGGCAGGCGAGCCAGATAAACTGTCTACCGGGGAAGGGGCCGGAGACAACTGTAAATTGCCGAACGGCGTGACCACTCCGCCTCGTGTCCCTGAACATTCTGTCAGCGGCAAAGTTTTGGAAAAAAAATAGATGGCGCGCAAGGGCAATAAATCAGCTTCTTCGTCAGGCGACACGCCGGAGAAGACCAGCGCTGATAATCGCCTGGGCGGCAAGGACGAAAGGGTTGAAATAGTAATTGAGCGTGGAGAGACTTTCTGGCATTTGAGCGAAACCAAATACGGCGGGCGTCATCCTATTGCGGCCATATTTCAAGTTAATGGTTTGAAGCCCGAAGTGACTTATGAAAACGGACTGCGCAGGCTGATTGACCCGATTTACTTTGCGGGAAATTCTTATGTGCTTCCGGCTTGGTCGGAAGTCGAAGAGCTGGAAAAGCAATTTTACGAATTGATGGACAAACTTTACCCGCCGCTGGAGAGAGTCGACGAAAATACTGCATATAGTGTTGAAAATGCTGATGAAAAGCAGCGTTCGTTCGTCACAGTAAATTGGGATCAGACATTGTATGCGGTGGCACAACGAAAGTATGGACCTGAAATTCCGCTGGAAGCGATCTACGAAATCAATCAGATGACGCCGACCGTGACCGAAGGTCCAACTGGAAAAGCGCTCAAGGAGCCGATCTATCCAGGCGGAAAAACATACTGGTTGCCGGCCAGGGACGAGGTCAGCGTTCTCACCGACAAATACCGGCAACGCGTCAAAGAGCTGATGAAGTAATATGCCACTGCAAATGGTGGCGATAACGGTTTTTGAGGGCAAGAAAAATCTTTCTTCCGGGGGCTTGCCAAATCTTCGTCTTTACCCTTTGTTGACAGGTCTATGCCTGTTCACTATGATGCGGTTAGTCTCAGTCTTGGACAGAAATAAAAAAAGTTTTGTCCTACAGAATTGAGTAATCGGGGTTCCCACTCGAGATGGCCACGTATACCTATGAGCCCTGGGCTTGAGCCCAATCAATAGGACAAAGCTCTTAAAAAGGTTCTGTCCGGGAAGTAGGAAACGGTAAACCGTTTAGGAGGTTCCCCACCTGGAACATTCCGGGTCAAAACTCATTCTTGTTCGGGGCTGGGACGTCCCATTACATCCGGAATTTCAAATATTCCGGTTGAACAGAAGACGGCAAAAGTGAATCTAAAGTTGAACGGCAGGCAGAAGACGATTCTTCTGGGTGAGCTGTTCGGCAGCAATATAGAAGATTCTTGCGTAATAGCATTGGAAGGTCCGCTCGGCGCGGGCAAAACTACCTTTGTCAAAGGACTGGCGCAGGGTTTGGGCGTAAAAGAGGTAGTGCAAAGTCCTACCTTTACTATGCTGAACGAATACCACTCCGGCAGGCTTCCCCTTTATCATCTCGATCTCTATCGATTGAGCGAGTCAAGTAAGAGTCAAGCGCAAGCACTTGGAGATCAGCTTGTTTTGGAGCTGGAAGAGTTCGTATATCAAAGGATGGTTTGTGTAATTGAATGGAGCGAACTGTTCAAACTGATCGAAAGAGATGGATCGCATGTCTCCTATCTAGATGAGTTGGACCACCTGACTATTCGTTTTTCCTACGATATAGACGAGGGGATCTCGGTTGGTGGGCAAAATGACCAGGGCGAAGCGGAAGAAGACCTCAGCCGCACGGCACTCTTGGCTGGTTTCGGAGCGGTGAGCGAACGGGTTTTGGCCCGGGTTGTCGGGAAGTTTGTCGAAGCCCAAAAGTGAGCAAAATTTTCGCTTTGTAAAAGAAGGGTTTTATCCCGCCTGGAGAAAAACGCCAAAACCATGGTAGGCACGCAAGTGAAGCCATCTTCACGTATCACAAATTGGGGTACCTTTCGGCTGGGCCGAATTTTAGAGGGGGGTTGACGACCGTGTTATAGTACCGGCTTGTCTGCATATCTTGACAGGTTGTCGTTTCGAGGTGCCGCGTTTCAAATGGCGAAATATCTAGTTATTGTTGAGTCTCCGCCCAAAGCCAAGACCATTTCAAAAATCCTGGGGAAAGATTTCCAGGTTAAGGCCAGCGTTGGACATGTGCGCGACTTGCCGCGCAACAAGCTAGGCGTCAATGTGCGCAAGAATTTCGAACCTCTCTATGAGATCCTGAAAGAGAAAGAGCCGATCGTGAAGGAGCTCAAGGAAGCTGCCGACGAAGCGGAACAAGTCTATCTCGCGCCCGACCCTGACCGCGAAGGCGAAGCGATTGCCTGGCACTTGTCAGAAATTCTGGAATTGCCTAATAAGAAAGTACACCGCATCGAGTTCAATGAAATCACCAAGGACGCGATCCTTGCTGCCATTAAGGCTCCTCGCAAGATTGACAAGCGCCTTGTAGATGCACAGCAAGCACGCCGCGTGCTGGACAGATTGGTAGGCTACAAGATCAGCCCATTGCTCTGGAGAAAGGTCAACGGACGATCCGCAGGCCGTGTGCAATCAGTTGCCGTGCGCCTTATCTGCGAGCGCGAAGTTGAAGTAGAAGGTTTTGACCCCAAAGAATACTGGTCAATCAAAGCCGAACTTTCACGCTCCAGATCCAAACAATCGTTTATCGCACCCTTATATAAGTACGAAGGCAAACGCATTATTGCCGCCTCGGAAAAGTCCGCTGCTAATACGATGATTATTGACAGCGAAAAGATGGCCGGAAAGATTCTCAAATCTCTTGAGAGTGAAGAATTCAAGGTCAGCTCCCTGACTGAGAAATCGAGTCAGAGACAACCGTCTCCGCCTTTCATCACCTCAACACTGCAAAGGGAAGCTTCCACCGTACTTGGCTATGCTGTGAAGAAAACCATGCAAGTGGCTCAAACCTTGTATGAAGGCGTAGAGCTTGGCGCGCAGGGTGCCACCGGTCTTATCACTTACATGAGAACCGACTCCACCCGGGTTGCTCAGTCGGCTCAAGAAGAGGCGCTCGCCTATATCAAGAATCGCTACGGCAAAGAGTATTGCCCGGATAAGCCCAGGGTATATACGCGCAAAGCGAAAAACGTTCAGGATGCTCACGAAGCAATTCGCCCGACCTATCCTGAGAATTCGCCTGAAGCCATTAAGCAGCATTTGAGCAGCGACCAGTACAAGGTCTATAAATTGATATGGGAAAGATTCATGGCAAGCCAAATGTCGGCTGCCGAATTGTCCACCCGTACTGCTGAAATTTCGGCAGGTGAAGCTGTTTTCCGCGCTTCCGCTACGGAGACTAAATTCGCCGGATTCACCATTGTCTACAACCGCCCAGCTAAGGCCGCCGTCACCGAAACGGACGGCGAAAATGTTGATGATTCCAATGGCACTGGCGAAATGAGCAGTGAGACGCAAAGTCTCCCTGAGCTCACCAAAGGTGAAGCGCTGAAGCAAAAAGACATCAAGCCAAATCAGCATTTCACTCAGCCCCCGCCGCGTTTCTCTGAAGCCAGTCTGGTAAAGACTTTGGAAGAAGAGGGCATCGGCAGACCATCGACTTACGCGGCAACGGTTACAACAATTGTCGACCGCAAATATGTCGAGCGCGTCAACAAAACACTGGTTCCGACCAAGCTTGGAAAAGCGGTGAATCTCTTGCTTGTCGAGCATTTCGGCGGCATCGTGGATGTTCCGTTTACCCGCGATATGGAATCAAAACTCGACATGATCGAAGAAGATCGAGTCGACTGGCACAGCATGCTCAAAGAGTTCTATCAGCCCTTCGGCGAAACACTGAAGAAGGCCGAAGAGAACATGAACAAGGTCATTATCCTGAGCGATCAGCAATGCCCTGAGTGTGGAGAGCAGATGGCTATTCGTTCTTCGCGCTTTGGTCAATTCCTGGGTTGCATCAAATATCCCGAGTGCAAAACAAAAATTGCGCTCACCAAAGAAGGCACGCCTGTTCCTGAAGACAGACCGACTGAAGAAAAGTGCACGAAATGCGGCGGACCGATGTTGATCAGATATGGTCGCTACGGCGATTATCTCGCCTGTGCCAAGGACAAGGAAGAATGCGGCGAGCAAAGACCGATTCTCAAGATCACCGGCGTTAAGTGCCCTCGCGCTGAATGCGGCGGAGAGATTGTCGAGAAGAAGTCGCGTCGTGGAAAGATCTTCTACGGTTGCAGCAACTACTCGCAAAATCAGTGCACCTCGGCGTACTGGTATCCTCCTGTGATCTCAGGTGGTCCGAACAATTCGAACAAGTGCCCTTCATGCGGCACTATGTTGGTCTACAAGACCTTGAAGCGCGGCGACCAGGTTGCCTGCTCCAACAAAGAGTGCACGTTCGCGCAACCGATCACCGGTGATGAGAAGCACGCTTAGGGTGCATCTGTAGAGGGGCGACGCCATGCGTCGCCCGGTTCAAAATCAACTTGTGAGGGCGGCGCCATGCGTCGCCCTTGCCGTTTCTAACGCCACGGTGTCCTTTATTTTTGTGCCTCGAGCTGAGCACGCAAGGTTTCAAAACTATCGTCTCGGCTGGGCGGTAACCTCTGGGATACCGGATGACATCTGGCCGGTCGGCAGTCAAACACCCTCAGTTAAAGCCGCAAACGGCTCCCCGACATCCCATCGTAGCGCTGTATAGCGAAATAATCCTAAAGAGTGCAGTATGAAACCAGCCTGGGATGCATGATTAATGTGGTTGGCTGGCATGGTTCTTGAAAAGGCAGAGTCCCAATTAATCGTGTTTTTGGGAACAAACGCCTGGTCTTGACCTTCTTGCAAGTCTAATTAAGTCACTCGGTAATGGGACTGGACCACAACCCTGATCTCGTGCTGATGTTAGAATAAGGTCACTTAAAACGTCCACCCAGTAACATACTACGGACGCTCATTAGCGGAGTTCAGGAGGCTCGACCCGCCATGTTTGAAAGGTTTACCGAGAAGGCCATCAAGGTCATCATGCTTGCTCAAGAGGAAGCACGGAGACTGGGTCACAATTTCGTCGGTACCGAGCAGATCTTGCTTGGATTGATCGGAGAGGGAACGGGTATTGCGGCGAAGACGCTCAAATCAATGGGCGTCAATCTGAAAGACGCTCGCGTCGAAGTTGAAAAAATAATCGGACGCGGTTCCGGATTTGTAGCTGTCGAAATTCCATTTACACCGAGAGCCAAACGAGTGCTCGAGTTGTCCTGGGACGAAGCTCGCCAGCTTGGACACAATTACATCGGCACTGAGCACCTCCTGTTGGGTCTTATCCGCGAGGGAGAGGGTGTTGCCGCCCGAGTGCTGGAAAACCTCGGCGTAGACCTCACCAAGGTCCGCTCACACGTTATCAGGTTGCTTGGGGAGTCGGGTGCTGCTACAGCCAGTGGGTCGACTTCAACGTCGACAGGGAGATCAAAAACTCCCACCCTCGACGAGTTCGGACTCAATCTCACCCAGGCTGCTTCAGAGAATAGACTGGATCCGGTTGTTGGACGCGAGAAAGAAATCGAGCGTGTCATCCAAATTTTGGGGCGCCGGACAAAGAACAACCCTGTTCTTATCGGTGAGCCGGGAGTTGGTAAAACAGCAATCGCTGAAGGACTGGCCATTCGCATTGTTAATGCTGATGTTCCGGATATCCTCTCCGAAAAGAAAATAGTCATGCTCGATATCGGTCTTCTCGTCGCCGGAACCAAGTACCGGGGTGAATTTGAAGAGCGCTTGAAAAAAATCATGGACGAAATTCGCGCCGCCGGCAATGTCATGCTGGTCATCGACGAATTGCACACATTGATCGGCGCAGGCGCGGCAGAAGGCGCTATCGACGCAGCCAACATTTTGAAACCGGCGCTCGCTCGCGGCGAACTGCAGTGCATCGGCGCAACGACGATGGACGAATACCGCAAGCACATCGAACGCGATGCGGCACTCGAGCGCAGATTCCAGCCTGTTATCATCGATCCTCCGTCGGTCGAAGAAACCATCGAAATCTTGCGCGGTCTTCGCCAGAAGTATGAAGAACACCATAGGTTGGTTATTTCCGATGAAGCAATCGAGCAAGCCTCCAAGCTTTCCGATCGCTACATCAGCGACCGCTACCTGCCGGATAAAGCTATCGACTTGATTGACGAAGCTTCATCGCGTGTGCGCCTGCGCGCATCGTCTTTGCCGCCTGAAGGCAAAGAAGTAGAGCGCGAACTGAGAAAAGTTCGCCGCGACAAAGAAATGGCAATTCGCAATCAAGAATTCGAAAAAGCCGCTTCATTGCGCGAACAAGAGACCAAGCTCTCCGAAAAGATTCGCGAGATTCAAGCCGCATGGAAAGCCAAGCAAGAGACTGAAAAACCTGTAGTCACCGCTGAAGAAGTGGCATACGTAGTCAGCTCCTGGACAGGCATTCCGCTGCTCAAATTGACCGAGGGCGAATCGGAAAAACTGCTCCACATGGCTGACGTTCTTCACCAGCGCGTAATTGGACAAGAAGAAGCAGTCACCGCGGTTTGCAAAGCTATCAGACGCGCCAGAGTCGGTTTGAAAAACCCGATGCGTCCAATCGGATCGTTTATCTTCTCCGGACCGACCGGTGTTGGTAAAACCGAATTGGCCAAGGCGCTGGCCGGCTACTTCTTCGGCTCTGAAGATGCGCTCATCCGCATCGACATGTCCGAATTCATGGAGCACCACACCACTTCCAAATTGATCGGCTCTCCTCCGGGATACGTCGGCTATCAGGAAGGCGGTCAGCTCACAGAAGCAGTACGTCGCAAGCCATACTCCGTCGTGCTCTTCGACGAAATCGAAAAAGCACACCCGGACGTATTCAACGTCTTGCTGCAAATTCTCGATGACGGTCGCTTGTCCGACAGTAAGGGCAGAACGGTTGACTTCAAAAACACCATCATCATCATGACCTCCAACGTCGGTGCACAATTCATCGACAAGACCTCATTGGCAGTTGGCTTCCAGGCGAAGTCCACTGAAGGTCAGCATGACGAGAAGTACAAGAAGATCAAAGACCTGGTAATGGACGCCATGAAAAAGACGTTCAGACCGGAATTCCTCAACCGTATCGACGAAATCATCGTATTCCAACAGCTCACCCGCGAAGAAATCCGCTCGATCGTGGACATCATGTCCGCCGATCTCGGTGCTCGCATCAAGGCTCAAGGAATGGAGCTTATCGTCAACGACGAGAGCAAGGATCTGATCGCCAAGGAAGGCTACAACCCGACCTACGGTGCTCGTCCGCTCCGCCGCGCTATCCAGCGTTTGCTCGAAGATAATCTCGCTGAGCAAGTCTTGCAAGGTCGCTTCAAAGAAGGCGACTGCATCGAGACCGTGCTCGAAGGTGAGACGATTCGATTCGAGAAAAACGAAAAGAAATCGGTGAAGCCGGAGAAGGGCGAAAAGAGCGAGAAAGCCGAAAAGCCTGAGAAGGCCGAAAAAGCCGAAGAACCCGAAAAGGGTAAGAAAGGCGAAAAGGCCGACAAGGAAGATAAGCCTTCAGAAGAAGCAAAAGCTTCGAAGAGCTAAATTGAAGCGCCGGGCCTCGGTGGCTCAACGCAAATATTCGGACTGCAAGTCCGCAAATGATCTGCGCGAAAAGCTCTCTTCGGAGGGCTTTTCGATCTTTTCATGGCAGGACGGACCAGGCGCTTACTACAGCCCGCACAGCCATCCTCACGATGAATACATCGTCGTTCATTCCGGCGAAATTGTGTTTCAAATCGACGGCGAAGACATGCTTGTCACCGCCGGTGATGCTTTGGATTTGCCTGCGGAAACAGTTCACGCGGCGGAAAACAAAAGCAAAAAATCTGTCGCATACTTCATTTGCACGAAATAAGCCGGGGTAGTCCTAAAACCGCTTAGGCACTATCTTCATGAAAGTTGTGAGGTTTTGCATTCTTGCCAGTGTGTCGTCCACGCTTCGCTGCACGGTTTCTTCCCGGATGGGAATCGTCAGCAATGCGTCTTCCGTGCGCCCCGTTTCAGCGGCGTACAGAATTACACAGTTGCCGATCACCCCAGCTTTGTAAACTGGCTCTATGGGCGAGAAATTTAGTCTGATTTCAAAGTGAGAACGAACCCACTGCCATACTTGCTCGAATTCAGGATCGTTTTGATTGCAGGCATATGCCTGGTATTCAAATTTGCCTTGCACGTCTTGAAAGAAACGAAATTCTATTCGCTTTGCGCAGCCCATTACGGCTTCACCAAAGTGCAGCCAATCGGT
>JBGAVL010000277.1:0-8649 GCA_044228145.1 Obscuribacteraceae bacterium (SeqCode)
AATGCGATCACTGCCACCAGCCATCAAACAGACGATGTCCCAATCAGAAGAAGAGATTCTCATCCGCCAAATAGAAGCGGCTCTTCTTTCCACGATTGCTGATTTAGAAAATTCGAAAATCAAAACAGCTCCGCAAGAAAAGGTGATCAATCAAGAACTACCATCGTACCCGGACAACAAAATCTACTCGGAAAGTTCTAATGACACGCCCAGCATAGCTTCAGTGGCAACGGCTGCTGTGACAGTGCCAACGAGAAAACTTCGCTCACTGCAAAGCCCGTCTGCGCTGATAGAGGGCAAAGAGCCGCTGTCGGTAAAAACGAAGTTTACGGACATCTACGTGCACGTCTGGCTCAAGCTGATTGAAAGCATCTTTTCGAAAAACGATATCAAGTCGGCTCCTCACTTAGACAGACTTGCCCGTCTAAGTTACGAAGCAGGATTGACCGAAATGGCTTTCGAGATACACAGCCGCTCGCTATCGCTAAAGCACAACTGTTTGGGAAGAAAGCACGTGGGGCGTGCAGCAAACCTGGAGAGCATCGCACGCATCCATTACGAGAAAGGCGACTTCACAGCCGCAGAATCCGCATATTCGGAATCTATTTTGCTGCGTGAAATCTTTTTGCGCAGACACTTTGACAAGTCATCACAGCTGAGTCACGCAGAAGAGCTTGCTTACCAGGAAGAATTGCTGAATTTCGCAGAGGCGATCAACAGCCTCGCGCAAATTTACGCCGGAAAAGGACGCATTTGGGACAGCGAACAACAATTCAAACGAGCGCTTAGAATGTTGCAGTCGCCTTCTTTACCGGACAAGGGGCTCGTAACCGAAGTCACGGATCGACTTTTATTCAACT
Organism: Obscuribacteraceae bacterium (SeqCode); assembly: GCA_044228145.1. Lineage (GTDB taxonomy): Bacteria > Cyanobacteriota > Vampirovibrionia > Obscuribacterales > Obscuribacteraceae > QKMZ01. The sequence goes on from JBGAVL010000277.1 coordinate 861, forward strand.
ATCGAACGATGCTTTCCAAAGCAAATAGTTACAGGGGGCATGCCTTTGCATATTGAGGCAATGTTGTTACAGTTTGGGATTAGTATGAAATCCGCCCCTTCTTCAAACACATTTTGCGCCCGATTCAGGTTCTACGCATGCAAAAATGGATAGATTGGTTTACGGGTTTAAGCCATACCCCTTCCGAAATACATACTACATCCTTCGGCCCTAACAAAACTCAAGACAATTCAGAAGAACGGATGCTTGTTGAGCTTGAAGATCTACGCCGGAGAGAAAAGGCACTCATAGAGAGAGCTGTTGATGTCGTTTGCACGATCAACTCAAGCGGCTCTTTCGTGTTCGTCAGTCCTTCATCTAAGACGGCATGGGGTTATACAGCCCAGGAAATTCAAGGGCAATCCGCCCAGCTTGTAGTCGACGAGGTCGGATACAAACGCATACTGGCATACGCCGGCGAGGCGGATAAGAGCATTGAAAGGGTAATTTTCGAAACCGAAATTCGCTGCCAGGACGGGTCGATAAAACACGCCGCATGGCGAGGGCAATGGTCTATCTCCGAAAGGACGCTGTTCTGCATAGTCCACGACATGACCGAGCAGAAGCAGGTCGAGCAAGCACTGCGCACCAGCGAACGACAGCTAAAAGAAATTCTGGAGTCCCTGCCGGCAGGCGTTTTGATAATGACCGACTCCAATACTGTCGAATTCGCCAATGCAGCTTCTCGGCGACTACTTGGTCGCGGCGAAACACACATCATAGGGGAATCGGTAGAAAAACTATTTCAACAAGAGTTTCCAGCGCACCTTTCACGCCTCGATCAAAACGACAGAATAACCGTGCGAGCGGACGGTTCCCTCCTGCCCGTGGAAACACATTCAGATACCATCGAGCTGGGGGGGCAAACAAAACAATTGCTTTTGTTTGTCGACAAAAGCGCGCACTACGATTTAGAGCGAGCCAAACAAGAATTCTTTGCCATGGTAGCGCACGATTTCCGCGCCCCTCTTACCTCTCTTCGCAACTTAGCAGTACTAATCGAAGATGGTGTCATAGACAAACAATCTGAGCAAGCAACGAGAGTATCAGGAAAAGTAAATCTCGAATGCACGCAACTTTTGCGTCTCGTTCAGGACATGGTCGACATTGGAAAAATGGGAAGCAAAACATTTGTCCTCGACAACGATCACAATCCGACCGCTGGCGCTGTTAGATCGGCGGTAGAGGGGATCAAGTTCATGGCAGAGCAAGAAAACATCTCAATCTTACTGCCGCAGACAAATGTTACATATTGGGGTGACGAGCTAAGAATCAAACAGGTTCTTACCAATCTTCTTACCAACGCAATCAAACACTCCTCATCAGGTTCAAAAGTGGAGATTCAGGTCGCCGAAAACACCGAAGACAACAGTGTTCGATTTTCCGTGCAAGATTTTGGCCCTGGGATTCCCGCAGACAAATTAGATAGAGTCTTCGAGATTTACGAACAATTGCCAGATGCAGATGGCAAAGCATCACAAGGAACAGGGTTGGGTCTGGCGATTTGTAAAACGATCGTCCAGCGTCATGGAGGACAAATAGGCGTTGAATCAACGCCAGGTATAGGCAGTTCATTCTGGTTCACTATTCCGAACACTCCTGTGAATGATGGGGTCTTCCATTGATCAACGACAAAGCAACTGAACCGATTACAGGAGCACAGGGCGCTTCCGACTTGCGCGGTTTTATCAACCTGGTGGTGGGCGACCGATACATTACGCAGAAATTGATCGGCGAAGGCGGATGGAGCGCCGTTTATCTGGCTTTTGATCGTGTACTGCATCGCAACGTAGCCCTGAAGCTGCTTCATCGCCCACTGGCTGCACATCGTGAAAATCTCCAGCGATTTGAAAGAGAAGCATTGGCAGCGAGCAAACTCAATCATCCTAATATCGCTGCAATTTATGACTATGGTGTACTTCCGTCCGGACAACCCTATATCGTGATGGAACATCTGGTCGGTGAAAGCCTTTCTGAAATAATTGAGAAGCGCACAACAACCTCCGAAAACCAGGCGATATCCATAGTCTCTCAAGTAGCCAGGGCCCTCAATCACGCACACAAAAACGGTGTTTTGCATCGAGACGTCAAGCCAAGCAATATATTCGTTTTAAGTGATACCACAAATGGTGCAACATCCGGCACGAATGTAAAACTGCTTGATTTCGGGCTGGCGAAATTATTGGACGATGAAAGATTCTCAACGATGACTGACAGTGGCGTGGCACTTGGGACTCCAAGCTACATGAGTCCGGAGCAGATCCAGCGCAAGAAAGTCGACTGTCGCACAGACATTTATTCTCTCGGATGCACCATGTACGAACTTCTCAGCGGAGTCAAGCCTTTCCAGGGCAGCGTAATGGACTGCCTGCACGCTCATCTTCTGGAAGATCCCCCACCGATGCGCAATCACTCAACGTCGATAAGCGTTTCCCCAGCGGTGGAAAGCGTAGTCCGCAAAGCCATGGCCAAGAATCCGGACAGGCGTATATGCAGCGCAGCTGCTCTCGTGGAGGAGCTATCCGGTGCCAGCGGTCAGCAAGGTCGACCGCTGCTGCCTCTTTGCTGGCAAATATCATTCGGACTGCGCCGTCTTAGAAAGGTAATCATTCCAATTGCAGCCAGTGTTGCCCTTTTACTGGTGGCATATGAAGCTGCGCCAGTGCTGCTCAGCCTTGCCGGCGTTAGAACAATCGAAATAGATGCAGCCAAGGTCGACCAGGGCACCCTGGACGAAATCGTCACGGAGATGACTACAACCCGAAGATAGGGCGAAATAACAGCAGTTAAATTCAAGCCTGCAGCGTCTCTGTTATGCCTTCGTTATAGGATTATCGTATCCTTCAAGCAACCTCGCCAGACTGATTTGAGTGCCGATTTCCCGGCGCTGGCGATCGGTGGCGTCCCCAATCACAGAAAAAATTACCAACGCAGCATTAGCAATAAGGGCACAACCGAGCCTTGTGAAAATTCGGTCGATCCTTGCCAGATAGCAACGAAGCAGATATTCCCATTCAGCAGACTGAAGGCGCATCGGTTGTCGACCAGACGGAAGCGGACGCTGATGTCACCGAATTGGCAGCCGTGGAAACCACGCAATGGAGCAGCGACGTTGCATTTCTGAACGATTCAGGCGGGCTCACGGAGTGGAGGAATTTCACAGCGTCGCGAGGGCCATCGATTGATGCAACACAAGATCATCTGCCCAAGTTGACTCTTTCTGACGATGAGCGTGCCTCTGCCAAAAGTCTTGATTCGCGAGCAATTGCTCAGGATGCCACCGTAGTCGATAAGTCCAAATTAGCCTCAGGTGTGGTTCCGGAGATCGAGGGCGGTCAAACGATTCCCGGGGAGCCTCCCCGGATTACTGACCCACTTCCAGCTATTCCGCCTGGCATTCGCATCACTATCCCAAATCCAACCTTGCCCGGATTCACCGTCATGGATCCGGCTGTTCCTGCTAAGCCAGGCATCTCCGCCGATGCTTCAATGCCGATCAAGGCAGGCGTCATCGCAGATCCACTACGACCTGTCGAGCCTGTTGTGGGTCCCGGCGACGCAACGCTTCCCGTTAAGCCCGGTAATCCCGGCGACGCGGCGCTTCCCGTTAAGCCTGGTAATCCCGGCGATCCGAAGCCCGAATTCAAGCGTGGACAATCGGTTCCTACCGAGCCTCCAAAGATCACAGATCCGCTTCCTAAAATTCCTCCGCCCATTCAGCGCATAGTCGACCACGGAGCGCTTACGGGAAGAAAATCAGACAGCGCAGGCGCTTCGATACGTCATCCCAGCACGAAAGATACAACACCAGCAGAGCAAGCAGTAGCAGCTTTCCGCGCAAATTTACGAGCGGCTGAAGCTCAGAACCAGGCAGGGCAAAATCCTAAGCTTGCAGCACAGCTGGCAGCACAGATGGAATTGAAAAAACTTGCTGCACTTAACCCAGAGCAAGCCATGAAAGACACGGCCGCCACCGCAGCGGCGCTATTAGCGCGCAAAACCCTGATGCGCGGCGATCAAGGGGGTGACAAGAACCCAGCAACAAAACTTGGTGGACGCCCGAAAGAACTCGGCAAACAAGCTCCCTTGCAGACACCGGAAAGTTTAGCAGCCAAACCATCCTTAGAGCATGAAAAAACAGATCCACACGCTGTTCTGCATACTGACTTCGCCGCTTCAATCCTCCCCCATAAAGGCAACCATGGCATAGCTTCCAGTTTGCCTGTCGATAGCTCATTCTTGCGCATCGCCAAAGGCAAAGAGCTTATCGCAGCCACTAAGCTTTTCGAAGAGAAAGGTACTGGCGGTAAGGGTCAATTGCTTGAGCAGACAGTTGCAGGTAAGACCCATTTGCCTGAGTTGACTCTGGTCGAAAAACCACATGACATAGCTCAGCACAGCATCAAGCCACACTCAGTAAATGCATCTGAGCTAAGCGATCCAATCATTTCAAAATCCGCAAAAGTAAATTCTCCGGCATTTGATTTCGCTGCGCCAACCCTCTCAGAAAAGAGCAAGATTTTCATGGCAGCGCACACTCCCATTGCACGCTCGCTTGTGGGATCAGGCGCAGACCAAGTATTCGCCGCAGCCGCTATCCCGCAAGACATCAAAGTGACTTCCAGAGCACGTCATGCGCTTGAGCCGAGCATCGCACTTGCAAGTTCAGGCGAACCAACCGCAGCAAATACATTTAAGTCGGCAGCTCGCTCGCTCAACTTCACACCAAGTCCTGACGATTCGGGCAGGCTGCTCGCAGCCGCAAATTCTAAGACCGGAAAGTCGCTCTTGCGCGTTGACAGAGGAGAAAAGGAGTTTATCGCAGGTACAGAGCGGCAGGTGAAAGCAACTCCATTGACGTACGAACGCACTCTCAATGACAGGAATTCCGCACCTCTTGGCGTTGAAAAACTGCATGTTCATCAATTGGAGCCAAGCGCAGACAAGCCCGCACACAAGATTGCCAGGTCACTCAGCAATGGAATGAAGACATTCACCTTGCCCGTAACCACTGGCGATGGACGAAACTCAATAACAGTGGCAAGCAAGAAAGACTGGCATGCAACAGCTCATGCACGAGCTTCGATCGTGTCAGCACTTGGACAAGACTTAACCGCACTTGCCAGTTCGGCAAGCCCGAAAATCATGCATACGGCCGAGCAGCTCCCCGTGGCTGCCGGAGATGACACGATCGAAATCACAAGTGCAAGAAGCTTAAAACCGACCGCGCTTACAGAGAAGTCATTGACCAATAAAGGCGCAGACAACACCGCATCTGCTCTCACAATGTCCAAGTCTTTGCTTCCGTCTGCAAATATACAAAAGACCAACATGTATACCCTCGTCCAAGCAATACGAAATGCAGATGCTGCACCAGTGCGAGAAACAGTTAGAAAGACAGGCAGTTCGGCCCAGAACGAGGCAGGCGAAAAACAAGTAGCAAGAACAGCAGCTACAAACGATCATGCCGAGATCATGCCCGCCAAATTTGCCGGTGAGTTAAAACTGCAAGTCACCTATTTGCACATCGGCAATAGAGTATTCCTTCTGGACAGGCGCCTTGTTGTTAAAGACTCTCACGGAAAAGAGCCGGTGGCGCCGCCATCTGAGTTGATCGTAACAGCCGGAGTAGCCGCTGTAATTGCAAGCAGACGGTTGAGACGGCGCAAGAAGAAAGGTGACAACTTTAGCACGAGCATAGACGAAAACACGCAAGAGGAAGAATCTCAACCAACAAATGATAGTGTCCAGTTCAATCGAGAATGCGCGCCCCCTTCATTTGCCGTCACACGTTTCGGCTACATGATTCAACCCGGTGACACGCTTTCTAATTTAGCCCAGGCAGTCTGGCAAGACGCAGAAGTCGCCTGGTTGCTTTCGGAGGTCAACAAACTTTCGCGAGAATGGCAAGGCAATGAATGTTCGATTACTCTAGCCGAGAGACAAGTCATCGAATTGCCTCTGCCGGAAGAAGTCGTGGATTTCTATAGATCGGGGGAAAGCATGCTGCACAAACAACATAAACTAACGACGATCGTCACGCGATGCAAACTTGATGAAGAGTTATCCGCAGCTGCGCTTGCAATGCAATTCAACATACCCAGTCAAATAATTCAGCACCCGCATTGAAATTCAGTCAATCGGATGCTCTTGTGTTTTCACCAGACCGTAGCGTAGCGCTTTCACAGCCGCTTGCGTTCGGTCGGAGACAGCAAGTTTGTCCATGAGATGTTTAATATGTGTTTTCACTGTCTCCTTTGCAATCAAAAGTCTATCGGCAATTTCTTGATTCGACAGACCATCCACAATCAAATGAAGGACCTGCACCTCCCGCTCCGACAGTTGTCCGTATGTAGCCTTGGCTGGGCTGGCTGCAGATGTTGATTTGGGCAATACTCGCAAGACCTTATGCGCAATAGCCGAGTCAATCCAGAGGTCTCCGGAAACTACGGCATTAACTGCCGTTTCTAGTCTGCTGAAGTCTGCATCTTTCAGACAATAGCCATTTGCACCAGCTGCAAGCGCCGCAAATATATCGCGCTCGTCGTCGTGAGAAGTCAGCATAATGACCTTAACGGAAGGTCGTCTCTTTTTTAGCTGCTGGCAGGCTTCGATGCCATCCATAACGGGCATTCCAACATCAAGAAATACAAGAGTGGGCAGATGCTTGGAGTCCAAATGCACCGCTTCGAGCCCGTCTGATGCCTGATAGACATGGGTAACCAGTTCACTTTGCTCAAGCAGAGCTTTTAGACCGGTTCTTAGATTCGCGTCGTCGTCAACGATTAGTATCGAAATCTTGGACATTTTGAGAAACCATTCGTTCTATTAGAGTGTAAACCGTTGCGCTGTAGTAGTGTGTATCGAAGTTCTTCGGGCAGGCTTTCTTATGTTGATAATGCAGGCAGTAAAAAGGATCATGCTGTCGAAGGCACGTCATTGGTACAAGGAAGGACAACAGTGAAAGTTGTTCCTGAATTTTCATGACTGGTAAAGGTGATATTTCCTCCTAGCGCTTGCGCAATTTCCCTGCAGAGATATAAACCGATGCCTGTCCCTCCCGGCGATTTCTGCCCAAGCTCGCCCTGCCAGAAGGGCGTGAACAACTTTTCCCTGTCCTTTTCGTGAATTGACGTACCGGTGTTATTGACGCCAATACTCACTTGTTCGGAGCTCTTGCTGAGAATAACTCGTACACGCCCTTGAGCACGCGAGAACTTGATTGCGTTCTCCAGCAAATTGCCGATCATGTGAGTAAGAGCTGCCTGATCAGAATAAATGCAAATGGGTTCGGCAGACTTGTCTACTTCAATGGAAACTTCAGCAAGCTGACAGCGCGAAGCCAACCCTCTGGCAATACTATCAACCAGCTCATCGAGCAAGATTTCTTGTTGCAATAACACCTCCGCGCCTTGCCGATATTTTGCGATCTCAAGCATGTTTTTTACCATGCTGAGAGCGTTCTCATTGCTATCTTGCAAACGCAAGAGCAGTTCGTGAGCGCCATTGCTGGACGCAGAAAGCTTCTTCAGGACAGCTTGAATGAGGTAGTTGGATGCAATCAGCGGACTCTTAAGATCGTGAGCAATTGTTTGTTGAAGTACTTCTTTCTGATGCGAGAGAGTTGTCTTTTCGGAAATATCTTCGATTAAGATGATCAAACTACGGACATTTCCCTCTTCGACCATCGGCCAGGCCGCAATATCCCAATAGCGCTCCCGTCTGGTCTGATCACCAAATCTAGAGATAA
>JBGAVL010000278.1:0-8640 GCA_044228145.1 Obscuribacteraceae bacterium (SeqCode)
CCGCATTTGCATGCGGATTTGCTCTGGCAGCTGCATTGTGCCAGCCTGTCGGATTTCAGATGGGATCCAAAAAACGCTGGGATGATCTAAGGCTTCTTTCAGAGCATTTGCAAGGTAAAGAGGTCGACATAGCCATATTCAATACTTTCAAGCCGGCAGTCATGTTCTATTCGCGTAATAGTGTCGATTCTTTATTTAATACTCACCAGTTAGAGAAGACTGAAGCCGGCGCCAATTCGCGTCCGCAGATGGTTATCGTCAGCGACAAGGTAATCGATCGGCTGCTTGCCCAACCCGGTCTGAATCTGAAATTGGTGGAGCGCAGCGGTGAATGGGCGGTTTATGAGGCGGTTGGCGCCAGGCTCAGGCGCAATCTTACTCTTGAAGAGGTTTTTACCAAACCACAAGCCTTTGAAATGGCGGTGAGCGGCAAAGGAGACTGGGGACCCTTGACCGTGCCTTATGCCGCCGGTGACCGCCAGTGGTGGAGGAAGAAGTGACCGTCGGCCGAGACCAGTTTTAACTCTTTTTACTTAATAGCTGGGTTTCACTTGTCATATAAGAGGTAGATCTCAACTCGCAAATCCTCGATTCGGCAAACTGAATTGGCGGAACATAAACTTCGCCTTCGCGTCGATTAACCCATGCAGGGATGCAGCAGTCTTCTGTGTGGGAGCACGATTATGCAAAGAAAGGCAGTTGGTGGTGAAAGAGCGCTCAGTCTGGCGCTGTCTTTGTTTTTGTTTGCTGGCACCGTTGCTCCTGCCATCGCAGCCGCACCTTCGTCCGCAGCTTCAAGCACTGTAGCCCGTCTCGAGAATATCGAGAACTCGCTTCTGTCCAGAACTCAAAAGGGCATGTCTGAGAGTGAACGCCTTGCGACCTTGGAAAACCGTGTCTTCGGCACTGAGAAAACAGGCTCAGTCTCTGAGCGCCTGGCTAATCTCGATACCGCAGTAAGTTCAGCCCGCAGCGCCTCCAATCTTCTGGCTCCGCCTATGGCGCCCAGACTGGACACGAGCCCCTGGAGCAAGGCCGAAGAGCCAAAGCCGCAGGCGCTGTCTAATTATGACGATCCTGACACAGCCAGTCCGACCGATGCAACGACTGCCATGCTCAAACGAGCAACCGACCTGTACTCCAGAGGAGAAACGGCAGAAGCAGAGCGGATGTTCAAAAAGGTTCTCACACTGGATTCGCGCAATGCGGACGCTCACTTCAATTTGGGTGCCATTGCCGAGGCCCGAGGTGACGTCGCGCGCGCCTTGAGCGAATACCGCATGGCCAGCCAAATCAACCCGACCGATAAAGAATTTAGAGATGCGATCGTGCAAATCGAGCGCCGAGAGAATGCCGACAGAATCGCGCAAGCTGAGCAACAGAGACAAAGAGACGAAGCGCAAAGAGAAGCTGCCAAACGCGACAGTCTGAAATCAATGATTGCGCAAGCGTCGAGCGCATACAAGAACGGTCAGTACGACAGCGCCGCCAGGCAGTTGGAAGTTGTTGTGAAGCAAGCACCCAATGATTCCGATGTTCGCTTTGCCCTGGCGCAAGCATACAAAGCAAAAGGCGACCTGACTAAATCTCGTATCAATTTAAATCAGGCTCTGGCTGCCCAGCCGAATAACAAACTCTACCGCGAGGCTTTGACCGACCTCGATCAACGCATCGCTACAGGCAACACTGGCGGCGCAAGCGGCGCCGGAACTAACTATGGCAACAGCGGAAGTTCCGGCAACAATCGCGGCTACGACAATGCTCGCGCTTACGACAACTCCCAACAGGAAGATGACGGACCCTCCTACGCGCCGGCTCCGCGCCGGCAAGTGCCGAGCGACTACATCTCGAGCCGTGGGGCCGGCTATGGTTCCAATAGCGTAGACGATGGTGATGGTGTTCAACCTTTCAGTCCATCTCCTGCGTATTCGGGCAGCGCCAGCTCTTCAAGAAGATTCGACAGAGGCGGCATCGGCAGTATCCTCGGTGGTGGCGGCGGCACAGCCAGCGTCATGAAACGCGCAGCCCTGGGCTCCATAACCGGAGCAGCCATGGGTGCGATGTGGAGCCGCAATTCAGGCGGCGCAATGAAATCCGGAATGCTGAAAGGTGCACTCATGGGCGGCATGCTGGGGATTTTTACCGGTGGACTATAGACTTTGATTTTGATGGAGAATGGAAATTCGGCAATGAAATCGATTTTGAAACTACTTCCTGCACTTCTCCTTGTAGCTAATGTCGGCTTCTTGAATCAACCGGCAATGGCGCAGAAAGTTTTGCAAGGACGTGTCGAACACGCAGACGAGAATACTCGCCTTAGACGTCCCGCGGCCAATCTCGGCGACAGACTTCCAGGCCAAGTCGAATCCACGCGCCTTAAGAGAGCCACACCGATAGAAGCCCCATCTTTTAAAGCCAGCCTGGTTGATACAAACACTTTTCGCCAGCCGCTTGCCGGTCGCGCGTCCGATGATGGTGTTCAGCTCGGCTTGTTGAAGCCGAATGATTTCGCCAATCTGCCAAACAAATTCGACATGGGTGCCGAGCGCGGCTCGAAAGAAATGGTTCTGGCCTGGGAGCGCTGGCACAAACAATTGTCGGAAGCCATATATACGCGCTGGAGCGAAACTGCCGACACGCCCGGACGCGCCACCGTTCGTCTGACAGTGACGAGGAATAATCAAGTTATTCCTGTGGTCGTTTCGTCGTCCGGTTCAAGACGCTTCGACAGAGGCTTGTTAGAAGCAATCACCAGCCTTAATGGTAACCCTGGACTGACCTTTCCCAAGAAATCACAAAGGGACAAAGTTGAGTTCGAAACGGACTATGTTGCGTCGACCGATGTCAAATCAGGATACAGCTGGGTCAAGAACGACTTCGAGAAAGTGCGTGAGAACTATTAGCCATTAAATTGGAAGTGAAATGCTGGCGTTGAAACTCTAAGAAAGACTTGTCGATCCAATCTTTGATTGATGTTTCAAGAGTCCTTTCCAGCCAGGTTGTTTCTTCTTTGCTGAGACCAAGCGTTTCTGCCGAAAGCTCATGCAATTCCGACGAACTTTCAACGGTTCTTGCCTGACCAAGAATGATCGAGCCCAGACACCGTTCTGCGAATTCCTTGGCAGGAAGTCTTTCAAGCATTTTGCTTTTCGCTTCGCGCTTTATCCAATTCTCAATGTCGGCGAATTCATTTGCATCGAGAATCGCTCTTTTTTTCAGAGTTTGCAAAACCAGAGAGTCAATCTTTGCTTCGGTCTCCTCAAGCAAGAGAGCGTATTTTTGTATTGCCGTGCATTGATTGCTGTAAGCCTCCTCCAGGCAGCCTCTTGGAGCCCGGAGCGCCTCACTATGAATAGCATCAAAATGGTGAAGAAATTGATGAATGTGGAAGTCGCGTTGTCGCGATATGCCTTCGGTAGCCTCGACGCATAGGGCGGCCAGTTGCGCCAATTCATCCATCTCTTGTTTTGTGAACGGTACGATTGGTAGGCGTTTCACATCGCCGACTTGAAAGTTGATGGTTGGATTGATCAAGTGAGCCATCTTGCTGGCAAAGCTTGAATTCAAGAATGCCAAAAGGGCAAAACGGTCGATCCCGACTGGAAAAAGGGCAGATGCGGCAACGTCAAATATGCACCCAGCCGGCAGCAGGCGGACGGCAAAATTCGAGTTGTTGACGAATGAGAAAGATAGACCTTCCTGGAAGTAGTACTTTTCGTTTTTTACTACCCAGTGAACTTTTCCTTTCAAATAAGGATATGCCTTTTTGACTGCCTCTTTGATCTCGAAGCCGTCGTCTTGCCATTTCACCACATTGAGAACCGGGCTCCACCAGCGCTTTGAGCCGGCTCCTTTGACATATGGGAACCAGATTGTGTTTACTTCTTCAGGTCGAACATCCCACATGTAGCGTACGAAGCGATCGTGGTCCGTGGTAGCTAGACCTTGCCGAACTTCGGCATAGTCACCGAGCGGCGGCAACTTTTCGAAGAGTGCCACGGCTGCATCCGGGCACGCATAATTGAACTGGCTATTGGGAAAACGCTTGAATGACTGAATCGAGCGCTTGTAAGCAAGTGGGTGCTCATCAGGATCTTGCAGCACGGATTTGAGAGCTTGCGCTTTTTCTTTTTCTTTTCGCAAATTGATGAACAGTGTTGGCGCCATCTGCTCTGTGTTTGTTTTGCGCTCGATTACCATAAGCACGCTGTCAATTTTTTCGCCTGACTGCAGTGGAAACACACCTGTGCCTGCCTCAATAGCGAGAATTGGATTGAAGTCATCAATCAGTGTTTGGCGAAACTGTTTTGAGCTGGGCAGATAGAGAATAGAAGATTGCGTGATCAATCCGAGCCTGCCGCCTTCTTTTAGAAGTTCCAGAGAGCGGCGCGTAAACGCGACAGAAATATCATGACTGTCGTCCGGGTAGTTCTCGCGAAGCAGTTGTTTCAACTCCCGGCTGAGTAGCTTTCTGCCGATGTACGGCGGGTTTGTTAGGACAGCAGAATATCTTCTTGATAGTGGATGCCCATCAACGGAATCATACCTGCGATCGAGAGTGCCAAGGATACTTTCTTGTGCGCTTCTCTTTTCCAGAACCTGGATGCCCTGAAAACACACGGCCGCTGGACTCTTCAATCTCAGACATCGAACAGTGAGCGCCATGCATGTAATCCAGATTCCATGCGGGTCGATGTCCACTCCGCTGAGTGCGCCTCTGGAAAGATGTTCCAATGCTTCAGATTCAGACATTCCCTGGGCGGTGTAAATTTCGAGCAGTGCATCGAATGCCGGCAAGAGAAAATTGCCGGCGCCACAGGCCGGATCTATGACGTTAACTTGGGTTGCGGGTTCTTTTGTAGAAGCTGTGCAGACCGGCAGACACTGAGCAATTAAGGTCTCGACGACCCACTGTGGTGTGTAGAGTTGCGTAAAGGAAATGAGCGCTTCGGTGTTCATATCTTTGTTGGATGACTGAACCTGTTTAAGCGTCTCTTTCCGTCGCAACTGGGAGCAGAGTTGATAGGCATGACTGATGGAAATTTCACTGGCAAAAAGCGGGAGGTCTTCTGTTGCTTTGAAAAACCTTTTGAAAGCTGGTAGCCGAGCGGCGGTCAATGGCAGTGGCGGCGGCATAACATTGCCAACGGAAGGCGGCGCCAGGTCTCGAGCTCGCTCGTACATTCTTTTGGCAAGACTGGAGATTTCTTCGTGCTTGAGTGACGAGAGATCTTCTGAAGGCGCATCTATTTTGAGATTTTTCAAACAACTATTTCGCGCCAAAACATTGAGCGAAATGACAGAAACAATCGTGGAAAGAAATTCCGGATCCAACTGCGGAAGCTCACCATTAATGTGCTTACTGCTTGCCGCCTTGATCAGGCGTTTGAGTTCCAGCAATTGATCGTGCTCTGATGGCTTCAATTTTTCTTGGATGAAAGACGACTGTGTTCTTCAATAAATTTGAGCGTCATCTTCCATGCTTGCTCTGCTTCTTCTTTTTTGTAATGCTCTCGTCTGTCGTTGAAGAAGGCGTGCGGGCAATTTTCAAAGACTTTCAATTCGAAGGGCACCTTTAGACTTTCGAGCTGCGCTTTGAAAAGATCTAAATGCTCCGCTGTAATCAACTCGTCTTGTCCTGCGAAGATACCCAGGATGGGCGGCGTCTGCGAATTTGCATAGTCGATTGGATGCTTTGGCTTCTTTTCGTTGAGCGAAGGATATTTGATGCGTCCATAGAAATCTATCGCCCATGCCAGCTGATTTGTCGATGATGCGAACATGAAAGCGATTGCGCCGCCCATGCAGAAGCCCATCGTGCCAATCGCGTCAGGTAGGACATTTTGTGTGGATTTGACCTTGGCTAGGACGGCTTTTAGATCGTCAATCAAAGTGGAATCCGGAATGCCAGACCAGACCTCGCGCATTGTCGTGAGATCGTCTTTTGCTTTTTGGTCTTTGGGAAATTGAGGGGAGCTGGCGAACAAATCGGGTGCAAAGACTCTTAAACCGGTTTGTGCGAAGCGCATTGCCAGGTCTTTGATGTGGTCGTTGACTGCAAAAATCTCGTGAATCAATATGAGTGCAGGCAGGTCTTCCTGAGAACCTGGTTGCGTCGTGAAAACAGGAATGCTGTGAGCCGGTCCTTCAACACTTATCCACTCTGAAACGATGGTTTGTTCGCTTTTCATGATGCTTCTTTGGCTGGTGCGAAAACGCTAATTCTATAGGAAAGCGCCGGCAAAAGGATTAACGGAACTCGCGGTAGAGCAAAGGCGTCTGAAACGCCCTAGAGTGGCGGTTTTGGAGAATCGGTGGTCAAAAATCGAATTTGACTGCTTGTTAGATTTTCTGGATTCAAACTAACAAAAAATTTTGTTAGATGTCAGCGAGAAAATCTAACACGCAAATGATATTGAAAAAAAGGTGTAGTCCGGTCCCAGTCAGGGTTTGCTGGCGATTGAACTTTTTGTCTCTAGGATACGTATACATATATACCGATGTCTCGAGGAGTTGCCAGTGTCCACGGCTTCGTCTATTCGCAGGTACATAAACCAACTGCCTCTTGGGCAGATCTTTTCGACGCGCGAAGTTTTGCATTTTGGTTCGCGCCCTTCTGTCGACCAGATCCTTTATAGAATGGTTAGCGACGTGAAACTTGAGCGTCTGGCAAGCGGCTTATTCAGAAAATTTGTACCGGGCGCTCCACCGCCCTCAATTGAGAAGGTCGCGGCAGCTAAAGCAGCAGCTTTCAGCAAAGAAATCTTCGTTCACGGTCAAGATGCAGCATACGAGTTAGGCATTGAAGACTCGCCGAACGCTGAGAAGATTTACTACGTCCCGGGCTCCGCTTCAAGTTCATTCCTCAGCCATGCTCACGGCCGCAGAGTCCATTTCAAAGCAACGGCTGCAAGACGCCTCTTCGAGGTCAACAAACGCGTCGGCAAAGTCATGAGAGCACTATGGCATCTTGGACCGGATAGATTGGATTTCGGCGTCCTCAAGAAGGCGACGATCAATCTCAACCGTGATGAGATCCGCGCACTGAGACATTTCGCCTATCGAGTACCTTGGTGGTTGGCGCGTTTTACCAATCGCACAATCACGCTTTCCGGGCAGGTTATCTAGCTGTGACAAGTGATTGGAAATCTAACTTGCGCTCTAGTTGAGCACTTTGTTTTGCATGCTCGATGATGCTGATTGTTCGCACCGCATGCTCCGGATTCACTGGTGGTGCGCTATCGTTGGCGATTGCATCACGCACGGCAGAGTAGAAGTATTCGTAATTGCCTTTTTCGCTGACCATAATTTCGTTCACAACTTTTCCGTTTCGTTCAACTGAGAGCTTTCCGGAAAGGCTGACGTCTTCCAGCCCCCATTTGCGATCGCCTGGTTTCATGCCCTTTCTAAGCGCGTCTTCTTGAGGATCGAGTCCGTACTTTTCATAGCCGCCGTTCATTGCCAGAACTCGAAATCTTGGACCGGGAATTGCCGACAAAATATTGGCGTGCAAATGCGCGCGAACGCCGCCTGCAAATTCGAGCGCGACAAATACATCGTCGTCTGCTCTCACACCGGCCCGGCGCTTGTCTAATTCACAATAGACGGTATTGGGAGTGCCGAAAAGAACACACGCCTGGTCGATCAAGTGGCTGCCCAGATCGAAAAGCAATCCGCCTCCTTCATCGGGTCCGGTGCTCTCGCGCCACTTTTTTGAATCCAATGTGGGTCGGAAACGCTCAAATCGCGATTCGAACCGCGTCACGTCGGATAGTGTCCCATCTTTCAAAAGCTTTTGAACAGTGAGAAAATCATTGTCCCAACGACGGTTTTGAAAAACAGTAAGCAGTTTCTTTTGCTTGTTAGCTACATCAATCAGCTCTCGGCACTCGCGACTGTTTACCGCAAGAGGTTTGTCCACAACTACGGACTTTCCTGCTTCCAGGGCGGCTTTTGCCTGCGGGTGGTGCCATTTATTTGGTGATGCGATGACAACTAGTTCAAACTTTTCTGAGTGTGATTTGAGCGCGATGTCAAACGAATCAACAATAGTCGCATTGGGAAATGCTTCGGTAGCTTTTTTCTTGCGTTCGGAATTGCTTGTGGTAATTACCGTCACCTCAAGCCCTTCGGTCGTTTTTAGAAGAGGCGCATGAAACACTTCACCGGCTGTTCCGTAACCAACGAGCGCTACTTGCAGAGGCTTGTTTGACATAGTTGTTCTTTTCCCTATTGTCCTTTAGGAGTCGGCTCTACTGCCGGTAATTTTACGTCCGGTGCAATCTGAGAGGGTGCCTTGTTTCCGGGAGGATCCAAATCCGGTGGGACCGGATCGCTAACGGGCTGCTGCAGAGGTATTGTAGTGTACGGATTGGCTGGTTGATCTGTGCTAGCGTTTTTTTGATGCAAGTTGTTTGAAACCGCTGCCGCGGTTGGTTCATCAGCTGGGGCTGCAGAAGCGCTAGCAGCCGTGCTTGGTAAAGCAGGGCTGTTATTGAGCTTGTATACAAGGGATGCCGTAAGTTCGTTAATACCGGCAGCTACCCGCGCCGGCGCTCTTAAGGACTTGGCCTTCTTCAGTGCCACTAAAGCGCCTTTGTAATCCTGTTGTTTTGTTCTGATTAAACCAAGAACGTACCA
>JBGAVL010000279.1:0-8600 GCA_044228145.1 Obscuribacteraceae bacterium (SeqCode)
CGACCAGAAAGAACCCAAAGTCTTCGATATTGGCCGTATCGTGAAGGTGAAGTCGGCTCATTATGGCAGAACCAAGGTGGGCTACGTCGTGGCAAAGGTTCGCAATGCAGATGACGTCTATGTCGTCAAAGACATTTTCACGTGTGAAGCTGTGGTTCTTCAGCCAACGCACATGACGCTTTGTTCGAACAAGGTCGTTTTGGATCAGGAACCTGGCATTGTGACTTTGCCTCCTCACGTCGTCGGCGAGCTGAGAGCAGTCGTGCTGACGGTGGAGCGCGATAGAATCGATATTTGATTAGATACAAAGCGCAATAGATTGTTCATCTTCGCTAGTAAATCTTCAATTTCCAATTCGTGCTTGCCTAAAAAGGGCACAAAAATGACCTCCTCATCAGCGCGTTGCTCCTCATTTCGATATTGCACATGCAGCATTGATGCTGTGCCCTGAAAAGTAGGCACTGCTACAAATGGATCCCTATCACACTGCACTGCATTATGTGCCGCTCCCATATATGTTTTGAGGGGTCGGGTGCATGAAATCATTTTGTTGATTGCTTTGGTCGATGTGGAACTTGTGTTTGTGCTGACCGGGTAGCTGAGCAAAACGAGCCACGATTGAAATGAACTGTCAGCAGATGGCCACTATGCGTTCGAGAAAACATTTGACTGAACGGAATGATACGAAAAGTGTGCTGTTGGGTGGTCAGTCATGTCCAGTTTGGTGGCACGGATATATTGCAGGCACTTGAAGCTGCCTGATGGAACCTTTGCGGTGAACACGATGGTCATTAGTCCTTCAACAACAGGGAAGGATTTTCTGGGCAAGCTCGAAGCGAAGGTGGTGTTGCTGCATTCAACAGCCGGTTGTGTTACGTCTCTGACCGTTGTTTTGCTTGCAGGTCAAGGATCCACTTCCTGAAGGAACGCTCACCTTTGCAGGAAAGGAGGGAGATGCCGAGACTGCCATTGGTCCAGACGACAAAGTGTTGGACGCAGTGAAGGGTGAGCCGAGATAAATGAGTGTTCCACTTTTTGTTTTATTTTTGTTTTTTTTTCCTTGGCGCTGGGCTGAAAGGATGTGTTATCTATTTTTCGCCCGTCGGGTGGACCACAGGTCAAGGAGGGAAGCAGGACCACGTGAAAGGAGTTGAGTGGTACGCAAAAGCAGCCAATCATGGAGACGCAAATGCGCGAGGAGGGAAAAGGGACTATGAGAAGGCAGTGGAATGGTACACCAAAGCTGCTGATCAGGGAAATAATGCAGCGGCTCAGTTTTATCTGGGAGAATTGTACGAGGATGGTCTTGGAGTAAAGCAGGACTATGTGAAGGCTGTGGAGTGGTACACGAAGGCAGCCAAGGAATCCAAGCAAGGACCTGCACAGCAGGCTCTGCATCGTCTGCAAAGTTCCAATCAATCGGGTAGCGGTGGAGCAGCAACTGCAGTCCCTCCAACAAAATCTGGACCTTCTTCGACTGCAGCAGCTCCTCCAAAGCCCGGTGTTTTTGGGTCCACTGCGCCTCCGACGACTGAAGCAGAGCTTTTGGCGCTGGTTAAACAGGACAGCAAATTGTCGTCGAAAGCTGGACTGGTTGCCACTTGGATTTAAGAACGCGACTGGAAATCAGTGGTTGATACGCTACAAAGTTCGTCGATTTCGAGTTCGGCGGTTGTGTCCTCGTTGCTGAAGAATGTTCTGGGTCCTATTTCGGAAGCTCAGGGCATAGCGAAAGCGATCGTCGGGCTCGCAGCAGCAATTGTGGACATGTATTGGGGAAATTTTGTTGTTTTTTCAAGTCATTTTTTCTTCAATTTTTGGAAAGGGCAATGACGGCAAAAGCCAACACAATCAAGTGTCAGAAGCTTGCCGTTCAGCTGAACAATGTTAAGCCTGCGTTGTTGCATTTGGAGAACTCTCTGTCGAACAAGACGGCAAAGATCATGTCGGCTCAGCCTCCCTCTGCGAATGCTTTGGAACAGTTTAAGCGCGAGACGGAATCTCTGTCAGGTCCATTGAAACAGATGCAACGCGTAGGTCTGGCAGTGACTGAAACGATTGCAGAGTGGACGGTCAAAGGAACCAAATTGTTCGGCGCGTTCAGACAGATGTTGACCTCCAAGAATTATGCGGGCAAGTTTGAGGATCTTTCTGCTGAACTCGCGACTGCTTCGCAAGAGCTGCAACTGGCCTTGTCTGTGATGAATTTTTTGAACCTGAATGATGTGCAGAAGCAGCTCAGTGAGGTTTGCGACATGCAAAAGGCGACGCAGATGATGCGCTCTGCAGGACAGCAGGACAAAGACGATCTTTCCAACCAAATCAAATTTGCGATGATTCGAGATCCCGAGTTTGCGCACGAGTTGAAGCAACATTTTGACGAGATCAGTGCTGAGCTGAAGACTCAGTTTGGCGATTTGTTTACTTATTTGGATGGGGAGTTTCACAAGGTGCACGCTAAACTTGATGAGATGCACAACGACATGAAGAAGAGCGCCTCCATGAACTCGTTGCCGCATTTGGGAGCTCTGGGCGTCAAGTTTTGCGAGTTGGTGTTCAACCAAGACAGTAATGGAGAGGATTTTCTGGGCGAGGGGTCGTTTGGGATGGTGTACAAGTGCACTTGGGGGACCAACAAGTTCGCTGTGAAACTGCTGCCGCTGGCCAAGTCCATTTCCTTGAACGCAAAGACCAAAATTTTGAACGAGGCAATCAAGATGGCGAGCGTGGCGCACCGCAACACAGTTCGGCTGCGCGGCGTGTGTTTGGATGAAGCGCCGTACTGTCTGGTGATGGATCTGGTGGGTCCCGATCTGCACGTGTTTCTGGGAGATTTTGGCGAGAAGATGAGCTGGCCGCAGCGACTGTGCATGGCTCGAGAGCTTGCAAGCGGCTTGGAGGCGGTCCACGATGCTGGGATTGAGCATGGCGACGTGAGGTCTCCCAACGTGCTGATGGGACCAGCCAAGGTAAGATAAAAGTGCTTCAATTTTGTTTTTCCTGATCCCGTGTTTTATTCGAAGGCTCGCTGGTGTCGAATCGCCGATTTCGGACTCTCGACAACGCGGGTGGAGAGCATCACGGCCACTACATCCAACATTCGAAACACTAACAACGTGTGGCGGGCTCCGGAGCTGCTGCTCAAGCCAGGCGCCAAGTTCACTAAAGAAGCCGATGTGTGGAGCCTGGGGTGCGTGTTGTTCGAGATTGCGACGGGTGCTGTGCCATGGGCAGGCGTGAGTCTGGACGAGGTTAAGTCATTTTATCGAGACAAGCAGTGCTTGGAGATTCCAGAAGAAGTGGATTCACTCTTTGTGAAGTTAATTCAAATGTGCTGGCAGTTTGAGCCCAAGCAGAGGCCAACAATGCGCGAAATTCTCAAGGTGATAGGCAATGCGGGGTCGGAAAGCATTGGACTGTGAAGTAAATTGAAATTTGATTTTGGATCCCGAACAAAAAAAATTTCAAAAATTAAAAATTGAAATTCAGTAAATCCTCAATTCTAAACTTTTGTTAGCAAATGCAAACATCCACAAACACTCTAAACGTTGACGCACCAGTAACACTCGTCGCCAAGATTCGTGGAAATTTCATTGATAACGCGGATGAAAAGAAAGCAAAGCAATCCACATGACTACGACCTCGGTTTCCAACAACAAATTGTTGCCCATTCAACAAATTTCCTAAACACCTTTGAAAAATAATCTTTGCGCAACTTCCAAGACAACAAAAATAAATGCCAATAACTCGCAAGTACAAAACAAAAGATGGGTCCATCAAGCACAAAACATACACCACCGTTCGTGGCCAACGAGCTGAGTCATATCGTCGTGAGCAAAATCGTCAATATAGGACAAAGATGCGTCAATTGCAACCGCCACGCCAACGTGTGTATCCACCAAGCCAGGCTGACACTCTCCCATTGACCACAGTGCAACAAATCATCGACGAGTACAAATTGGGCATTTCGCTAAACAAGCTTTCCACCAAACATGGCGTCTCCAGATACATTCTGACCAAAGTCATCAAAAAATACAATGACACCCCCAAAAATATTTTGACGACGCCGCTGAAGCACTGAACGGTCACTGTGACCGACCGAGTTGCGAATGTGCCACGTAAATAAATTGTCAACCCGACGCACTCAACTTAATATTTTGACGACGTCCAGAAACCATCGAACACCTCCCATGTCTGACCGAGTCGAATGCGTGTCAAATTAATAAAATGTCAACGCAAACGGCTGGCGCCAAGATTTTTATCTTACCCCCAAGGTTACAACTTTCAAAAAACCCAACCAACATGAAAGCAACACCAACACTGACAACCACCAATGTGACGACGACAACTCTCGATGCTCATCACGGTCCACGCCTGATACCATCGCAAACAACCATCCCCGGCACAGACAGACCCACCCAGTTACGTGAATACGTTGATTCCGTCGTCTTGGATGCCTTGATTAAGCATCCAGAGCTCACAGAATATCGCAAGAAACTTGAAAGCTACCGAGACACTGGGAGAGGAGGTGAACGCATCGTGACGTACGCTACATCAGCTTCTGCTCACAATCGAGGCCGCTACTACGCCGACAAAGGTCTGTCGATGCAGTCCTTCCCACGCCGTGTTCGCCATACACTGGCAAAAACAATTGATGGCGTAGAAATGTACCACGACATTGACATGGTCAACGCACACCCTGTGCTCCTAAGACAGGTCTGCGAGCACAATGGTTGGAGTGCTGAGCAACTAACAAGATACGTCTGCAAACGGGATGCTGAGCTTCAAGCCGTCATGGACGCATATCACGTCGACAGAGATGCAGCCAAAGAACTGTTCATACGTCTCATGTATGGAGGCCGCTTCAGAGGCTGGGCCAAAGACAACAACATCGCTGATGAGACATCAACTCCGTTCTTGGAGCAGCTTGAAAGGGAAATCTCGAAAATCATGGAGCTGATATGGACTCACCCTCAGTTCGCCGGCTTCCGAGACATCGTGGAAAACAATCACAAGGACTCGCAGGCAAACCTTCAACCGACGCAGAGCCCATCAATCGCAAAACTGTTACGCAAAAACCCAAAAGCCAGCTGCATGAGCCTTGTCCTTCAAGACATTGAGCACCAAATATTGATGCAAATGGAGAAATTCTTCGCCACCAACGGTTACGAAACTAGTGTTCGTGTCTTTGACGGACTGCAACTGGTCGCGCAACGCAGTCCAAATTCAGCTATCACACTCCCAACAGATCTCCTCAGAAAGTGCGAAGCTCACGTCCTTCGTACGATTGGGTTCCACATTCAGCTCGCTGAAAAGCCCATGAACGAGGCCTTGGACATTCGGACCATTGCCGCCGTTTCTGGGCCGCTCACCGAAGACGCATGGAAGCACAAGTACATTAAAGCATTGCTCATTGAAGGCGTGGGCCGATGGCGTTGGAACAAGCAATTCGACAAGATAGGAGAGCACCTCTTCAACGCTGGAATATCATTGTCCATGTTTCAACAGCTCAGCGAACGATTCGTCGGCAAGAAAGCGCGAAACGAATGCACACAACTATACACTAGACTCGATTCGGCTGCCGCAAAAGACCCTGAGATTGAAGCAGCAGCACCAGCGGAAGAGGATGAGGCAGCTGGAGCAGCGGACGTTACAGTTGAAAACGGCAAGGCAAATCAAAAGACGAAACCGCACAACGCCGAGGACACTAAGTGGATGAAAGCACTGCGCTCAATCGAATGGATGGCACAGACAGACAACCAAAGCGCTTTTCATGATTTACGGCCCATCTTTGATTTTCAATGTCCGTACACAATTGACGATTTGTTATGCACAACATCACTTGATCGAGCTGAGTTCCTGATACCAAAGGTGATGGCAAGAATCACGGGGACAACAGAAGAACAATGGATCAAGAAGACGCGCCGTGACGATGGAACAACCAAATTCGTTGTTATGAAAAACCTTTCGCTGCTGCGTTCCAACGTTTGGACCACAACCACAACGAAGAGTGGGGAGGAGCAACCAATAAGTGTTCCACTTCAACGAGTGGTCTCCGATACTGCCCAATCGCGCGGCTTGGAAATGAACTTTAGCAGCCTTGATTTCATACCGTACACTGGTCAACGCCAGCCTCATACCATCGGAACGCGCTTCAATATGTTTGGCGGCTTTCCATTTCAAGAGATGCCGGGGTCGTTTGAAAGCATCGATTGGTCTCCGATCCAGCCGATCCTCGATTTCATGCGCACACTGATAAGTGGTGGTGACGGTGACAACGCGGCAAACGAAGCGACGGCCACGAAGGAGTGGAACTTTCTTCAAGACTTCTTCTGCGACATGTTGCAATATCCAGAGCGCAAACCGCGAGTGTGCTTGGTCTTATACTCAAAGGAGCAGCAAATAGGCAAAGGAGCGATTGCAAGATGGCTTGGACAAGCGTTGTACGGCAACTATTTCCAGCAGATTGACGATGAGAACCACATCTTGGGAGACTTCACCTCCGTGCTGGCAGATCACATCCTCATAAACGTAGATGAGTCGTCCAAGCACGGCCAATCGTACACGTTGTGTGGCAAACTGAAGAACAAAATTTCAGAGCCCACGATATCGATCACCAGAAAGGGCTTTGATCAGTACTACATCACAAGCGCGCACCGCTTCATCTATTGCGTCAACTGGAAGGAAGCGCTCGATATTGAGCTCTTTGATATGCGGTTCGCCGTCTACGAATGCAATCCTTGCTTTCGAGGCCAAAAAGAAAAGTTCGAGCAAATAGACGAGCTGCTCAATGCGAACAAGGCGCTGCTGTGGAACTACTTTCGCAAGCGCCCCATCAAAAAGCACTGGAACAAGAAGATCCCAATGACAGCGGCGAAACGAAGCATCGTCCAAACCAAATACCCATCTATCATTCAGTTCGTTCTTCAATGCCCCAAGTTTTGGCAAGGTCAAGCCGCGTTCACCGCGCAAGGTCATCTAAGTCAGCAGCAACCATCAGACATTGTCTGGCATTGGGACACACTCTACCAACACTATCGCGAATGGGCAAGAGACCAACAAATTGAATGCGGCATTTACAAGAAACCAGAGAACTTGTTGGAGCCACTTCAAACCATCGGCATCAAACCTGGAACCGATCAGGGGCGCGTCAGAGTGGCCGGCTCAGGCAAACCGAGTAAAGGACGCGACAAGGGGTTTAAAATTGCAAGTGTCGAGCTCATTCAAAACATTCAGAGCTTCTTGACCAAGATGGGCGAGTCCTCCGATGAACCATGGGCGCCACCAACCGCCGAAGGTGACGATCAAAACGATGACGACTATGATAGCTTTGAGTGACAACAAAGCCAATCACTGATGCTCCCCATGAAACATCGACAAACTCCTAATATCCAAGGGCGCCTCTAAGTTCGCAGGCGCGCAGCGCCGAAGCGAGGTGATTTCCTAATCTCGATTCAATTTCAAACAAAAATGAATGGAGATTTCGATTGGGACTCATGTCCATCTCACACTGATCGAATATTTCTTTCCTACGTTTGTAAGAAATCAGACAGTGCCTACGAGTGCCTATTTCTTAGGGCAAGTCATTTCTCGACAGTTTTCAATGGTTTTTTCAAAGTGCCTATTTGACCTACTTACTTAAAAGAAAATCAAAAAATCAAAATCAACCACCTAGGCCTGGCGGGTTGAAAAAAAAAGTAGGTCAAAATGGCCTCCCTCATGTCGATGATTGAGCAAGCTGCATTGCTCACGTGCCCTAAAAAATAGGCACTCGTAGGCACTCCTGTCATTTGTTCGAGCCGACTCGAGACAACACCGAGACATGCTGAAACTCTTGGCGCCCAACAGCAAATCAGCCGATTATGTATGGGCTGAACACTAATGTCGAGAAGCGCCCATAAATTTCAAGGAGCGTAGTACCGATTTCAAGACGATCCTCCTCGACCAAAATCAAACTCCAGCAAACTAGAGGAAGGATTCAACTTGCATTTGGACCATCTCAGACTGGCCTAATATTTCCTTGGCATGTTTGTAAGAAATCAGACAGTGCCTACGAGTGCCTATTTCTTAGGGCAAGTCATTTCTCGACAGTTTTCAATGGTTTTTTCAAAGTGCCTATTTGACCTACCTACTTGATTAAAAAATCAAAAAATCAAAAATAACTACCCTGGGCCCGGCAGGGTTGAAAAAAAAGTAGGCCAAAATGGCCTCCCTCATGTCGAGATTAGAATTGGCTGCATTGCTCACGTGCCCTAAAAAGTAGGCACTCGTAGGCACTCCTGTCATTTGTTCGAGCCGACTCGAGACAACACCGAGACATGCTGAAACTCTTGGCGCCCAACAGCAAATCAGCCGATTATGTATGGGCTGAACACTAATGTCGAGAAGCGCCCATAAATTTCAAGGAGCGTAGTACCGATTTCAAGACGATCCTCCTCGACCAAAATCAAACTCCAGCAAACTAGAGGAAGGATTCAACTTGCATTTGGACCATCTCAGACTGGCCTAATATTTCCTTGGCATGTTTGTAAGAAATCAGACAGTGCCTACGAGTGCCTATTTCTTAGGGCAAGTCATTTCTCGACAGTTTTCAATGGTTT
>JBGAVL010000027.1:0-31212 GCA_044228145.1 Obscuribacteraceae bacterium (SeqCode)
CCTGAGCCTGCGCAACCCTATTCGGGTCCGGCATTTCATCGCCTTCAATGCCTGCAGCGCTGCGCAAGGCATCAATAGCTTCAAGGCGGGTAATCATTTCATCGCGGATGCGCACCTGCAAGTCGAGCGCCAGGCTAAGGAGTGCATCAGCAAGGGTGTTATTGAGAACGAGAATGCGACCAAGCGGCAGACCGGTGGCCAGACTGCGCTGCATTGCCTTGGAAAACTGATCTGCGTTTATCAGTCCGGCTTCCAAAAGGACTTCGCCAAGCTTGTTTGTGGGACCAGCGGCCGCCTTCGTCGATCCCGATGAAATAACCTCGGCGATCGATTGGCCGGTCTTACAAGCCTGTTTCAAAACTTTCAATGCTTCATTCAGGTCAATGGATCTGTCTCTCACCAGAGATTGCGCATCAACCGCGGCCTGAAGCTGGAAAGCATTTATACTGCCACCCATAATCAGCATCTGACCGAGTTGCAAATGCTTGGCGCCTGAAAGCTTAATGGCTTCATCGAGTTTGCTTTGACTGATAACTCCAGCCTTTACAAGCAAATCGCCAATTAGAAAGTCGGTCGGATAGCGGTGAAGGGTTTGTTTGGATTTGAAAAAGTCCACGGTTCAGGATCTTTCCTATAAGAGATTCCAGTCAGCTTGCACCGTTTGCCGGACCTGTCTATCACGTTCCGGGATGCTGGGCGCGTGAACAGACACTCGAGGGACGAGCAGCTTCATTTCTATTATTACCCCTAACGGGTGATCCTTATTCTTTAAGGCGAAACAAATTTGACTTATCGATGCTTTTGTTAAGCTCTAATTGCGCTGCACTGGGCTTTTTATTGCCGGAGGCCAGTTTTTGGGTGGCAAGCGAATTTCCGAAGACATAGTCCTGGTAAGCAAAAAGGGTTTTCCTTCCATATCAAAAACCTTGACGGAACTGTCTGTTTGCAGCTTTCCATCCGGCGAAAGCGTATATGTGTTCAATTCCTCGTCCTGATAAACATCGGCAATGCGGCGGTTGGCCTTACTGACTAACGTGTGTGTAGCTTGGACCTCAACAACCACGCTTTTCGGCCCAGTAATTACAAGATCGTAACTATGAACTCTGTGATAATCCATCGAGACACCGCGATCGACCTGCCCAGTTGCCTTTAGCGGATTGAAAATTTGCCAGACTTGCCCATTGCCGTCGCGAAAACTGCCGAAGACATCCCTCACGCGCGCCACTTGATTGCCCACAGGCTTTACCTTTCTGCCGCTGGGCAATTCAACACGCAAGATTTCCCTCGCTTCAGAGCGCTGCCAGATTCCCGCCATCCAGTCGGGCACCTTAAAACGTTTCATACGCTGCGAGCCGGCACCGATCGCATCACCTCGAAATATTCGCCCGGGCCTCTGCGTCTCCGGAAGCGGGGTCAGCACCTCACTATGAGTGACGCCGGCCTGCAATTTCAGCGAAGACGGGGTGCCGGTCGCCGCAGTCTGCGCCGAAGTCAACGCCGACTTTGGAGTGGGAGTTGGTCTTAGAGCAGGCTTGGGTGAGGTGGTTGCCGTGCGTTTCAGCACTGGTCTTGAAGCAGAGGCCACCGGGCGCGGATTTGCGGGCTTTACAATTTTACGAGGAGAACCAAATGGCGAGAGCTGCGAATTTTCCGTATGTAGCGTCTCTTCAATCTGCAGAGACGAGGCCGATTGGGCATGCGCCTCCGCAGACAGCCAAATAAGAAGCATAATGGCACAACCGGAGCTTGCCAGCGCCGGCGGAATTCTAAAAAATGATTTTGTGCCACCCATATAGAGCTAGAGTTTAGCGCCTACTGGCCAAATTGGCCTCCAAATTGGCTGCCGGCTCCTCCGTCCATGCCATTCGTTTGCATGTTGCGTCTCTTGCGCCCACCACGGTGGCGCTTGTGACGTTTTCCTTGCTTGAAGTTTCCATTTGCCGCACCGTTACCCTTTTGCCCATTTAGCGCAGCCCAGGGGGAGGAACTGTTAAGCCCCTGATTTCCATTGTTTCCCATGCGATTCATTGCGTGCTTACGTTTCCCGCCACGGTGTCTGCGGTGCTTTTTGTGCCGGCCATGCCGCTTGCCAAAATCGCCAGCCATCGCACTATTGCTACTGCCTGCACCAAACTGCTGCGGAACTCCTTGCGCACTGGCAGCTACATCACCTCCAAACACCATCGCCTCAACCAAAACGACAAGTACAGCCGAACAAAAAGCCGTCAACTTCTGAGCCTTCATACTGCGTCCTCAGGGGAAAGAGGTTCTACCAAGAAATCTATGTCCATTATTGTTAGACGTTAACCCCCGAAAAAAAGTTCAATTCATTCGACCTGAAAGGTCTTCCAAGGTGGGCTAAAATCGCAAGATAATTCAAGCTGCCTTGCTCGCCGGACTTTGCACGGATATGAAATTAACCCTGAGACCAACAATTTTCTCCAACGGTCTCATTCTGATTTCTATTCCACTTATTTTCGAACTCGCGTTTGCAGGCACCCTTTTCGTATTGCAGCAAGACTACGAAAGGAAATTGCAAGCACAAATTCACTCCAACGCAATCATTTCGCACACAAACGAAATGTGGCTGGCAGTGATGGATCTCACCGTAGGTTTCTTCGCCACTAAAATCTTCCCCCAAAAAACTCTGTCCACACGTTTTCACGCCAGCAAAATAGATGTTGAGTATCGAGCCCTGGCAAAGCTCTTGGAGACGGACGACCCCAGTCACTTGCCAAAATTACACCGCATGCGGGCACGGGCTAATGCGTTGATCAACATGAGCATGAGTTTTGAAGATCCAAGCCTTTCCGGCGGAATA
This sequence comes from Obscuribacteraceae bacterium (SeqCode), assembly GCA_044228145.1. Classification (GTDB taxonomy): domain Bacteria; phylum Cyanobacteriota; class Vampirovibrionia; order Obscuribacterales; family Obscuribacteraceae; genus QKMZ01. The sequence goes on from JBGAVL010000027.1 coordinate 2,822, forward strand.
GCCGGACTACGCGGCAATCTCGTGCAGTTTCACAATCTTCAGATGCTGTTCAAGTATCTGGGTGACGACATGGTTGCATTTCGAAAGCCGTGGTTACTCCGCATAGAACAAGAACAAGAGGCGATCAAGGAAGCGCGCAATTTGATCGCCACCGTCACCATTTCCGGAGTAGTCCTCAGCATTATTCTTGCAGCGCTGCTCTTCTTCTACTTCATACGCAACATCCACAGCGGAATAAGCCACCTTATGGAAAACACTCTTCGCTTCGCACGCAAAGAGCCGCTCATGCCGCCTACTAATCGCAGCGACGAGCTCGCGCAGCTCGACCGCATCTTTCACGAGATGGCAGAGTATGTGGAGGGTGCAGAGATTGAAAAGGAAAAGCTGCAACAGTTGAAGCAGGACTTCTTCCATATGATCACGCACGATATGCGTACGCCTCTTTCCTCACTCGTTCTTTCCATTGATTCTCTGGCTTCCGGAATAGTCGGCGACATCCCGGAAGACGCAATGCCGACTTTGGGCAGCGCGGAGCGGAGCGTCAACCTGCTGATGAACTTGATTACTGATTTGCTGGATCTTGAAACAGCAGAAAGCCAGGGCATCAAGCTGCAGATGGAGCAATTCGACGTTCGTGACATGCTCTACGAAGTCGCCGATGTAGTTGAATTTATGGCTGATCGAGCCGGAATAACAATCAAAATCGAGTGCTCGGCAGACACACTCTACGCAGACCGCATCAGGATTTTGCGAGTTATAACCAACCTGGTCTCCAATGCAATCAAGTTCTCTCCTTCCGACAGCACAATAACAATGATTGCCAAACCGGAAGGGCACAAAATCGACTTCGAGATAATCGATGAAGGGCGCGGCGTTCCACAAGAACAGCGCAAGAAGATATTCGATCGTTTTCACCAGGTCGAAAATGACGATTCCCGAAAGAAAAAAGGCTCTGGGCTGGGACTTTCAATTGCCAAGACATTTGTTGAAGCCCATGGTGGGAGAATCGGGGTCGAAAGCGCAACTGGAAAAGGCAGCAAGTTCTGGTTCTGGATTCCGCAAAAACTTGCCAATCGGGGTGGCTCAAACTCGCAAAGTTTGCCGCCTTCTAATTTGGGAGCAGAACAGCCCGAAGCTAAAACCCAGCCAGCCGCAGACTCAGAACCGCCACAGCGCTAGTCTGAGTAGCTCCCGAAAAATTTCCCAAACTCGACGTAAGTTATTAGCACAAGGCAACCAGCCAACTCCCTTCCCCACTTCTAACTACCGGCGATGCAGTAGCATTCTGGCTGTCCGCTGCATTGTCCGACAAAAGGAGCCTTCATGAGACACATTGAACTCAATGAAAAGGAAACCGAATCAGAAGATGCTGGTTCGAATGGTTTCGGGTATCCGCTTTCGCAAGAGGAGTCAAAAGAGGGTTCCTTGAGAGCGCGCGAAGTTTCGCAGGTATCGCCTGAACTAGTGGGCGATCTTACACTCACGGATTCGAACGGACAGAGAGTCACCGCCACGGCAGACGAAAGACCAGAAACAGAAACTGCCGAAACTCAGCATCAAAATACTTTGACAAAATGGTTTGAAAGACAAAGACCGTCAAAGGACGAGTTATGCGCCATAGTAAAGCGGGAATTAGGTGTCTCCCCATGCGACCCTGCTTGGGGGCAGCCAGTAGGTCTTCTACCTTTCATGTCATTTGAGAAAATCAAGTAACAATCTTCGGGGAGAAAATGGAGGGCATGGCAGGTGTGCGAGAATAGGCAAGTTGCCGAAATCTCAAACTCCAAGCCATGCCCAACATATTGCTTATAGAAGATGATGAAACTCTGTCGTTTGAAATTAAACGAGCCATAGAGCACGAGGGACATGACGTCACCAACTGCTCGAATATCGGCGACGCGCGTCAGGCTTTGCAAGGCAAGAAATTTGACTTGATCGTTTTGGATTGGGGGCTTCCCGACGGCAGCGGAGTAGACTTTCTTACAGAGCTGAGGCAGGCTGGCGAAAACGCTTCAATCCTCATGCTGACGGGCCGCTCACTGCCGGCGGAAAAGGTACAGGGGCTCGATTCCGGCGCCGATGACTATTTGACAAAACCTTTTCACTTGAAAGAACTTACCCTCAGAGTCAGATCGCTGGTCGCTCGAGCGCAAAGACCACTCCAGACACAAGTGATGAAGACTAAAGGACTCGTGCTTGATGAGGGCAAACGACTTGTCACCAAATATGGTGCAGCAGTGGAATTGACGGTAAAAGAATTTGCTCTTCTGGAATTCTTCATGCGCAACAAAGATCGCGTATTCAGCCTCGACGACTTGCTCAATCACGTTTGGGTCGCCGAAGAAGAAGCCGCCCCTGACACTGTTCGCACGCACATAAAAAACTTGCGAAAAAAGCTCGACCACCCGGACGAAGACTCGCTGATTCAAAATGTTCACGGCTTTGGATATAGATTTTCAGGCTAACATCCCAGGCGCTCAAATTCCTATTCGAAAAGACTCTCTAACGCTCTGACTTTCAATGGCAAAGATTCTGATTATCGAAGACGACGAAGACCACTGCCGGTTGGTTGGGCAGGCGCTGAAGTCGGAGAATCACACGACAGAAGCGGCACACGACGGCAAAGAAGGTCTGCACCGCATGCTCTCCTATTCGTATGATCTGGTCATTTGCGACTGGATGTTGCCTTCCATGCCGGGCGTCGAAATTTGTAAAGAGTACCGCAAGCAAGGCGGCAACGCGCTTGTGCTCATGCTTACCGGCAAAACATCGCCAGAAGACATTCATAAAGGGCTGGACGCGGGCGCTGATGATTATCTGGGCAAGCCGTTTTTCACCCGAGAGCTTCTGGCGCGCGTGCGCGCTCTTTTGCGGCGCGCGGCCAAACCGCAGACAGAAAAGGTTCTCCGTTGTGCCAGTATCGAATTTGATCCTGTCACCCTATCAGTGAAAAAGTCAGGGGTGGTGGTAAAACTGAGCAAAAAGGAAATCGGATTACTGACTGTCTTTTTGAAGAATCCTGAGCGAGTTTTCTCGCTTGAACAACTCCGCCTATTGTGGACGGATTCGCCTGACACCTCAGATGACACAGTGCGAGCCCACATTAAGACTCTGCGCAAGAAACTGCACGGTGACAGTGACAACGAGCCGGAAATCATTGTCAATGTTCACGGACAGGGCTATCGACTCAATGGAAAATTGATAACCTCTTGATGAATCGATCACCAGGCGATCACAAAATGTTGTTAGCATTTTGATTAGGCCTGGATGGATTGCGACAAGGCCGAGCACTCGAAAACAACCAGAATACCGCCAGATTCGGACGAAATTATCAGTCTCCTCCGTCCAGTCCTTTTTTGCACCCCAGGATATCTATAAATGGAAACAGCAAGTAAAGCCAGACCGCCGTCCTTGCAGGTGGCGCCCCAGAATGGACTGGCCGGACTGAAACACTGGCGCCAGGACATGATGGCGGCCCTGGTGGTAGCTCTGGTCAGCGTTCCTCTCTCTCTGGGTATCGCACTGGCGTCGGGCGCACCGCCCATTTGCGGTCTGACCTCCGAGATAATCGCCGGATTGGTCTTTCCTTTTTTAGGCGGCGCCTACGTCACAATCTGCGGACCTGCTGCAGGTCTGGCGCCGGTTCTTTTCTCCGCCATCACCGACCTCGGCAAAGGCAATATGGACACCGGCTATCGCATGGTTCTATGCGTCATCATGATGGCCGGCGTCGTTCAAATCATACTGACATGGTTGAAGGCAGCCAAGTTCAGTCGCCTGTTTCCAGTGGCAGCAATTCACGGAATGCTTGCGGCAATCGGATTTCTGATCATTGCAAAACAGGTTCCTAACTTCGTAGGCAGCCCTTTTCATGCACACGATTTTTTCGCAATCATGATGGAGACACCTTCCGAAATCTCCAATCACCTCAATCCAAGCGTTTTCTCGATAGGTGTCATCTGTTTGCTTCTCTTGTTTCAACTGTCCTCACAAAGACGCGGACCCTTCAAGATCATTCCACCCCAACTAACAGTTGTGGTGGTGGGCGCAGTGCTAGGGCATTTGTATCATCTCGACGCCAACTTTCTGGTCAAAATTCCCGACAATATGCTGGAACACGGAATTGTCTTTCCAGACTTTGAAGACGTGCTAAGAAGCTTGCCCATGCTGCCTCATGTCGTTCTCTTCGTTTTCATGCTCACTTTCGTAGACGGCACCGAGTCACTGGCCACCATACAAGCGGTCGACCGCATTGATCCGTTTCACCGCAAATCTGACCCTGACCGAACTCTTTTCGCTATGGGCATTGCCAACATCTGCTCAAGCATGATTGGCGGCTTGACCATCATTCCCGGGATCATCAAGAGCACCACCTGCATAGTCTCCGGAGGGCGCACAGCCTGGGTCAACTTCTACAATGCAATGTTTCTCATCATCTTCTTGCTGTTCGCGGGGTCAATCATCAGGATGATTCCGATTGCCACCCTCTCCGCGGTTCTGATGCACATCGGTTATAAGCTGGCCGGTGCGCACAAATGGCGTGCCATGAACAAACTGGGAGCCGGAGACCTAGCAGTCTTCTCTCTTACAATCTTCGTGACATTGATTTCCGATTTGTTGATTGGCATAGCCGCAGGGATGGTTTTGCAACTGTTCATCTTGGCTTTCTATGCAAGAAAGAGCGGGCTCGGCGTCAATGCGCTCTTCAAGTCGCCTATTCGAAAAACCACAATAGAAAACGATGTCATGGACATCTACCTCTCCGAAACCTTCCACTGCTTCAACACATTGAAGGCACGAGCCATTCTCGATACAATTCCAGCAAATGTGAACAAGGTTGTGCTTCATTGCACGACATCGCTGGGGTTGATCGACCATACGTCCAGACTCTATCTCTCGACACTGAAGGACGACCTTCATCGGGCCGGGAAAGAATTTGAGTTTGAAGGACTTGATCAATTCAAGAGTTGTGGACCCGAACCCACAGCGCTGGTGTATCGACTGACACCCTCACCAGTTGCGGCAATCCCAAGTTGAATTGATCCAAAGTCGCTCCAATCAAGAGGTGTGCACACGTGAAAATTCTGCTGGCATGTGACGGCTCCGATCACTCGGAAGCGGCTATCAACGAGACTCTTCGCTCGCCCTGGCCGGACAACACTTCATTTCAGATTTTGAGCGTCGTAGACACTTCATTTTCGCCACCACCCACGGTGCAGCGCTTGCTCGCCGCAGCTCAAACAGTGGTCGATAATGCCGTGGAAAAGTTCAAAGAACATTTCCCCGCTACTACCACGATAACCGGCACTGTCAGCCAGGGAAACCCGAAGTCAGAAATTCTCCAGTGCGCCGAGCGCTGGCCTGCCGACATGCTGATCGTCGGCTCGCGCGGATTGCGAGGAATTAAAAAGGTCATGATGGGCGCAGTTTCGCACTCACTAGTAATTGCCGCTTCATGCTCCGTGCGCGTGGTGCGCCGCCACCCACCAGCCAAGGAGGGAGAAATAAGAGTTTTCCTGGCCCTCGATGATTCACCCTTTTCCGACCACGTCGTCGAAAGAATAGGCTCTCGCCCCTGGAAAGACGGAACCATAATCATGTGCGCAACCGCCGTCCCTACGCTGGTTGAATACATGAATGAAGCGCAAGATACGCACGAAATACAAGCGCTGGAAACCTTCCGAAACAAACAAATCGCCGATGCGAAGGTTCATCTAAAGCAAGTCTGCGACCTGCTTAGCACAAAGCTGCCGCAGGCAACGGTTTCATTCGAAATCTTGCAAGGTGATCCTAGAGAAGTAGTCGTGGACGCTGCGAAACATTGGAATGCCGATCTGATCGTGAGCGGCTGCAAGGGCAAAGGCTGGGTCGATCGAGTGCTGATCGGCAGCGTCTCGGAAGCAATTGCAGAACGCTCGGACTGTTCGGTCGAAGTGATCAAACGATAGAGCTTAGAGATCGTAGCGAGACAGCGCCTTTGCGTGTCTATACGTAGAATTCTCCGCGTCCTCCCCAAAAACTTCCCAGTTGATCAATACCATCCAGGAACTGCCGAACAAGTTTCTCATTGGTGTATGAGGGTTGAATTAGACGAGAGTGATCGAAATGCATACTGACAATTTTCTTGTAGATTGTGCCTACATAATATTCGTAGTGGTTGGGGCGTTGCTGATGTCGGCGCTTCAATGCGGCATCACAACAAGCTATGTGTTCAGGCTGACCAAAAAAGTGGGACCAAACTATTGGGGCACTTCTGATGCGGCACCTCATACGAAGCCATGCGAACCCACTATTTCTCTTCATCCACCCGCTCGCGAAATGCAAAGCGCTTACGGAAAACGATCATAGGTGAAAGCATGTTAGAAATTTTTTGCATCCTGTTGATCATGATCTTTGCTTTTGGGCATGGACACATGGCTTTCGTGAATGGACTCCTCTGGTTTTTGGACGAAGCGGAAGGCGCCGAGATGAAGCTCAGCTTCGAAACTTGCATGGCTGCGGTCATTGTTCCGCTTGGTTTGATCATTACGGCAGTAGAGCTGTACTTCTTATTTCGCGTATAGCGGCAAAAACGCCGGGCGACTCGTCAACAAGCCATCCTTTGTATACCCAGGGCAGCATTCTATAGCGGACTATGCTCTGTGCAAGAGCTTCGATTCTGCCTGCAAACAATTTGCAACAAGCCGGAGTTACGTTTACTGTGACAACGCAGATTTTCCGATGTTCACCCCACGACATCGCCCCCCGATTTTCACCGCATCCAGACGGTTGAGAATCCCTAGCTGCGCCGAGTAAGGCTTAAGGAAAAGCTACCGCCGGATCCGGTGTTCCCACCTACGGAATAAGGATCTGCAAAATGAGTAGAATCTACGACCACCACTTTGACGTGCCTTTGAATCCGGCCGTCAAAACAGATTTAGCGCTGAATTTCTGTGATGTTGTCTCACGCACCGATCACATCAATTACCAGCACATTATTCGCCAACCAGAAATCAAAGGACTCGGCTTCCCCGCCGCACAGTTCCTGGACATCGGCCCAATCAAAGAAAGCGGTTGGACAATTCCGATTGGTGCACATTCCGACAAAGAGAAGAAACAGGGTGTGCCGATGACCGAGATTGCAAAACCCAATGCAAAACTTCCGGATGTTCACAATCATCCCGAATCTACAAAAATGGACGGAAAGTGCGGCATAACCGGCGTCAGCAATATGCTGCGATTCTACGGAGTGGAGAAGTCTCCCGGCGACATTGATACATGGAGCCGTAGAAGCTGGGGTCCGGGCATGCGTTGCGACAAATTCGCGGAGAATTGCACCGAATTGACAGGTGAAACGTTCCATTCTCGCAGCATCGAGCAAGGTGATCCTCTGAAAGTCTTGAGAGGTCACATTAAAGACAACAAACCAGTGGCCATCATGCACATGACAGGATCCACCGAGGCCCACTGGATTGTTGTGACTGGCATCAAAGATACCGCAGATGGTACTAAGCTCACAGTGCAATCCTGGGGACGCTACTACGAAGTGAAATGGGATGATCTTCAGCACCAGTGGAAACGTGGCTATGGAGGACCATATCCGCACGTCGTCGGTGAAAAGACGTCTGAGCTGCTTAAGAAAGCGAAGTAGTGCGAGCAAGAATTCCAAAAACTATCCTCTGTGTACGCTAGTGATACCTTTTGAGGATCGCGCGTATTCCAGGCATCTTCGGCGGCGCGAACCTTGGCTATAGCAGTTTCCAAAGTGAAAGGTGGAACCAGAGGACGAGATATCATGCGAAAGACCTCCAAGATTTGCCGCGCCGGGCGATGCACGGCATCGCCCCTACAATGATTTGCTGCATCGGGCGATGCATGGCGTCGCCCCTACAATGATTTGCTGCGCCGGGCGATGCATGGCATCGCCCCTACACTTCAATTGGAGCCGCGCTATGCTTTCCACCCTTTCGCGAGCGGCGGCGTGCTTCCAAAATGATCAGCAAAACAGAAATATCGGCTGGTGAAACACCACCCATGCGCGAAGCTTGACCGAGAGTTTCAGGGCGAATGCGGCTGAGTTTTTCCCGAGCTTCCTTGGACAGGTTTTCGACCGCCATGTAGTCGATGTCCGCGGGCATCTTCACGCCATCGAGTTTTTCGGCTTGCTCAACTTGATGTTTTTGACGCGCGATATAACCTTCGTATTTGACCTCGGTTTCAACCTCAAGCGGCCATTCAAATCCGTTTTCAGGATCGGCAGGCACGAGTTGTTCCACTAGTGAGTAGGGAACTTTGGGTCGGCGCAAAATTTCTTCCAGGGTCATCGCCTGTTTCAGCTTCTCATCAAGCGGAGCCAGAGCGGTTTCCCACTCAGCCGACGGATGAACGCGCGTTTCTTTCAAACGCTTGCGCTCAACCTTCATGCCGTTTTGCTTGCGCTCGAACAGCTGCCAGCGATGATCGTCAACCATGCCAAGCTCGCGGCCGAGCGGCGTCAGTCGTTGATCGGCATTGTCCTGGCGCAGGAGCAGACGATATTCAGAGCGTGAAGTCATCATGCGATAAGGCTCGCCGATTTCTTTGGAAACCAGATCGTCGATCAAAGTGCCTGTGTAGCTGGACGAACGTGAGAGAACAAAGGGTTCCAATTGCTTGACATAAAGTGCGGCGTTGATACCGGCGACGATACCCTGTGCGGCGGCTTCTTCGTAGCCGCTCGTGCCAAGCATCTGTCCGGCAGCGAAAAATCCGGGCAGGTCCTTCATCATCAGAGTGTGATTAAACTGAACGGCAGGCAAATAGTCATACTCGACTGCATAGGCGGGGCGTACCATAACTGCGTTTTCGAGACCAGGCAGGGAGGCCACGATTTCGTGCTGAATGTGCACCGGCAGACTGGTCGAACAACCTTGCAGGTAAACCTCATAAGTCGAGCGCCCTTCCGGTTCCAAAAATAACGAATGGCTGTCTTTGTCGGCAAAGCGCACGATCTTGTCTTCAATCGAAGGACAGTATCGTGGACCTTTTGCGTCGATCAGTCCGGAATACATCGGCGATTCGTGCAGATTTGCATTGATCAGTTCGTGCGTGCGCTCGGTGGTTCTCGTCTGGTGGCATGGCACTTGCGGGAGAACTGGTCGTCCGTCGAGGAAAGAGAAGAATTGCAGAGCATCGTCGCCCGGCACTTCCGGAAGTTGAGAATAGTCGATCGTGCGCCCATCGATGCGCGGAGGTGTTCCAGTCTTCAGACGCGGCATACGGAAGCCCATTGCCTTGAGCATGGACGAGAGGCCGACTGCGGGAAACTCACCGGCGCGTCCGGCAGGCATTGTTTCCTTGCCGATCCAAATAGTTCCTTCCAGGAAGGTTCCAGCGCAAAGAACAACCGCCTTTGCTTTGATGCGATCGCCAAACGCCAGCTCAACGCCAGCGATCTTGCCGTTTTCCACAATAAGTGATTTGACCATGCCTTGCCGCAAAGTGACATTAGGCAAGGACTCCATAAAGCACTTCATCCATGCGGAATACTCGCGCTTGTCGCTTTGCGCGCGCAGCGACTGCACTGCAGGTCCACGGCTGGAGTTCAAAACACGCATTTGCAGGTAAGTAGCGTCGGCAGCAATGCCCATTACGCCGCCCAAAGCATCAATTTCCTTAACAAGATGCGATTTGCCGGGACCGCCAACAGCAGGATTGCAGGGCATCGCGCCAATCGTGTCCAGATTGACGGCCAGCATGAGCGTGCTGAGACCCAGACGTGATGCCGCATTTGCAGCCTCAACGCCAGCATGTCCTCCACCGATTACTACGACATCAAAGTCCAGCATGATCCGACCGAGTGAGCCCAGAGGGGTGATCATACCAAATTACAACCTCAAAAGCCCCGCAGAACCTAACCGGTACGAGGTGTGTTACAAATTAGTCTTATGTAGTCTTTGACTCGAACGTTCCTATTGGGCTGTTGATTTGAGCTTTTCTTCACAGATTTTGAAACCTGCCGCAAAACCATGGCTGATGATCGCCATTTCAGTTTTGCTGTTCGGTTGCTCGCAAGGGCCGGATACGAAAACAGCGGATACCAAAACAACAACGGAAGCAACCACGACGACTACCGGAACTACCGAGAAAACTCAGCCGACCAGTGCAAATTCGGAAAAACCTGAACAGCCTGGCGATAAGACTGCCGTTGAAATTCCCGGTGAAAAGACAGATTCAAAGGAACTCTCAGCGAAAGTTTTGATGCGGCCGGATTTCATCGGGCGCGTAAAAATGGCATACATGGCGGCAAAAGAAATTCCTGCCCTGGCTCAAAAGCTGTTTTGCTATTGCGGCTGCGACTACACCGACGAGCATACGTCTCTTCTCGACTGCTATACATGCGACCACAGCGTAGATTGTGACTACTGCAAGGGCGAAATAATGATGGCCTTCAAAATGCATCGAAAAGGCGCATCAGTTGCTGAGATTCAGAAAGCAATCGATTTGAACTGGGGACCGCACTATCCGTTTTACGAGCAGCCGAGTGACGCCGTCAAGAAGTACTGGAAGAAACGCCTTTGGGCACCAGGAGCCGGCCCGACTGCATTCGAACACCCCAACGAAACAAAACCGATCATCGATCCCTTCACGGGCACTTCGGACAATAAGAGCAAGCCGATGGGCAAAAAGGGAGATTGCTGCGGCGGAAAGAAAGTTCATAAGAAAGATAAGTAGATAGTAGTGATTCTCCAGGCTCAGTAGCCACAGGTCCCACTGGTGCGAGTTTTGGGCGCCAGCAGAGTAAAGGGGCGGCTAATTTGGCATTTCGAAAACCAAGCTGAAAGCGGGTCGATTCTTTCTCACGCATTTTTTATGTCTTGCGGCGTAAATTACAGACAACAAAGCCGCCTCATTGTACCTGCCTTCGTCAAACGAATGTCATGCCGATGAGTCATAAATATAGTGCGGCAAAAGTCTAGCCGCTGCCCGGAATCCCCCCCCCTGCGATACGCATAACAAGTTCCGAAGGTTCTTCCTGTAAGGACCTCTGCTTGAGTGCACCTGAATCTCGTCTCGAGATCGTTTCTAAAGGAACTAACAATATGACGACTGATGCAACCAGTGGAAAAGGTCAAGCAGTAGAGAGCACCGAATCAACGGATCAAACAGCACAAGGAAGCGCTGCATATTCCGAAATAGATCTGGCTGATTCCGACAATCAAGTCAACGACACAAGACCCGATACCTCCAGCGAATTGCTCGCTGATATGACCATCGAAGTTGCTGCTGATGCAACGGCGAAGCCTATACAACAATTGAACGACCAAACCATCTCTCAGTACGCCGACAAACTGTACGACGAGATTCATCAGACTGGTTTTCTCTGGACGGCAAACCCCGACAAAGATGGAGTGTTTTCCGCCCTTTCCACGATGAGCGAAGCCGATCGCAAAGCGCTGGAAGCTGCTTACCTCTCGACCGGCGACAACACAGCAAAAAGCTCGATGAGAGATGACCTGGCAGTGATCTTCGGAAACGACGATTGGCGCAAGGCCGAGTCCATGCTCAACGCCGCCGACAATCGCACCAATGATGCCGGCAATTTGATGGTTTCACTTAACGCCATCGATAACGACAGAGCGGATGGCGAAAGACGAGTTATTGAAACATTTGCGACCTTGAATTCGACTCAAATGGCGCAGCTCGAAGCTGATTTCCTAAGTCAATACGGCATGAGCGTTTCCCACGCACTCATGTCATACGGAGTCTCAGGCGATGCTATGGAAGTAGTGTCCGTGATGCGTGTGCCCACAGATGCGCGCAACGCCGACCAACTGGCGTCTCTGGCGAACTTCGCTGTTGAAAAACACAATCTCGACTATTTGTCGATTGCCTTGCGCGGTGAATCACCTGCTGCGCAAGAAGCCAGAGAATCATTGCAATCCAACCAGAACTTCCTGGACAAGCTGGCCCTCGAATTCACTAGCAATCCATACAACTTTGCAACGATGCCCCTTGCGATTGTTCCTGCAATGACAATTGGCGGTCTTTTCGGTTCGCTCGATGCAAAAGACGACAACCAGGACTTGAATGTAGCAATGGACCTGGTGCGTGACGGCACCGTTTCACTTTCCACAATCGCCTTGAACAATACCGGCAGCCTGTTTGGCTGGTTCGACAACAAAGAAAATATCGCTCATGCAGTCGAAGGCGCGACGGATGCCGAGAGACAAGCTTTCAATAAAGGATTTGAACTTGCACAGGCTGGTACAACACCTGCCAACGAAGAAGAAAAGGCAGCGCTCGAATTTTACAACCTCACGCAAAAAGCATTCGAAGGCGCCGGCGATGCGCGCGAACGCGCATTGCTTGAAGCAAAACTAGCTTTCGGCAATGATAATTTTGTCTCCGATATTATTGCCGGACAAACAGCCGGCGACCGCTTTGCTGCTCTGGAAGAAATCTCCAAAGAAGACTGGGCGAAATTGGCCGACACTACTACCGGACCGGCATTGCGCAGTCAAATCGAGTCACTCGTCAGCAAATATGCAGACGAAAACGAGCGCTCGAAGTTTATGGACATGCTCCAGGCCAAAGCAAATGCAGGCAGCTTCGAAGAATCACAAAGCATAAAACGCACTCTTTTCGAAGTTATCGAGCAAAGCAGACAAGATGGTTGGTTCTTCTCAACCACTTACGACACAAACGCGATCGCTAAGGCGATTACATCAATGACCGATGCTCAAGCTCAAGACTATATGAGCAATGCAGCCAGCAGAGATCAAATCGACAATTTCGTCAGTCAAAACCTTGATGAAAACCAAAAGAAATATCTCCAATCTTTGCTCAAGCAAGTGGCAGAAACAGGTCATGCAGCAGTGGAAGGACCAGTCGAGAAAGTATTCGCCAATGCGATGAATAATGCCGACGCAGACACCACCATCAGCGACATTGAAAAACTGTTGCAAGAAGATCCGTCGCTGCGCATAAGACTTCTCGGCGATGCAGCCTCACTCAGCGCTGATGATCGCACAATCAAAGCAACTATTGAGGCGTCGATTGAAAAAGCGATGACCGACACGGGTGTGTACCGTCCTCAACAATATCAATTCGAAGAAATCAAAGAAACTGCATTCGGCGACCTTTGGCAGAACGGCGCTCTGTCCCTTTCACTAAAGGCAGACATGCACATCAAGGATGAAAGCTTCTACGCACAAGCAGGCAATGCTACTGCTCAAGAGCGCGCAGGCTTGTTGGCTTCCGGCAAGATAAGCACTGAAGAAAATCAGCTCATCGAAACTATCGCCGCCCAAGCCGGACAAATGTATCTCAACGATAAGATGCGCGCCGCTGTAATCGCAGAAGGTTCGCACTATACAAACCTCCAGGGCGATCTCCGAGGGCTGTCCGATGAAGCGCTTCAAGAACTGAAAGAAGACTACACAGCTTCATTCGGAACCTCGGTTGAAGGTGATTTTCTCGCTAAAGTCGAGCCTGCAGATCGTGAAACTTACGAACAATTGCTGGCAGTGGGTAGCTCAGACGGCAGGCAAGCTTTCTACGACAATCTCGAAACCGGCTTGCGCAGCTTGAGCGGCTTCACTGCTGACGGCAGTGACTTGACTCTCGAGAGAACTCTGGGCAATCAAGGTGCGCTCCTGCAGGACTTCTCTGCACGCTTCGAAGCGCTCCCGCAAGAACTCCAACAAAAGGCCAACCAGCTTTTCCAAGAAGCTCTGGAGGATTACAGCGCCTCGAAAGAGCAATTCGCTGAAAAACTTTATCAAGCAGCAGTCATAGTCGGCGGTGTCGGACTGGCGGTTGCCACAGGCGGTCTGGCTGTTCCGGCATTGCTTGCCGCTGCAGCGGTTGCCGCAGCAGGTCGCATTGCTCTGAAGAAAGCCGTTCAAGGCGAAGACTATGACTTGTCTCTCGGCAATGTTTTGAAAGACGGAGCGATTGGCGCTCTCACCGGTAGTTTGAGCGTTCTGGGACCGGAAACGATCATGGCGCTGAAGGGCGTTGGCGCTACAGCAGCGTCGACTTTCATGAATGTCGGTGGTCAGGCCCTCAAGCAGGGCATCAAAGAAGGCTCCGAAGCCATTCTTCAAAAGGAAGTCAACAATTTGGCCGGACGCGCATTGCTCACAGGGCAACCAATCACCAGAGAAGCGCTGGAATCCCTGGCCACGAAAGTTGCCGCTCCCGGCACTGATCCTGCCACTCTCGTGCCTGTATTAATGGCGACATTCAATGAAACAGGCGTCAAAATCGGAGAACAAGCAGCCCGCACACTGATGAACAATGTCACCAGCGCAGCCAGAGAGATGGGAAGCTGGGCAGCCCTGGGTGGAACCACCAATGTGGCTCTGGAAGGTGGAGTCGAGCTGGCCAACGGAAACTTCGACGCAGCCAATCTTCCTCAAGCATTTATCACTGGTGCCGCATTTGGTGGCGGTATTGCCGGTGCGTTTAAAGCAGTTGGAAAGGTAGCTCCGCTGGTTTCATCTCTGACAGGTGCTGCTTCGGACGTGCCCAAAGCCAAGTTTGACGTGAACACCGGTGGTGAATGGACAGCCACGCTCGATAACGGCACCGTACTTACAAACGACACGCCAGGACCATGGCAAACACAGCTTGAAGACGGCAGCATCATGAGGCGCAACGGCAATTCGCTTGAGAGGGTTTATGAAGACGGCTCCGGTTACGTCAATATTCTCGATGGCAAAGGCAACGCAAGACAGTTCGCCCTGGTCAAAGACGGCATGTACTTGGATGCCGCCGGCAACCAGTTCCGCTTCTACACAAACGGTGAATTACCGCCCGCTTCTTCCTCATTCAAGTTTCAAAAAACCGCACCAGTAAAGGCTGAGGTTGCTGAAGAGTCTTTCCCGTGGACAGATTGGCAAGGTCAGCCAATGGTAGGTGAAGCAGGCAGCATCAAGGTCACGCAGCCGAACGGGCAAATCAGCTCGGTGACAAAGGAAATCTTTGGAGAGACATATTCACCTGTCCCCGGCAAACCAGGCGAGTTTTTCAAATCCGCCATCACTAACGCACAGCAACTGGAAGCCGACGTAGCTATTCCTACGCTAGAAGGAATGGGAGTGGGCAGAAAGGGCGACTGGATGGTGACTGGTCCGAAAGGCGAGCGCTACATCATTGCATCTAAAGAATTCAATCAGTTGTACCGCACCATCGAAACGGCAGATGCAAGTCCAATCTTCGAGTTTCGCAAAACAGCCGTCGTCCAGGCTGAAGTAGCCAAAGAGCCTTTTGATTGGGTCAATTCCAACGGCTCGACGATGCACGCTGAGGCCGGCGACCTGCGCGTTACGCAGCCAAACAACACGATTTCTTCAGTCAAACCGGACATCTTTGCAAAAACCTACGAAGAAATTCCCGGACGCCCTGGCGAATATCGCAAATCCGCGATCACCCGAGCTCAACAGCTCAACGCAGACACTGCGGTCAACACGCTGGAAGGCGTTGGCACAGGCAAAAAAGGTGACTGGCTGGTAACAGGCGCTGAAGGCGAACAATACGTCGTCAGCAAGACATTCTTCGATGCTAACTATGCGCCAGTCCCACTGACAGTAGATAGCCCGGCCCAAAATTACATAAAGGCAATGACTATCCAAGCCAAATTGCTTACAGAGTCTGGTCCCTTTATCAATCCCGATGCCGCTCCCGGAACGGCACCAATGACGGTCAACGCCGGCGACTATTTGGCCATGCCCAAAGGTCAGGCCCCATATGTAATTCCTGGAGATTACTTCCAAGCCAACTACGTGCCGCTGCCTGGTTTGAACGAATACGGGCGCACAAGCATCACAGTTGCGCAAGTTTTGGATAACGAAGCTCAAGTCTGGTCCAAGTCTGCTGGGGTCACATCAGGCGAACCCGGCGACTACCTGATAACCAGAGCGGACGGCTCGCAGGAAATACTTTCAAAACAAAAATTCGTCGATCAATTCTCACTGGCCACGCCGGGAGTATTGGAGAGAGAACCGCTTTCCATGCCCAAAGCGACCGGTGCTGAAATCGTCAACGGAAATCAACGAATTCAACCTTGGGCAAACGGCGAAATTATCCGTGATGGCAATTCTTTGATCATCACTGACATTTCGAAGGGAACAGAGCGAACCTACGTCGCCGGCCGCCTGGTGAAAGAATCCCAAACGGTACTCGATGGCGCCAAGATGAGAATCGTGACTCGCACGTACCCGTACGGCGACATCGACCAAGTTAACGCCCTGCCCACCCTGGAAAGCTACGAAAACCTGCTCAACCAAAATCCGCAATTGAGACTCGCTCAAGAATTGTCGGATACGACGCCCAGCACTCACTTGATCGACACACCGGAAAGAATCCTTCTGCGTCAACGAATTCAGGAATCAGAATGGGCTCGCTTGAATGAACTGTACAAGCCAGAACAAGGCAAGACCTTGCACATCATTCTTGGTCTGAGCGGCTCAGGAAAGAGCACTGTGGCTAATGAAGTCGCAGCAAAAATGCACGGCATGATCATGGATGCAGACGATGTAAAACCGCTGTTCGTTGATGACTGGAAAGATGGTATTGGAGCTGCCGCGCTTGCCAGAGAAGCAAACGAAATCGAAGCTCCAATGATTGCAAAAGCAATGGAACGCGGCGACAACCTCGTCATTCCTGCGGTGGGAGCGGGTACCGAGCACCTTGAAAAATTGATTCAGAAAGCACACGACATGGGCTATACAATCGATCTCTCACTCGTTGATATTCCTCCAACCGAGGCAATGAAGCGCATTGTGGGCAGACTCGAAAAAGGCGGTATGTACGTCGACCCACGTTATCTGGCTTCGCTCGGTAACGTTCCATCGCAAAACTTCGGAAAATTGGTCGAGAAGTATTTCACCAACTCGGACTTGGTTAGCTCGTACCAACGCATCAACAACCTCAACAAGCCAACTCTGGTAGAGCAAGGCAAACTGGTAGGCGACTATCACAACAATGGTCTTACGCCTGAATTCTTCAGCGCAGCCAGAGTCAGTGCCGATGAAGCATTCGTCGCACCTGTACAGCCTATCGTTACCGCTGGTCGATGAGGAGTCGTTGCGGCTGCAAAAAAGACCCCATGATTTCCGAATAAGATCCGACCTTGGCAGTTTCTCCAATTAGGGGAAGAATGTTCTTATGCCGGAAGAACAAACTGAGAAATCTCAACCAGTCGAACAAGGCGCCGAAAGAAAGACGCTCAGTACTCCTGATGCACAGGATGCCCGTAACGCTGAAGCTGGGCAAGTCAGAGCAGCACAAGATCTCAATCAAAACAAGCACGATGGCAGCGCAGGCGGCGACAACAAGAAAGAAAGCATCAGGATTGTGTCGGACGGCAAAGTTGTTACTTCAAGAGACGACCCAAAGACCGAAAAAGAAATTGCCGCCCTGAAACCGCAAGACAGTATCTCACTCGCGGAGTTAAGAAAATTAGCTTGCAGGCAAACCGGCTATCCATGGGCGCAGACAGTGCTTAAGAAATTTGATCTGGCGCAAACATTGCCCGCTGGCAACGAAAAAGACGAAGCACTAGCCAAAGCGCAAGACATGGCAGATTTAATGGCCAGGCGAGGACCTTATGCCCTTGAAAGCAAAGGTGTAGAAGCCTGGCACGAGTCTTCAAAGCCCGCTGAGCAACTACAAATTGCACCCCAAGGTGCAGAATACAAACCAAGCGATTCTTATGTCCTGGCGCTTTCAACAGCCATGGCAGACGCGAAGACACCGGAAGAGGCGGAAAACATTCAGGCAAAAATCTCGATCGATTACATGACGCAAAAAGGTCAAGAAGCGCTTGCAGAGCTGCAAAAACCGGTCACCGATCAAGTATTGATCGCATCAAACCTTACGTCCGCAGCTCCGAATCTTGAGCAAATGCAGCAGTATAAAGATATCCAGAGTGATGTTTCGACCGAAGACACTATCGCGTGGGCCCCCCGCGAATGGGCAGGAAATCAGCTGAAAAACGCGGAAAAAAGCACGAAAAAAACTGTACAAAGTATTGAGCGCGCAGCCAAATACGGCGAAGCCACTGCTAAAGATGCTGACTTACAGGTTCGCGAGGAGCCGCCGAAGGGAGGAGACTACTGGCATCCGCATCGTGGACGCGAAGATGATTTTGTGTCGTATCCGGCGTGTGCGGCTGCAGTGATGCCTTTTGAAAATGTCAGGATTCGCATGGGCGAAGGACCTGGTCACATTGACCCTGACTTGATTGCAGCGATGATGCGCAATGAACAGTATTACTACAAGCAATTGGGAGATGTTGGTCAGGACAACTACGTTCGTATTCACGGAAATCTAGACATCCTGCACGATGACACTTATTCCATTGGACCCGCTCAGATGCAAATTCGTAATGTTCGCAAATTGCTTGAACAATTTCCGAAACAGCTTGGACAGTACAAGGACGACCCGCTGCGAGCAGTGGAACGTCCCGGGGATGCGCCAATGTTCGTTGCAGCCTATATGTCAAACATAATCGAGCATCTGGAAAATCACAAAAATGCTGGTTTTTCAGCCGGTGTCTGGAACAATATCGCAAAACATTGGAAAGACGGTGACGCTAATGGGGCGCTAATTCTGTCTTTCAACCCCGATCCAAACCAGATTGCGCACGTGACAAAACAACTCAAAATTATCAAAGCAGCCAGGGAGAAAGCCAACTAAGCGCTGTTTTCAGATTGCGATTTTCCAATGACAAATGAAAGTCCGAACCCTGCAGCGGCACCGATAAGCGCAGCCAATGCCGGTCCGCCTGCGCACCAATTGAGGAAAGATAGATATTCCTCCACGCCGTTTGCGTGCATGAAAATCTCCGAGTGCCATTCGCTGTAATCGGCAACGATGCGCCATCCGCCACCAACTAGAAAGCCTAAAACGGAGCCAATAAGGCAACCCAATAAGACTGCTTTTTTTCCAGGAAATGAAAGGACGATTTTCATGCGGACAGTATAAGACTAAAGTGGAACGCTCCTCTGCACTAACAGCAAATAGTCAAGAGAAGGGCGGTAACAAAAGTGGGTTGTTGCGGTGGTAGCAAAGACATGAAAACTGCGAAAAGCACGAAGCAGTAGAGCGCTTGACGTCCAGCCACTCAACCAATTCGCTAGCCGCGAAGCCTTGACTACATTAGCCGTGCGAGGTGTAACCGCGCGTTTCATGATTACTGTTTTGAATGTCTTCTAGAAACTGGTGTCATGACTGGATTAGTGTTCTTCCGTTTCACCCTTTCTTTTCTTCTTCCAGGTATCTAGCCCTCAAAGCTATATCTTCCGTTTCCCGGCTTAGTTCTCGAATCTCACATGCATAGCTGCGTGCGGGAGTTGTAGGCCGGATTTTCTCTGACTGGAAATACCTACCTCCCGCACCGTTGCTGCATCTTAACCAAGAGCGGCGCGGTTCGAAATGCAAAAAAACTGAAGGAGTCGTGAGATGCCACACAAACATCCTCACGGGTTCGACGCCGCCGCTACGAAGCGCCGCCTTGCGTCGACCTGGTTCAAGACTATCTTTGGCATAACTCTGATTTCCGTGCTTGCTGTCTCCGCCCTGATTTACTTCGGGCTGAGCTACACATGGGGAGTTGTGCTTCTCGGCGCGTGGTCGCTGGTACCGGTATTCAGCTGGTATCACAGCGGCACGCTTGTTCTGAAGCTGATGAAGTGTCGCGAGCCAAACGCGCACAATCCCGATCACCAGCGCCTTGTGCGTCTGGTAGACGAGCTGTATCCGGTTACCGGCCTCAAGGTCAAGCCGCCCGTCTACATCTCGCCGATCCCGATGCCCAACGCTTTTGCGACGGGTCGCGATCCGGCACACAGCTTCATTGCCGCAACCGAAGGGTTGCTGCACCTCGACCTTACCGACGCCGAGCTCAAAGCCGTGCTCGCCCATGAACTCGCGCACGTGAAGTGCCGCGACGTTTCTATCGGGTCGTTCATGGCTGTGATGGGCTCGCTGTTCGCCATCGTTCTGTCTGCCGGACTGCCCGGACTCTTCCGCGGCGTGTTCTCCGGCGGTGAAGCGCCTTTGCTCGACAAGCTGTCGGACAAGGTGAACAAGGACAAGAAGCGGTTCTTCATGCCTGATGGCGGCGTTGCCGGTTTCATCATGATGCTCTTGCTGTTCTACGTGATCAGCATTCTCACCAAGTTCCTGGCGCTATTCGTCAGCCGCTGCCGCGAAAGCGCTGCCGACGTTCTGGCCGCTCAGTGGACGAATGACCCCTGCGCGCTCTCCTCGGCGCTGCAGAAGATCCGCAATTTCATGATGCGTCAGCGTCGTGACCTCAGGCTCATCACGCTCACCCGCGGCATGAAGCCTCTCTTTATCGTCAACGCGTTTGACGAGGACGATGAGAGCGGTGCAGACAACAGCCTGAGCGCTCGCCTTGGCCGTTGGTGGCGCGGACTGGGTGAACACCACCCGTCCGTCGAAAAGCGCATCGCGGAGCTGGACGCCATGTCTGGCGGTCAGTGCACGCGCGTTCGCGATCGGTAAAGCCGAGACAGTTGCACAGGCAAACGCCTGAGCTTCGAGGGGTTCTGCTTTCAGTGAGTATCGAAAGATGCGCACTGACTGCAGGACCCTTCATTTTTGGCGGCATTGATATTACCGCATATAATAGCTTGGTGAATAACCCCAGTGGCACCGCAATTGTGCGCCACTCAAGTTTCAAATTGCAAAAACTCTAATTCCAGGTGCCGGCTTGTTTGGCTGCAACCCAGTGCGCACGTGCGACTGCATCATCAGTCAAAGCGGCAATCAATCCCGATTGCGCAGCGTTGAAAATCATGATCACCAGAGCGATGGCGATTACCGAATAGGTCATGATCGTGCCGTATTCGGCACTCCCGTCACCGGCAGTGGAGCTTACGAAATTGCTCAGTCTGTTTTTTGCGGACTTCATAGCTCTTGCTCCATTGGTTGGAACTCTCACGTGTAAGGCGCGTCTTGCGCCGATAGGTTCCCTGACAACAAGGTATCACGCGCCATAAAAACATCAAATAGAAAACGCTCATACAGTATCGGTTTGCAAAGTTCAAGATTTGTGGCTGATCGTACATAGTAGTCAAGCTCACCGCATCGGTTTATTTTGGGGGATCACTTGAAATCCCGCGTGGCATCGGCGTTTTAGTCAGCCATTCAAGAGGAAGACCGACAAATCTTTTTCCGAAATCTGGTATCAAATATGTTCAACTCTCTGCTAAAATTAAGCAACTCAAATCTAGTCATCAAGAGTCTTTTTTTCGAGATTCTGTCCAAAACCCATTTCAAGAAAGGCGAGCGAACAATGGAAAGCGTAGCCATTCAAAGCCCAACATCTTTGTTGTCTTTCACCATCGTCTGTGATGAAAGATGCCCAATGGTGCACAGATTCAGCTCGCTGGTCAAGTGGTGGGATCGCGAGCACGTATTCACTTTTGTCGACCGAGATTCGAGAAATCCGCGCGCTCAGCGCCTCGTCCACGAGCTGGACAGCTCGCCGTGGAGCCTGATGCTGATCGATGAAGAGGGCAATCGCTGGTCAGGTCCTGAGGCGATTCCACTGATTTTGAAACACTTGCCTCTGGGCAAATTGGCTGCTGTTTTCTACATTTTGCCGGGCACGATGTGGGTTACAAAACAGTGCTATCTGTTTGCCTCACGCAATCGCCGCTTGCTCACGCAGCAAAACGCATAGGCAATACGAAAACAATCTTTCACAGGGGAGGCGCATGCGGCTCCCTGCCGTATCTATGCGTTTTCCATAGAAAGCAGCGACAAAACCTCAGCTTCTTCCAATCCCATTTCGCGCGCCGCAGTGAAAACGCACCACAGGTGCTGCTCTAATTCGCTGTTTTCCATCAAAACACTGCTGGGAACAGGAATCGGTTGAGACCGGGAAAACACCTCCAGGCGCCCGGGAAAGTATGGAACAAACTTTTGCAGTTCTGAGCCCGGAGGATCTTCAGCAATAGCCAATCTTCGACGGGTATCCATATTGGCAAGCACCTCTCCCAGCGCTTCGATGGCATCACCGCCGGCAGCGCCTGCTTTGAGGTCGCGATAACCTTCGTCGGTAATCACGAGAATGTTGGGCGTAAGCGCCGAACAAAACAATGACAGTTCTTCCATCGAGCGCGGCGTCAATTCAAAGAGGCAATAGCGCGATGTCTCGTCCATTGAAAGCAAACATATCAACGCTTCTCCTGCCGGCAGCACCGCAGTTGGTGGCAAAAAGTGAAGTTGCTCGCCGAAGTTAGAACTCATCACTCTGGCCATAAGCTGGGTAACGATACCAAACGGCTGTTGCTTCCGGCCTGTAATGGCCACGACTGTGGGATTGAGACGCCGGCGCCAATTGCGCGCCAGACTCTTCAGCGCCATAAGGGTGTCGTCCACGGCTATAAGCGGGAAGGACGAACCGGCTATCGGATAACTTCCTCGTTCGCTGACTATGCAACCCATGGCTCCAGCCGAAAATGCGTCGCCGAGAAAATCGTGACCGTCAAAGCGATCCCCGCGTAAAGCCACAAACCATGAGCCTTCTTTGATCTCTCGTGTGTCGATGCAAAGTTCAGCAGCATCTGATTCGTCCGGCATCATTCCCTGGGCAAGGCGCCCAGTGGTTATTTCCAGGATTTCTTCAGCAGTGAAAGTCGCTACCATCGTCCGGCCGCTTGGAAAATTTCCGTAAGCATACTCGCTTACTTACTCAGGTGGACAGCCCTGGGAATTTTGACAATTTTCTCAATAAGGATTACGGCTTCGCAACAAGCAATTAGAGACGATATAAAAGGATGATTTCCATAACCGCAAACACCCAGGCGAAAGGAACCGCCAGAGTAAAGGCTACTTCCAGACCCCAGTCGATCGGGTCACCGTCTAGCATCATGCAGACGTATATGATGCCGCTGCAGAACGGTGTAACGAACCAGCCCATAATGCCGGTCATCAACGCAACTAAAAGTAATACTGTCCAGAGATCCATTTGGTTTTTCTGCCAATGAGCGGTCCGAAAATACTCCACCGCATGCTCGATAATCGCACCTACTGGGCTTTCTTACCAGGGTGCAAATACGAAGTTTGGGTGTTTTTCGGCCCTTCAGAAAACGGAATCATTCGCAAATAGTTGCAAAGGTGACATAGTTAGCGCAGGGATTGTTGAGACTAAATCTCAATAAAGTAAAATCGGCAAAGTCCTGAACCGGTCGGAAAAAGCCCCCTTCTATTCCTTGAAACACAGAAATATCTTTAGCTTTGACGGTTGATACTGGAGACATGAGCTTTTTAAACTCAGCAAGTAATTTTCAGTACTTCAATTCGCCCGGAAAAACTTCTCTCCTTCCAGGAAACCCAAAATCCTCGTCATGTTTCTGCTGTTTGTTTGTTCTCTTTTCGGAGAGCGATCACTCACGGAAACAACAATGGTTTTGGCTTGGTCCCGAAAAGGAAGAGGTAAACGACCTAGCATGGCTGATCGCAACTGCGATAAGTCTTGTAATTGGTCTTCTCCTGACGCGCGGCACCACTGTCGCATGGGAGGCACTAACATGGGGAAACCCTCAAAAATCTACGTTTGCACACGGGGAAAAAGGTGCCCGAAGCGCGGCAGTGAGAAGGTGTTGGAACAACTTCAAGCGGAAGTCACGCGCCAGGCAGCGGAAAGCTCGCTGGAGGTCAAAGGCTGTAAGTGCCTCGACCTGTGCAAAAAAGGCCCGAGCATGGTGGTCATGCCCGGGAAGGTCAAGTACGGTCGTGTCCAAGTCTCTGATTGCTCCGAGATCATCAAAGCTCACGCAGCAGGCGCAGAGCCTGTTGAGAGACTGGTGATCAAGAAAAGGCAGAAGAAATAGGGCACGCTCCTGCTTCGAAGACGGTGTCAGCCGCACCGTTATCCGCCACAAACGCCTGTGGCATCTCTATCGCATTTGCATCCAAAATCTATGCTCATGCTGGAAATACTGTCGACATGAAAGTCGCTTGAGTTTCAGCGTGATATGTCCAACTAAGCTAAATGACCGCATCGGGCGACTGCAGTGCCCGGGCGGAACTAGTCATGATAAGGAGAACAGTCATGAAACGATGGCAAAACCGTCGCTTCTCAGAACTGGTGTCACAGGTCACTGAAACGCGAGATGTACTTTCTCGACAGACCGACCTGTCGCCGCGCAATGACACCGTCAACGAGAAGTTGACCGCACTCGTTCGCTACGTGACGCTACCGCACAACCAGGCGGTCGCCAAACGCGCTCTGCAATTCCTGAACCAAACCGGTGTGACAGCTGATCTGCGTGCTCTCTGCCAGCGCGCCGAATTCCAGCTGGAGCTGTTCTACAGCCACCCCGATCGGGTTCTGGATTTCCCATACATCGATCACTACCTGAAGCTGGCGCTCAAGGAAAGCGAGCTCGCCAAACTCAACGCCAACAGCCGTGTCGTTTTCGTTGGTGGTGGTCCGCTTCCGTGGACGCCTCTGGTGCTCACTATCGTTCAATCCGCGCGTGCCCAGGGCATGCTCGGAGAATTGACCCGCTGTCTGGTTGACGGCGATCAGGCCGACGAGCAGCTGAAGAAGGTCATCCACCGCGAATTCTGGCGCGACTGGCCCAGCGCCTTCCAGGTGCTGTCCGTCGAAAAGGAGCCGGAAGCGGCTTCCCAGGCGGTGAAGGCCCTCACCAAGCTGGGCATGCACGAGCACGTCCAGGTCACCGCAACCGATGGTGCGCACCTTGTAGTGCCGCCCGGCTTCGACACCTTCTTCATCGCCAGCATGGTGACGGAGAAGGAGCGCGTGATGCTCAACATCATGTCGCAGGTCGAGCCCGGCAAGGAAATCACCTTCCTTGTGCGTAGCGTTGACCCCGTCAACATGCGCGCTTTGCTCTACGAACCGGCCGATGACCTCCTGGAGGATATGGAAGCATGCATCCCCGGCTTGACCTGGGAAGACACCTTCCTGCCCGGCGACGGCTCGCAGCTGATCAATTCCGTGCACGTCTACAAATACCGCCGTCCGCTGGAAAGCGACACGGAGGCTGCTGCTTAACGTGCTCGGCAAGCCGCTCTGCAAAGGAGTGGGCTACAACACGAATCGACCGAGAGGGCTGGCCATGAAAATGCGCCAGTCCTCTCCGGTCTTCTTTCTAAAACAGCAACCCTACTACCCCATTTAGCAATCAGTCTCATCAACCACCTTCAAGCGGCAAGAGACAGCGCTGGATTGATTCTTGTTGACCTCGCATGCGTCAAAAAAATTTGAACGAGCAGGCACCGTATATGGTGCCTGCTGTTGAGTGTTTGACAGCATTTGCCGGAGCGGGTTCCGCTCATAAAGTTAAGCCCACCCAACCCAACAAAAGGGTTACAGGGATGCGGATTCGGACAGTTTATCCCTACTACAAACAGGACACTGCTAACCGCGCTAGCATGAAACGCTTGTCATCCGGAAACCTTCTTGACAATGGTTGTTTTTGTGCACCCCTGAACCATACGCTCAAACAGTCATCTCTTTCCTCTCACAACAACTCGGGGCAATCCCGGCAAACGCCGTCATTGCAACACTCCCCAGAATCGCTCTCATTCACTTTCCGATTGTTCGGAAGGATGACAAAAGCCCCACTTCAAGAATACAGACAACCTGCCTGCTTCTGAGTAAGCATTCATGCTGAAACCGCCATGCCAACGGAACTGCGCAAGCACTCCTACACTGCGGGAAAAACAGTATGAAAAGCGAGCAATGGTGCACGCAGGAAAACACACATGCAAGTCTGCGTTCTTTCTGTGGACAAGACAAAAATCGCAGAGCCTTGAATGGCTCATCGCAAAGGAAAATTTCATGACCACCACCACAACGGGCGATCCAAACGTCCAGAACACCCAGCCCGCCCCCACTCAAGACGAGCTCAAGCAGAACCTTCTCACGGCAGCCGCCAACCTTCGCGAGCACCAGCTTGCCTGGATCCGTTCTGCACAGCACATTGCAGGGCTCGAAATGAAGAAGAAGCAGGCCGACGCGACTGTCGAGGACTCCGAGCTCGAGCTTGCAGAAGCGGACGCCGCTTTTGCGACAACGAGGCTCAAGGTGCTTCGCTTGATCCGAGAGAAGCGGAAGTATTCCGCTGTCAGCTCCGACCTGCACCAGAACCACGGCGATCCGAGAGACGACATCTGGCGCATTTGCGCTACCGGCAGCGCTGACGACATTCTCGCTGCGGCTGCCGCACTCGGAGAACTCGACGAGAAAAAGTGGAACAACGGCCAGTTGCTCACCACGGCAGAACTGGCACTGACAGCGGCTCACGAAGAGATGACCGTTGTTTCTGCCACTCGCCGCACCGCCGTTCAGAAGCGCGGCAAAGCCAAAGCCGAGGCGCAGGCCGCCGGCGAGGACCTCCAGCAAGCGCGCAACGAACAGCCTGTCGAGGGCTTCGGCTACTACGAACTGCTGAACGCAGTCGTGCGCGCCGCTGCCGCCATTACCGGCACAGGCGAGAAGCAGTACGCGTACAGCTATGTCTTCACGAAGGATCTGGGCATCACCGGACCGGGCTTGGAGCTGCCCAGCGAAAAGATGTCGCCTGAAGATCAGGCGCGCTACTGGGAGCTGGTCGGCTACGGAGCCAAGCGGGCACCGAGCCGCGACGACGAGTAGTCGGGCAACGTTCTGACAACGTTTTGATTATTGGTGGGGGTCGGCGAATTGCGCCGACCTCCACTTCACCACTGGGAAGTTGCAATCTGGCTGACTTCCACATGCCTCAGAAAAAAATTTGATCTTTTTTCCTCCTTACTTGGCCCAATCTGGCACCATATGCGGTGCAAACAATTCGAACGCGACCGACAGACCGCGCACCCCACGCAATCCGATCCCCACTTGGCAAGATTGGTAAGGGTTCGCAGAACCCAGCCAATTCACGACTCCGCTTGACCCCTACCGGGGGATAAGCTCATGCGGCTCTGCGAGCCGGTTATGGTTGCATGAAACGAAATTCCTCTCAGTACATCTTTGACGGCGCTCCCGTGAAAGCTGCACAGATTGCCGCTTTTTACCTACAGGCATGCCCCACGAGTCTCTTCACAACACCCCTGCCAAGTAGCGAAGAGGTGTTGCGATCTGACAGTTTTGGTTCTCATCTTTCTTTTCCAACAGTCAGGCAATAAACCACTCAGAGCGTTTCTCTTATTCACTCTCAAAACAAATTTCACGCGCCCGTTGCACGTGGATTTTGAGTGCTCTCTGACGCTGCTCACGATTCCTGATATGCGCCCGCTTTCAACGCGAGCGCCAGATATGACCAAGGAGCTAAAAATGGACCACACGCATCACATGCCGGACGCCAGCGCCTTCACCGCGCCCGAATGGCTGATCGCATCCGTCGGCATTCTCTTTCTGGGATTCGCCGGTTTCTATCTCTACCGCCTGTTCCGCCCCACCATGGTCAAGAACGCCATTGGCTTCTTTGACTGGGAAGGCGAAGCCGGGCACTGCATTTGCATGCTGGCAATGGCGAGCCATCTGGCTTCCTGGCTGATTCCCGTCCCCGCAATCGCGTGGTCGTGGATACTCGGTTTTGGAACCCTTTACTACGCCGCCCGCGCCCTCACCTGGGGAAGGCGCCTGACGTACAACAAGCAGTGGTGGGATTGGACCCATTCGGCGATGTTCCTGGGCATGTTCACCATGTTCCAACCGCTGCCGCTCAACCCGCTCCTGACCACCGTCTTCAACGGTGCGATGCTGCTTTTCTGGGCTTGGTTTTCCGGCTATTACGTCAAGGACTCGGTTCTCGACGCTCGTGCCGGCAAGAGACTATCGTTCACCTCCGACCTCGCTCACCTTTCGATGGGCGTGGTAATGCTTGTGATGATGCTCTTCCCTGCGTTGCTCATGCCCGGAAATTCGCATCACACGAGCGGCAGCACCGACCATTCTCAGCATTGCGCACCGGTGTCTGAGCCGACTACGTCACAGCCTATGCATCACCACGAGCACATGCACGGCGACCAGCCCGGCAGACTCTGCGATCGCTAATTAGAACGAGTGAAGCGGATGGCTGATCTTCAGACACCGTTTTGCCTGTTGTTAAAACTTGTGAAACCGGCTTGTTAGCGCTAACAAGCCGGTTTCATTTCATTTGCGGCAAACCTACTACACCTTCTCGCAGCTGAAATTCACCCCAGCAATTATGACATAAGATAGTATGACAAGCTCACTTGAATTCCACGCCCTTAAGGACCTGACGCTACGGCTTGTAGATTAGCGCATTCGGCAATGACACCGCGTTATCCTTCATCCAGTTCCAATTGGAATCGAGCACCTTGGTCATATACGTGCCCGGCAGTCGAATCTCTTGCCGCAAACGAACTTCCATTTTCTGGTTCGAACCATCAAGCGAAAATCCCATATT
>JBGAVL010000280.1:0-8586 GCA_044228145.1 Obscuribacteraceae bacterium (SeqCode)
GCTCAGTCCGACCAGAGTCGAACTCCCGTCCCCCAATATTTGTACCCATCCAGGCTAAAAACCTCTACAGAGTAACCATTCAGCGTTTTCGGCAGCATTGATGGACTCCGTGATTCCAGAGGCAGTATGCAGGAGCGGCCAGCCGATATTAATGTGGAATTGAACACTAAGGGGCGCAACTGAGTGACGTTAGACCGGGGAATCGAAAACGATGAGGCGAATGGCCTTGCCAAAACCGGGCGAAGCTATACCGGGCAATGAAAAAACCGGGCGACGCATGGCGTCGCCCCTACGGAGGCACGATCAGCACGGCGTCACCGAAGCACGATCAGCATGGCGTCACCGAGGCACAATCAGCAAGACTGACTTGACCCTTGTCTCCGGGGACCTGCCGCATACCACCTTGAGAGCACCGTCTGTCGCGGATTTATCGGTGATCGCCATTGTGGTGGAAGTTCCACCGTCAAAATTGAGCGCTCTGGTACAGCCAAGATTACTCAACACCTGAGCCAGCTCTTCAAGAGTAAGCCCGGAGGAAAACTCGTCCTGTCCCTTGCCTGCAACACATAAGATCAGAAAATGGTTGTCTGCCGTGATACCAATGGCGGTGCGCGCCGCGGTCTTATTGCAGCCTATGGAATCGACTTGCTTGCCGTCGCTTCCCACGCGAATAAAAGCTTCTTCCTTAGCCGTCAGCCTAGGCAAAAGTTGCGGACCGCCGCCCAAAAGGAATTGCACTTTTTGGTCTTTGGCATGGAGTTCTTTATGCCTTACGATCGTCATGGCGTTTCCCTTGCCGCTGCCGATTCGCAATTCGCTTCGGTTGAATATTGTTTCTAAAAACGGCATCAGCTTGGGATTTGTGATCAAGTCTTTGTTGGTAGTCGGGTCGCAAACTTGCTTACCGTCGAGGACAACAAAGCTTGTGCTCTCACCATTGGAGAGATTGAAAAAGCCGCCATTAACCGCAGCGACAGCTCCTTTCTGAGCGCCCGCCGCAGAGGTCGGGCAGGTCGGAGTGTTGACCTGGGGGCGAACGCAATAGCTTTTGCTCTTCAGATTCAGTACGCAAAGGTGCGCTTTCGTACCGTTTTTCAGCGGAAAAGAATAGTAGTTGACTGAGCCGTCTTCGCTCAGGCTTTCAGTCACTTTCAAATCTTTCCAGGTTTTGAAGGCGGTCATCGGCTCGGCATTTTGCTCATTGTCCGAATATGAGGGAAGGGACAACAAAGCAAACGCGAAGAGTGAGGCAATTACGCCGGATGTCGATAGATTAAATGCCGGCGCCCTGCGTTTGAACATGAAGACCTCAAATTACCATTCCAGCCAAGCCTGTATGGCAGCATCATATCTTACTGAAAAGCTGAAATCATGCAGTAGGAACGCTGCCATTCAACGCCCAGCAGCTTGGCAAACTGGCATTTAAGGATTTATCTCGGCATCTAATCATCAAACTTTCGGCGAACTTTCGCAAAAGTTCGACAATGCTACCCGTGAGGACGGAGACTATAGATTCATTGCGCTGGGTCACGCGGTATGGACGCAATTTGCAAAACAACAAGCTAGAATAATTGCTTGTGTTTTCCGCAGAACTTGGAAACTCGGTCAGTGAAAGACTTATTGATACTCTGTCCGACGCCGCGTGAGCGCCGCAACTTGCCGAAGCTAGCGGAGCGCATTGGCGTAAATTTGCGTTTTGACGAATTTGGCGGAGACTATTTCGATGACCTGCTGGGCGACGAACCCAAATTGGACAGCAAGCCGCTGGACATCGCCAGATTGCTCGACGAGACGGTGCAGCGGCATTACGACGACAAACTTGCTGGTATCACATCCGGTGTCGGTTACCCCGGTATGTCGGCGACGGCTGCACTGACCGAAAGGCTTGATTTGCCCGGTCCCAAAACAAATCCGATCCTGCTGTGCGAACACAAATATTACTGCCGCCAATACCAGGCAAAAATAGTTCCTTCTGCTACACCGAAGTTTTACCTGATCGATCCAAACAATCTTGAATCTGTCGACAGCATTTCGATGTTTCCAGGATTTCTCAAGCCTGTAAAATCCTGCATGTCGAAAAACGCATACAGAATAAAAGACCGCAACGAGCTTCGCAGTCGGGCGCAAGAGTCCCTCCTTCCGGAGCTTTTCATACTGCCTTTCAACGATCTGGTGCGCATGTACACCGATTGGGAATTAAACGCAAACTACTTATTGTATGAAGATCTGCTTGAAGGCATGCAAGTTTCGCTGGAAGGTTTTGTCTTCCGTGGTCAGGTTACGGTAATGGGAATCATCGACGCCATCATGTTTCCTGACACGTTTTCATTCAAGCGATTTCAGTATCCATCCGCCTTGCCTGAAGATGTATTGCTCAGGATGGAGCAGATAGCGTCCGATTTCATAAGCGGCATCGGCTACGACAATGCCATGTTCAACATGGAGATGATGTACAACCCGAAAAAGGACACCGTGCACATCATCGAAATCAATCCAAAGATTGCCTCGCAATTTCCCGATCTCTTCGAGAAAGTCGACGGCAGCAATTCCTATGAAGTGATGATGCGCATCGCCCTTGGATTGGAGCCCTGCTTCATGCGCGGCAGCGGCAAGTACAAAATCGCAGCAAGCTGCGTCCTCAGGACATTCGAAGACAAACTCGTAACGCAAATTCCAGAGCAGGAAAATATCGACGCGGTGGAAAAACAATTTCCTGACTCGATTGTGCAAGTAATCGCAACGAAAGGGAAAAAACTATCCGAACAGTTGCAAGACTCGCACAGCTTCCGTTATGGACTGATCAATATGGGTGCTGAGTCGCAAGAAGAGCTCGTGCAGAATTTCGATAAGGCGTGTGACATGCTCGACTATCAACTGGAGCCTGTGTACGCGACTCAAGCATGAAATCCAAGAAGAGAGTCCTTTTAACCGTCAATCCCGGACTGATTGAAGGAAAACGCTTTCAAACAGTGCGCTCGATCGTTACAGGACTGCACTCAATCTGCGATCTGTTTGTACTTCCCATTTCCGAATACGATTTCAAACGCAAACGCGTCAATGCATACAAAAGAGTTGCCAACGGTCAATTCGAACATTACGGCTGGATAAAACCGGAAGCAGATGTATGGATTGTTTACACTGACGGCTACTGGATCGACTGCAATGATTTCGGCTTTAAACATCGCCGCGATTTCTTGAATGCGCAGATCGATTTGCACGAAACCGCAAATCAAAACGGCAAAGTAAGACGGTTGATCAACAATGCCGAGGCCGAGAGAAACTGCCTCAAGTCCTGGTTTGCCGAACTCGATGCAAAAGAATGGGGGGTAATCCCCACTTTCAGATTCTCGAAATGGAACGACGTACACGATTTCTTGAAACGCGAGAAAACAATTATAGCCAAACCAAATTGGGGAGGTGGCGGTGATGGCGTCCATAAAATCGAAAACGAAACTGAGCTGACCAAATTCCGTGAAGTAATCAACGAAACTGGCGAATCGCTTGCAGCGGATTATTGCTTTCAACCTCTGGTCTCTGGACCTGAAAAACGGCTCTGGTATGTAGACGGCAAATGTGTAGGCGGGCGCAAAGTTTTCGGCAGGCACACGCCATGGTCGAAGAACGCCCCAGAGTTTCGCATCATCGAATATTTCGAGTCGAAGTCAAAGGAGTTTGGCGAAGATCTCGAAAAAGCAGACAAACTCTGCAAGAAATCAGGACTGACAATCGGCGCGATTGATTTCATCGGCAGCCACATCAATGAAATCAACGGTGCCGGGACAACATTCACCCAGTATGACGTGATGACTTTGATCACAGATGCAAGAAAACCACTTGTGGATTTTCTTGCAACAACAGTTCTAGAGTGATGAGCAGCTCTTGAATTGCAAAATCAAGATAAAAGACCAACCGTTCGAATCTGAAACTCCTTATTATCGAATAAAGATCTACAATCTGTAGAGGGTACAAGTTGTTTCAACCAAAAACAGAGCAGTCAAAAGGGGAACGATGACTAGCTTGTTTCTCCGCCTCATCTGGTTTCTGACACGCCTTCTACTGGGAGTTCTGTTCTACGCGACTCCAGTGCTTGGCTTTTGGCTTGCTTCATCACTGGAGGCATACCTCGGCGGTCCTCCATGGATGGCTTGGACAGCAGGGGCGCTTCTTTTCCCAATCATCCCGCTATTTTGGGAGTTGCATTCCTGGGCCTATCGGAAGCCCGACCGCAAAGCCTGGCTAACCCCACTCGACCGAATCAGCCTGAAAACCTTCGTGGTTGGGCTGACATTCCTGATTGGGTTGCTCTATTTCTTTCCAACTATGACGTTCGTCGCATTGTCCACGCGGGGAGACTGGATGCTCGACGAGATTAAAGATACTCGCGCTGATAGTGCGCGTCGTGTTTTGTTCGCAACGGCTGGTGGATTGCAATGGCTGTATACAGCAACTAAAAGCAATCCGTACAAATCTCAAATTGATACAGAAGAAGTCGAGCGAACAGTGCAAGCAGCCAAGCAGCTTGATGAGGAATCGGCAACACAGCGCAAACAAGAAATTGCTAAAAATGACGAGCAAGAAGCTGATGAGAAAAAGAAAAAGGAGCAGAAGGAAGCCCCGGCAGCCAAGCCGAGCAGCAAGTGGCCCTGGAAGCAGGCAACTTTGCACCCGGCTGTAGCCTCTATGCCTGCCTCAGCGGAAACCAGCATCAATTCAGTGGCACAATACATCGCCAAAAGGGAAAAAGATCCAACTCAGCGTATCAAGGCATTGCACGACTATGTAGCCGACCGAATAGCCTATGACAGCGCATCTTTTTACGCCGGGAAATACCCAAGCCAAAGTGCCAAGACAGTTTTTAAGACACGCAAAGGTGTGTGCGCAGGCTATGCGAATTTACTCTCCGCACTCGCAAGCGCCATGGGCGAGAATATTGTCGTAGTTGTTGGAGACTCTCGGGAATCGGCGGCAGGCGACAAACTAGCAGATGGTGGTGGTCATGCCTGGAATGCGGCGCGCATAAACGGAAAATGGTACTTGATCGACGCAACCTGGGATGCCGGCTCCGTTAGCAGGGAAAAAGGATTTACCAAGGAGTATAAAACCGAATATCTGCTTACACCGCCGGAAGTAATGATTCAGAGCCACTTTCCAGAAAAGGAAACCTGGCAGTTGCTAGACCAGCCGTTGTCACTAGGAGAATTTATGCGGCAGCCAATGCTGAGCCCGAGCTTCCTGGCAGCTAACCTGACCCTGATCAGGCCAACAAGAGCAGTAAATGAGACAGACTCCAACGCTGTCGTGATAGTGAAAAACCCAGATAAGCAATGGCTGATGGTCGACTTGGAACAGAACGGAAAAAGGATTGGCGATGGCAGCGGTGCAACCAGAGAGAAGTACGCCAAACTTGAGCGTCCACTGCCTGAGAAAGGAAGATATCGCTTGAACATTTTTCTCAATAAAGAATCTGAATACGGAGAATATGACTATGTCGGGGCAGTCGACTTCGTCAATCGCTAAGCCGCAGACCGCTTGTAGATTTATTAGTCCCGACACTTATCATTGATTGCTTCCATTCACTGAATAGCTTTTCAAAGTAGTGCGCGATCGCTTTTCCGAATTGCGGGCCTTTCTTCGAATAGTTCGCATAAATCGACGGATTCAACAGCTCCGCTTCCACGAGTTTAGGACCATCATCAGTGGTGACAAAATCAATGCGACTGAAGTGAATTGGGCAACCAAATGATTCATAAACCTTCAACAAATTGTCGCAGTAATCCAACTCTTCTTTTGTTGGTTCGTAAATATCCACCGTGCCGCCGAGTGACTCGTTGCAACGGAATTCATCAGTGTTTTCTTTGTTCGGTCGCTTTATTACTGTATGCTGAAAATCAAATCCCAAAAAAGCAAGGCTCTTTTCCCCGTGACGAATTTCCGGCATGAATTCTTGAGCGATAAACTTCTCTTTGTTTTCTATACTTTCGAGATCGGCAACAGTTTTCGCCAGAAAGACGCTATTGCCTCGCTCTCCGAAAAGCGGTTTGATCACGCATGGCTGGTTGCGCTTGAGCCTCTGCTCGACAGCCTCTTCGATGGTATACGAACTGCCAACACTAACACCGCTTTCTTGCAATTGAAATAGATAACTCTTGTCTATGTTATGCCGAATTGTTGACGGATGATTGACCACAATAGGAATGCTTTTCTCAAAGGTCGAAACCATCTTGAAGAAACGCGGAAGGTCGAAGTAAAAACCTTCCATTTTGTATACAAACACCAACGCGAAATCTGAGAGCGCCAGCGGTTTTACAAACCGCGAGTTTTGATAGTCGAACATGCGATTGAATTGAACTTTCTCCGGATCTGGTTCGCTCTCCAAATCCAGATCTCGCCAATTCACAAAGTAAACGTCATGCCCAATCGCCTTGAGACCGGCAGCAAAATCAAAGCAGTCATTTTCGTCGACTGGAAATCGCACGGCGAAATGATTCTCAGTGGTGGCTCCCACTTCCTCTGCAAGAGTCAGCAAAATGTTCGCCAAACTCGATTCTCCTAGACTCCGGCCGCAGTCGACCGTCTGAGCGACTGAACGAATCGACCGGACTGAGATTGGCTTAGACCATGACGAGAACAATCTATTGCCGATTGGGCGATCACACGCATCGGATCGACAACCGGTACGGGAAGAGTGTCCGCCTCGAGCACCAGCGAAATTTCCGTGCAGGCAGCGATCACCACATCGGCGCCTCTGTTCGCCAGCGAATTGCCCACCGCAATTAGATCTTGCCTGGCAACTTCTTTCTTACCAGCCTTGATTCCGTCCGGTCCATATATTGCCGACATTACAAGCGCCTGCTCAAGCTCCGTGGGCTTCAGGCTCTCCACTCCCCATTCAGAAAGAGGTCGACTGTAAAGATCATTTTCCAGGGTCGGCGAAGAGGCAAGCAGTCCAACTGACCTCGCAGCCGGGTAATCCTCAACGATTTGATCCACTGTCTCGTGAATCATATTGAGCACGGGCACCGAGATTTCGTCTCTCAGAGCAGCAAAATAGTAGTGAGCGCAATTGCATGGCATGATCAAGAAATTAGCACCGGCGCGCACCAAACTTCTTGCTGTCTCGACCAGCGCAGGAAGGCAATTCTCGCCCTTTCCGCTGATCGAATCAACCCGACTTGGGATATTGGGATTGTTGAAACAAATGACGGGAACATGCTCTCTGTCTGTTTGAGCATTCGCTAATTCGACAATAAGCTGCGCTAATCGATTGGCCGCTTCGGGTCCGATACCGCCAATAATCCCTATTGTTAGTGGTTTAGACAACATGCTTTCGACTTATCACAAAGGTTTTGCCGACAAAAAATGTGTGCTGAGGGAAAAAGAGAAAAAAGCAGTCACGCCTGCCTGACCGGATACAACTAAGTATATGAATTCCCCACCAGTCCACAAGGGAGGAAGTACAACTTGTTACAAAGAGCCCGCAATGCTCGCCGTGCACAAGTTGACGGCACTTTTTGTCATACGTGAAATCAACGTAAGCTGTTAAAATATCGGCGAAGGCAATGGACTCGACCAATGGAGCATAGAGAAGAGCAGCCTCAGAAGCAAGACTCTCCGGCCGCTGCAACTGATTTAGTTGACGCGACATTGCCGCAGCTTGTGGATTCAGGCAACGTCATTACCGACGAAAATCAAGGCGATACACGTGCGATAAGCGGGCCAATCAAAACCAGCACAGGGACAAGTACGCCTGCGTCGGCAGTGCCGAAAACACCGACTGAGCTGCGCGGGCAAATTGTCTCAGGCAAGTATTCCATCGAGGAGAAGCTTGGCGAAGGCGGAATGGGATCCGTTTACCAGGCTTACGATGGCTTGATGAAACGAGTCGTTGCAATCAAGCTTCTCAATCAAGACAGAGAAATTTCCAACGAAGGACTGCAACGGTTTCAACAAGAGGCCACTGCAACAAGTAAGCTAGATCATGCCAGTATCGTTCGCGTACACGACTTTAGCGTGTGCGATATTCATGGTCCTTACCTGGTCATGGACCTCATTGACGGCGAGCCTCTGAACTGTCTCATTGCTCGCAAAGGCAGACTGGATCCTGAGTTTGTCGCCGACATCATGATCCAGGTTGCCGATGGGCTCCAGCACGCCCACGAGATGGGCATCGTGCATAGAGATTTAAAACCAAGCAATATTCTTGTTTTGAATGAACCTGGAAAGGGCCCGTCAGCGAAAGTTGTGGATTTCGGCATCGCCAAACTGCAGGGTGAAAACCTTGAAGATCTGAAATTGACAAAAACAGGAGAAGTGTTCGGCAGCCCGCTTTACATGAGCCCCGAGCAATGCCTGGCCGACAAACTGGATAGACGTTCGGACATTTACTCCCTGGGCTGCGTAATGTATGAGGCCCTGTGCGGCGAACCACCCTTCAAGGGTCGCAACTTCGGCGAGACCGTAATCAAACATACAAGCGAGACGCCAAAGGCATTTCCTGCTGAGCTGCAAATCCCGAATGCTTTGAAAAGAATCGTCTTTTGCGCTCTGGAAAAATCGCCGTCCGACCGCTATCAATCGATGGCCGCC
>JBGAVL010000281.1:0-8553 GCA_044228145.1 Obscuribacteraceae bacterium (SeqCode)
TAGCAAGCAATCACTGCGTCCAGAGCATGATCGCTGTTGATGACGGAGGCAAGCATGTTCTTGTTTAAATTCAGTTTGGGCACGTTGCGAAAAGTGAGACCCCGCTTTTCTTTGATTTCCAAAAGCCCCAGAACTATCTCGTGCCGCACACTTGTCACCTGCGGCTCTTCTTTTTTGACATTTGATTTGTAGCCGGTTTCTTTCAATTGGAAATAGTGCAGCGTGTCGCGCGGATAAACTTCAATAACCGCGCAGCCGCCCTCGATTTCCGATTGAAAAGGTA
The DNA here is from genome assembly GCA_044228145.1 of Obscuribacteraceae bacterium (SeqCode). Taxonomy (GTDB): domain Bacteria; phylum Cyanobacteriota; class Vampirovibrionia; order Obscuribacterales; family Obscuribacteraceae; genus QKMZ01. The sequence goes on from JBGAVL010000281.1 coordinate 284, forward strand.
AGGTGTAAAAACGGTCGGGCGGAAGCATCGCCAGCAATTGGATGCACTGATAGGTCATCTGCACCATTGAGGGATTGCCCCTGTGCAGAGGTGAGATTGCCAGAGAACCTTTCCATTTGTCGGTTACTCTTTTAGGCTCGCGTTTAAATTCTTTAGCCAGATCGATAAATCCGTTTTGCCCAATATGAAACAGCGCTTCTGCCATTTCTTGAAACGATTGGTATGGAGGTCGCTGCTGAGAGCGCGCCATGTAGTGCAGAAATTCGGCAGGTAGTGAGAAAGGGCTGTCTATCCCTACGGCATGACCTTTGTGTTTGATTAATTCGTCTTTGAGCGCCAGTGAGCCGACCTTTTTGACGTCGACAATATCCAATCCCAAATTGCCCAACCGGCCAGTGGCCAGCCAGGTGTTATTGGGCACTGTACTGGCTCCGCTGAAGTCGACTCCGAATATTAGCTTTTCAGCCATTGCGTAGATTCCACATTTGTTTTGTCACTATTTCCATATAGTGTACGGGAATGCTGGACTACCCTGAACACATCCAAGCTTCCATTCAAGACGAATCGGCCCAAACACCCAACTGGGTGGCTGATGCGGGTAGCCAAACCTGGCTCGGGAAAGACGAGAGCTCCATGGTCAGAGCCGCCAACGTCGCTGCCGATATCGTGAACGCTGACCAGACTGCCGAACTGAGGCATGGCTCACTCTTTGCTGGAGAGCAGGGGCAAATCAATTCGAACTCCCGCGAGCAAACCTTTCAAACCTTTCAAACCTTTCATACATTCTATGACAGCTCAGAACAGGCACCGGCTCCGTCTACCAGCAGGTTCTACACCTATCGTGGCGGCAAACCATACGGTTCTCAGGAAAACCAGGGAGTTCAGCCGGTGGTTCCGATCGGAATTCCATTCCCAGACCCGAGACCGCTCGACGAGCAAGTTATTCCCAACGATCCACTGGTGCCGGGTGCTCCAGAGCGCAATCTTGAAACGCGACCCCAGCTAAAGCGATCACCGCTCGATGTTGTCATTGAAGGCAACAATGTTCTTATTCCTACATTTTCGCTCGCAGACCCGGTTTTAGACGGCAAAAACAGGCCGAAAGTCGAGGCGTTCGACCTCAACTCCCCGGAAGCGAAGCTTTATCTTCAAAACCGCGACTCGATTGTCAAAATCACGACCGAGAAAGTGAATTCAGAGGGCAAAGCATACAGCGCATTTGCTTCCGGCTTTTTCGTCAATGAAAAAGGTCAAATCGCTACCGCTAACCATGTAATTGACGGTGCAACCTCGATCAAAGTGACTACCTCAACAGGCAAAACGTACACGGCTCGAGTAGAGGCAAGTCATCCAGGATCCGAATCGGCTGTAATCCAGTTGACCGACGCTTCTCCTGACGAAAAGTTCAGACCGATACCGCTGCGCGATAGTGCAAAAGATTTGGCGCCCGGGGAAAAACTTACGGTGCTCGGGCATCCAAATGGTGTCGATGAGATCGTGATGAGCAGTGGCTCTTTCGCCAGTCGTGAAAGGTTCGCCGCTACTCCATTTTCGCTCCCAGGCGTGAATCCGAACGCTATGTTCGTTCATGCCACCACGCGCATTCAAGGAGGCAACAGCGGTGGACCATTGTTGGACAGCCAGGGTCGCGCAGTTGGCCTGACCAATTTCAGACATGACAATAATTCCGGTGAATTTGTCGGCATCGATGATGTGCGCTCGCTTATTAATGATTCCAAGCAAGGCAAGTTGTTCGATCAGAGAAGTTATGTGTTTCCAGGTTCTCTGCAGTTCGATAAAGACATAGGCTTTAAGGGCTTAGAAACATTCGTGACTGCCACAAATACTTTCAATTCCTATGTCGGACGAAATGCGACCAGGCTTGTGGCATTGAATTCGGGTGCCCGCATAGCCGGCTCAGGAATGGTCGCAGGGTTCGCCTTGTCAGAAATGCCTGGAGACTACAGAGCGTTCAAATCGGCGTGGAGCCAGGGCACGACAGCAGAGACAGTAAATGCAGGAATAAACCTTGGTGGTGACGTTCTGATGGCTGCCGGTTCGGTTGCTGCGGTTTTGTCCAAACGTTATGCAGTCGTTGGAAGCGTGATATCGACTGTCGGCGCCGGCTCTAAGTTGGGCAACGCAATTCTGGGCGATCGTAGATATCACTAGGGAAGTGCCGCATTGCCTGCGCAAGACCTTTTGCGCCGCATTGCATGCGGCAATTTTTCCGGCTGTTTCTCTATCCTTTTCTATGTGTTGCGCACCTTATCAAAGGACGTTGGTAGTTCTACGAATCTTTTGCTGGTTCGATTCGTAATTTCACCGCTGACATGTCCTTGGCAACCGATTAAGCTAACAATATCCCGCTCACAAACTATATCTTCAGGAGTTCACTCATGCATAGCAGTGAGGACTTTTACGCACAAGCGCCAGTGGCAGAACCAGCCGTAATGATGGCTAAGTTCGACCCGGAAACAATGCTCAAAATGCCGGCGAAGTTTGAAAAAACCTCCGCGCAGACCGGTGATTTTGTATTGACACAGGCGCAAGTACCTGGCGCTCAACAACAAGAAATGAGTCCAGCCGAGAAGCTCTTCACAGAGACTATGACGTCTGCCAAGAAAGAATTGGACGATAGAAAAGCGAAAAACGGCAAAGTCGACGAAACAGATTTCAAAGAAGTGATGCCGAAGTACTTCCCGAAATTGAAGGAAGCGATCACTCTTGCTGATACCCAAGCAGCCGCCGGAAGAAAGACTGCTGCTGACGAATACACGCGCGTGAAGCCTGACCTGGAAAAGTTCGCCGCCGACCTCCCTAAAACCATGGAGCGTTTTGGAAAGGCATCAGCTGCGGTGCCTGAAGCAGATGGAGAAAAGGTCGGCAGTCTCCTAACCGAACTAGTCGAAAGCAAGACTGCAGACGCTCGCAAAGCCGATATCAGAAAAGAATTGGCCAAATATCCGGACCTTGCTGATTCCGCCGAAGCGTTAAACAAATTGTCGACTGATGCCGAGGCGAAATTCGGCAAGTTGTATAAGGGCGTTCAAGACATGCAAAACGGACTTGCTCAAGGACTGGTTATTCGCGGATTTTATGGCGAATCTTTGAACCAGACCGGTGGCGATCCCAAAGAGATTGAAAGAGTTGTGAAAGAAGCACAAGCGATCGCTCAACTTTATGTCCGAGCGATGCAAGCTCCGCATACGCTTTTCATGCCGCCTGAAGACTTGCAACCGAAGAAGCCGCTGCCACCTGTACATAAGGCGTAGAGGCGACGGCATAAAGCCGAATTGTCAGAAATTGTCAGATCCCAAAGCACAGACAAATTGAATACTCTCGATCCGATCGAAATCTTTTTTAGGTTCACCGTGGGGACGGAACAGGCGCGCTCGCAAGGGCGCGTCTGATATTTTGGGGCTACCTAAACGGGCTTTGAATCGAGCCTCATTGCGCCGCAATCTCCGCGACTCTAGCCGCAAAAGCCGGACCGTCCAAGTAACCGACAATGGTTCCTTTCAAGCTTCCGTTCTGATTGAGGATCAAAACAGTAGGATAGCCTTTCACCTGATAATAGGTCTTTACGTATGTTCCCAAGCTAGTATCGTCGCCGTTGACCTTGACACTGACGAAATGTTTGTTCAGATATGCCACTACCGATGGATGTATGAACGTACCCGCGTCCATTCTCTTGCACGGGCCTCACCAATTGGTGAAGACATCAACACAAACCAGTTTTTTTGATTTCTTTGCAGTGGCCAGTGCGCCCCCCAGATCCTTAGTCCAGGCAATGCCTGCTTGTTGCGCTGAAGCCGTGCCGCAGGCTAAATGAAAAAACGAAATGAAGAAAATAAGGACAAGGGACCAAATTTGATTGTAAATATGAGAGCGTTTGGACACTATTCCCCTCCCCGTCGAGCGCAAGTTTCATAAAAGCATATCAGTTTTGCAACCCAGCTTCTTGATACCCAGATCTGGTAGTATGCCTGGTTGTTGAACGCCAGGATAACTATGGACATCTCGCTCATCACCTATGACGGGCTGCCGGATCTCGATCCGGACGATTGCCTGTTCAAAGACGAATTGGTCAGGCGCGGACACAAAGTCTTCGCGTGTATTTGGGATGATCAGTCCATCGATTGGTCCAGATTTGATGTCTCCATCATGCGTTCTGCCTGGGATTATCATCTGAAAAAAGATCAGTTTTACACATGGATAGATAAAGTGTCTCGCCAGTCCAAACTGTTCAACTCTCCGGAGCTCATGAGATGGAGCAGTCATAAGAGTTATCTGAAAGAGCTCGGCGAGGCGAAATTGCCTGTGGTTGAAACTTTGTGGGTGGACAAAGGCGGACGGGCAAATGGCTTGTTCGACAAATTAAACTGGCCGAAAGCCATTGTAAAACCTGCAGTCGGGCTGGCAACTTTCGGCGTTAAGAAGTTTGTGCTCAGCGAAAACGGGACTGCCAACCAGTCCGGCATCAAGGAAGCAGAAGATCACGCCAACGAATTGGCGAAAACCGAAGATGTGATGATTCAGCCATTTTTGGCTTCGGTGGAGGATTATGGCGAGCGAGCGCTGATTTTTTTGAGCGGAGAGTATTCGCACACGATTCGTAAGTCTAGCTTTCAGCATCTTGCGCCAGGTGGTCACGCAGGGGAAACTTCTGTTGCGACTGATGCCGAGGAAGTGGCTGTAGCTCAGCAGGTGATTGATTATCTTTCCGAGCGTCCACTTTATGCACGGGTCGATCTGGTGCGGGATTTTTCGAACAAGCCGCTGGTGTTAGAATTGGAATTAGTCGAACCGTCTCTTTTCCTTAGCTTCCATCCCCCGGCAGCGGTAGGGTTCGCCGACGCTCTAGAGCGAATTCTCGATCTACATAAAGTTTGAGCTAATAAAGCCAGACTCCGGTATTTAATGAAAGTTCGTTTGGGCATAATCCGACTATGTCCTCGCGTCTCAAAAAGACCATTTTGATTTCTATTTGTCTGCTTGCTTTAAGTGCGACAGGCAAATGCATGGCTGTGGACAGTGGTGAAGCACTCAAGGCACAAATATTAAAGGACAAGATATTTACGCCGTCCACCATGCTCACCGTGCAATTGACCTCCAATCAGGCGGTGCTCCGGGTTGGAAATTATCAGCCGGCTACTGAAGAGGTAATGCGCATCGACAGCGTGTTGGCGGCAAAGCGCGTCATTGATGCTTATCCGCAAATTGCCTGCGTGGTTGTCCGTTTTGCCTGGTCTCCGGATAAGTATACGGATTTGTTTGTGACATCAAAACAGATTGTTTCATTCGGTGCCGGCACCATGGACAAGGCTGGGCTCCTGGCTGGACTGACGTGCGTGAAGCTCAGTACGGGCGACTCTCCGCAATTTATTTTCAGCCGCTATTTTGTCGAAGGTGAATCAGCACTTGCCAGAGGTGAAACTGGAAAGGCGGAATTGTTGTTCAACACTGCTTTTCAGGAAGCGCCCGCATATACTCAAGCAGCGCTTGAATCCAAGGTCGCCACTGATTATATGGATCTTGCGCATGGCTATTCCCAACGAGAAGATTACGACAATGCTGCTCGCGTCTTGAAGAAAATAATTGATTTGCGTGAAGCAGCCGGTCAAGGTCCGTCCAATGTCGAAACAGCAAAACTCTCACTGGCTCTGGCGGATGTTTATATTTCGGCGCGCCGGCATACAGAACTCGAAGAGTCTCTGGGTAAGTTAATCAACGCAGGAAAAGGCACGCCTCTGGCGACAACTACTACTTATGCTCAGGCACTGGAAAAGCTTGCCGCTAGCCTTCAGTCGGGCAGTCCAAAGGAGCAAGAGCTTCTTAGAGAAGCGCTCAAGATTAGAGAAGCGATTCCTGGGGCGGAAGATTTTGCTCTGGTTTCTTCGCTCGAAAAGCTTGCAGACAGTTTAAGCCGCACTTCAAAAGCGGCAGAAGCAGTGGATCTATACAAACGCGCGATAGCAGCGCTCGACAAAGCGATGGTTTCGAAAGATTCAAACAGGCGAATCAGTTTTGGCGTTTACACCACAAGTGTGAATCGCATGTACCAGAAACTTTCCGCTCTGGGACAGGGACCAAACGCCAAGCGTGAATCATCTTCGGCGCACTGGTAACGCGAGCAAATTCGATAACCTGCGTTGCCAGAGATTTAGTAACAGTGGACAGTGTGTGGTAAGCAGACAGAAGAGGCGATGAGGATATTTTGTCTCTCATTATTGAATCTCGTTGGGGTTATCTCTGACGGGATTTCCTTCCTCGTCAAAGAATTGAGCCATTCTTTCTGTAATCTCTCCGTCGTCTGCGTATTCGACTACATCCAGGCAGGTCCTCACACCGTGCGCATTGTAGACGCATAGCTCTCTTCTCTGGAGAGTATTTGAAGCAGTATAGAATTCCTGACTTTCCTCAAGAAATGCCCCTGCTCCGGAATGAAAGAGTGTCTTGGTAAAGCGGGTTACAAAGCCGACTTCGTCAAAATAGAGATTTTCGGTTGCTGAACGATTTTTGGCATCCAACCATTGAATTTGTTCTCTGCGAAGCAATCGGCCGCTGGTAATATCGACATAGTGATTGACTGTTGTTTGTGGATTACTACCTCCCTGATATTCGGTTTGTCCTTGAAACACTGTGTGCATGCCGACCATCTGGCGTTCGACACGCCGAATTACTTCTCCTTCTGCAGAAATGACGACAACCGATTCGCTTGATTGATTGCCCTCCGCGTAGGAAGTTTCTTTGGTTAATCTGCTTCCATCCGGCAAAGCACTATGCTCGGTTATGCGAACTGTCGAGCCGCTTTCCGGGTCTAATTCAGTCTGTGACTGGCTGGAAGAAGAATGCTTGACTATGCGTATGAGACGCTGTTCGCTGTCGAAAGTCTTTTCTGTTTCAATTTGAGTCTTTGCGTCGCGAGTGCGCAATTGATACGTAGTGACGCCGGCAGCGTCAGTATGCGCTTCCAGCTTCAGTGACTCGTCCTTAGACGATGCGACAGCGGGCGTGTAATCACCCAGTGAAGAACTCATGTGGGACTCCATTTAAGGATCGGTCCAAAAGTATTCCAGCATGCCGAAGCCGACCGGAACTAACTTTTCAGACTATTGGTAGTAAGGTTGATGCGACTAACACGTGGACGAAGGCGGAGAAAATACTCCAGGGTGACCCAATGTACATCGGAAATCGGGCGGTTGTCAAGTAAACTTTTCGTCAAGGCGTGAGGCTTTCAGAGCAAATGTAGAACCGATTAGCAAACATGTTGCGTACACAGGATTCTGTTCAGCGGCTGTTTAAAAATCCTGAACGTTTTGGCCCGTAGCCAGGAGCGCCATGCCCCAGGCCCACAATTAGCCTAATGCAAGCCCGCCGGTGGCTGTTTCTTTATACTTCTGATTCATATCGAGCCCGGTTTGCTTCATTACTTCCAGTGCACGATCGAGGCTGACCAAATGATTGCCGTCCGATGCCAGCGACAATGCCGCTGCATTCAAGGCTTTCACCGCGCCCATTGCGTTTCGCTCGATGCACGGAACTTGCACCAATCCTTTGATTGGATCGCAGGTCATCCCCAGGTGATGTTCGATGCCGATTTCAGCGGCTTGTTCGATTTGGTACGGAGTGCCGCCCAGCATCGCTACGGCACCACCGGCAGCCATTGCGCATGATGTGCCGACTTCGCCCTGGCAGCCGACTTCAGCGCCGCTTATCGATGCATGTACTTTGACAAGCGCGCCGATAACCGATGCCACGATCAATCCATTTTGCAATTCTGTTTGCGTAAGATTATTGCTTTCTTGAAGCGTTCGCCAAACTGCAGGAATAAGTCCTGATGAGCCGTTTGTCGGAGCCGTGACGACTTTGCCTCCGGCGGCGTTTTCTTCATTGACGGCCATTGCATAAACAGACGGTCTCAGATCGCTGCCTGCCCAAGCTGGAGTCTTTCCTTCTTTGAGCTGCTGGTAGAGGGCTTTTGCACGGCGTTTTACATTCAATCCGCCGGGCAAAATTCCGTCGGTGTGAAGACCACGTTCAATACATTTTGAAAACGTATTGAGAATATCGTTCAAGTTTTTTCTGAGCTGATTTTCCGGCATACCTAAGGCATCCTGGTTTTCAATCACCAGTTGCCAGGGAGTCAGTCCTGTTTTCACGCATTGTTCGACGAATTCCTGAGCTGAGTTAAATGGATGCGGAACTTTGGCCAGCGACTCCTCATCTTCAGGCGGTCGTCGTTTCCCCGTTTCATCTGTGGTTTC
>JBGAVL010000282.1:0-8519 GCA_044228145.1 Obscuribacteraceae bacterium (SeqCode)
GACCAGTCACCGACGCAACAGGCGGATACAAGAGCGTTGTAGCTCAAAATGTAGAAAAACCGGTTCAACCGATCAAGAGCGCTGTCACGAATCCTGGTGACAGTCCAAAAACGGCCGCGGATGTTTTCGCTGCACGCACGACCTCCAATCCAGTTGCCCCACAAAACATAGGTCAGCAGAAGCTTGAAACGTCACCTGTTTCTCTACAAACCCCACGAGTTAGTGGAGATAGTCCAAGTGGAAATGTTTCAAATCCTGTCGTTTCAAACCCCGGCTTAAAGCAAGATGCGAAACCCAACGCTAGCGATATTGCTCCGGTCGTTGGAGGAAGCCAATTTAAGGGTGAGCAAACCAGGGCGGACCTATCAGGTGCGCCAACCAAGCTCGATCCGAAGAGCGATGTTTTTAGTACCCAGGGAACGCCGATTCAGGCAAGCAGACAAGACATAGCAGCGCGAGGTACGGAGTCGAAAATTGAGACAGGAAGACCGGCTGAGCAGGTGGGAACGAAAGACCCTGCTCCATTTAAGGATCCGAGGTCTGCTGGCGTTCTTAACGAAACGCTCGGGCAGAAGACTGAAGCCGGTTCGCGAGTGGAGCCGTCGTCGCAATTGCCAGGTAATAAGCAAGACGCTATCAGTTCTGGGCAGAAAGCCGATCAGATTACTAAGGGTATTGAAGGGCGCGTAAGTGAAGGCGCGAAACAGCCTTCTGGTATGGAGGGGCGTCTTCCAAGTTCGTCGGAATCTGCGGCGACTGGTGGCAAGCAACCTGTCACTGCAGATGGTGCATCAAGTGGCGGTCGCCAACCTGGCATCGATGGTGGTGGCAAACCGCAAGGTATCACTGATGGTGCTCAACCAGCTATCAAGCAGAGTGGTGCTGCAGATGGTGCCACCGCAACCGGTAAGCAACCGAATGTTTTAGACGGGTCCGGCTCGTCAGTTCGACAACCTCTGCATGAAGCTGGCGATAAGGGCTCCGGCGGCGGTGGAGGCAGTGTTACTGCGGAATCGACAAAGAGAATTGATGCAGGAATGGGTGCAGGCGGTAAGTCGGAAGGTCAGTCGACGTCAGGCGGAATGGGTGGAGGTAGCTCTGCGTCAGTCGATCGTGCGCCGCACAAACCTTTCAGTGTTGAGGATGCCGGTTCGACGAAGAGTGCGACGGGCGACGTTAAAGGAGATGCGCAATCGACGAAAATAGCCACAGGCGACCTGAAAGGTGATGTGGCTGGTGCGAAAGGCGGCAGTGCGCCTGGTGCCGGCCCGAGATTCGATACGGGCGAAGTCCGTGGAATCGAGCCTGGCGCGCGGTTTGATTCCGGCGAACTCAAGGACGGACGCTCCACAGGTATGCAAATTGGCGGTAAGAGTGGTGAAGGTGCAGGCATAAAAGGCACTGACTCGGGAATCGTCAAAGCAACCGATGTTTCAGGCACTAAGGGCGTAACTGGCGGCGGACAGGGAATCGGCGGTTCCAGCGGCGGAAGTGGTTCCGGCATTGGCGGTTCGTCTGAAGCTGGAATTCTTGGCGATAAGCGCCAGCCATCACTGATGCCGGACGGCATGGTCAACCAGGGCGGCAAGACAGGCAAGGTTGGCGACGTGGGTTCAGGCGGTGGCGGCATTTTTGGAACTGACGTCCCATTTGTATTGCCTGGTGCGCTTTCAGATAAGGAAGGCGGTCGGCGACAAAGCGAGCAGAGCTTTACGGATAAGGGCAAGGCGGAAGCCGCCCCGGTCGGTAAGCAAGATGCCGTGGCGGCAGCCGGAAAGGGAGAACAGCCCAGGGATTTCAAAGACAAAGGTCAGAAAGCAGACGTCGGAATTCCTGCGGCGATGGCTGGGCAGATTGGAGCCGGTGCGGCCGAAGTTGGCGGAGTGCTCAAGAGTTTCGCCCAGTCTGTCCTATCGGATGGCAAGACTTCCGGCCAAGCTGGCGATGGCACACCGATTTCGAAAGACGCGAAGGACGCATCCAAATCGCCTGCTGCAATCGATGGCAGTGGGAAGGAAGTGCCGTCGGTTCGCCAGGACTTTGCAGGACCTGGAAAGAAAACGCAAATTCTGCCGACCGACCAAACGCCCGGAGTCAGGGTTGTTGGACCAGGGGGTTCTCCAGTAGATGCATCGGCGAAGAAATTCGAACCACTCGCCTCCGGATCTGCAGCATTTGCAGGCGGAGCGGAAGGAATTGCGGCAGGCGGCAGTGATGACGGTGGAGACTCCGACTTACTTGAAGAATTCAATTTGCCTGAGATTGATCTGGCGAGCGAAGCCGGTGTAGTTGAAGAAGTGAAAGAGATAGAAGAGTCAGTCGAAGCAAAAATTGAAGACGAGATGCATTACGAACTCGCGCTCGGACTCCAGCTTTACACCAGCATCGCTGAAGCGCAATACGGCGCGTATCACTATTACACTAAGGAAGGTGATACTGTCGAGAGTGTCTCGCGCGAGATCGTCGGAGACGTCAGATGCTCTCCTCTGGTTTTTTCGCTCAATAAAGAGCATATTGTTGCCAGCACCGAATATGGTGTGCATCCATTTAAAGTTGGCGTGATGGTACAATTGCCGACGCCGCGCGATTTGAAAGAATTTTTCGGCAATCAACCGTAGTCTCAGCAATCAAAATTCTGGAAATGCCGATCCCCGCCCAGCCTCAGACAATGATTCGTTTGGCGAAAGCAGATGATGCGGAAGTCTTGCTTGAGCTCATTGTTGAGCACGCCGAATTTGAAAAGGAAGCATACAGTCCTGACGGCAAGCTGGAAAAAATACGTGCATGCCTCTCGGCAGACCCGCCGCCCTTCACCTGCCTGGTCGTGGAAACGGAAGATGGAGTGCAGGGTTATTGCATATTCATGAGCCAGTACGACAGCTGGTACGGCGAACCACACATGTTTGTCGATGCGCTTTTTCTTCGCGAGAATTTGCGTGGTGCGTCAATTGGCAAAGCGCTGATGGAAAGAGTTAAGGAAGAAGCAAAACGACTTGGATATGCATCGGTAAGATTAATGACGCCATCTGACAACACGGGCGCGATTAAGTTCTATGAAAGGCTCGGCGGGGAGCCGGCATCGAAGCTGTGGTTTTGGTTTCAGCTGTAGCCTTATGTGCGGTGTTCTGAAAAAGCTGCTATAAAAGTTGCGGATACTTGGAGAGTCAAGATGAAAGTCGCCACGTTCTTCACGGCATTTGTTTGCGCCACAGTGGGCTTCAATACGATTTCAGCGCCATCATTTGCACAGAAGTCAGGTGGAGGGAAAACCGGCGCGCAGAAGCCATTAGTTAAGAGCGCTGGTCTTGAATCAGCCGCTCAGAAAGGCGGTAAAGCACCAGCACCGAAAGCCGCTGCGACAATTCCGGCGAAAGGTTTTGGCGGCGAATTGACCGAGATTGCCAAGTCGAACAATCAATGGACAGGCGTGGCTGTCTCCAAGAAGAATCGTGTTTTTGTGTGTTTTCCTCGTTGGGCAAACGCAGTGCCGGTCTCGGCTGGCGAATTGCTCCAGGACGGCTCGATAAGCGCTTTTCCAGATAAGAAATGGAATGAATGGATTCAAGGCGCAAAGGTCACGGGCAATGAATTCATCTGCGTGCAATCGGTGTACAGCGACAGCAGTGGCAATCTCTGGATTCTCGATCCAGCGGCACCAAGATTTCAGGGACCGATTACTGATGGTCCAAAACTGGTTAAGGTCAATCTCAACAACAATCGCGTTGAAAAAGTCTATCCACTCGATACGGCTGCGCCTAAAGACAGTTATCTCAACGACGTGCGCGTAGACACCACGCGCCAGATAGCGTACATGACGGACTCAGGTTTGGGTGCGATTGTGGTGCTCGATTTGAGAACAGGAAATGCGCGTCGCGTGCTGGAAAACAGTCCGTCTGTCAAAGCCGAAGACACCAAAATTCTAATCGATGGAAAACGTTGGGGCGTTCAACAAGATGGCTCGGTACGGAAGGTTCATTCGGATGGAATAGCGCTAGACAAGAACGGCGACTACCTCTACTACCAGGCTCTGACCGGGCGTACGCTCTATCGTGTTGCGACAAAAGACTTGCGCAATGAGAAATTGAAGTCAAAGGAGCTGAACACAAAAGTTGAGCAGGTTGCAAAAACCTGCGTCGCTGATGGTATCGAATTTGGTGCCGATGGGTTGCTGTATATTACATCAATAGAAGACAGCGCCATTAAACGCATGGATGTGAATGCTAAAGAAAAGACATTGGAAACAGTAATAAAGGACGCACAATTGGTCTGGCCGGACTCACTGTCCATGCGCAGCGACGGCTATATCTACGTCACTTGCTCGCAAATAAATTTGGGACCAAAACCCACGACCCCATACAAGATTTTCAGATTCAAACCAAAACCGTAGCAGCGCATCGCACGCGCTGATGTTTTACCTGCGCCTGTTTGGATTTAACAGAAAACGTCCGCATGCAATGCGGACCTACTTGATGGTGGTGCCGCTCGACGCAGTTGCTTTCGACTCGGCCAATTTCTTCACTTCGGCAAGACGATCCCTCACGCCTTTGATTGTTTGCGTGTTTGTGATCTGTCGCAAGAAAGGCACCGGCAGATCCAATAATACGAACGATTGCAGAGTCACTTCCGTAGCCTTCTCATCAGGCAACTCAGTCAATTCCCACTTTCCTTCAAAGGCTTTGAACTTGTCGGAGCTGACCATTTTGTAGGCGACTTCTTTGTCGTTTGTGTACTTCTCGACGTAAGTGCAAGTCGCGCTTCCGACAATCGGTAGTTTGCTGAAGTGTTCTTCGAGTGTCGCTTCGCGCTCAGTGTTCTTTAATTCTTTGACGTGGGAATCAGGCTTGTAGCGCAGGGCTCGGATGCACTCATAGACTACACGCGGTTCGGCGTTTACTTTGATGTGCTCTGAAACTCCCGGAAACTTGTCGCTCTTTGCTGCCGCCAATTGCGGAGCCGCGATTGAAAACGAAATGACCGTCCCAATCGTTAAGGACGTCAGAATTCCCTTGTACATGTAAAGCGCTCCTGAGAAAAGCGAGAGGACGGAGTCTACAACGTCTTTTGTGCACTTGCCAGGCGGAATTTTTGAGCTGTTTCACTTGCCATCTGCGTCAAAAGTAATGTGCTGCGCTAGAAGTTAAAGCGTTAACGCTTTAACTTCTGAGCTTAAAATTCACTCGGAAAATATTGTCAAGCGAAACGGTGTTTGATTGCAGATGAAATTTGAGCGCAGAGCGACATTAGCAAGGTGCATTCAAGAGGGCGGATTCTTGTTAACCGCGAATCTCGGCAGCCTTCTGTTCTGCCAGTGCTGCGCTGTCTTTCTCTCCGAGGACGCGCAAGAGTTTGGCCTTGATCAAGTAAGCGTCTGCCGCTTGCGAGCTCTTAGGACCAAACTGTTTTTCCTTGAATTGGACGACTCTCTCGTAAAACTCCAGTATTTGCCGAGTTCCAGATCCAAAGGTGTTGTGCGTCATGGCAAAATCTATGTCAATCAGGGCGGAAGGGTCGCCCGATTGCAGCTGTTTCATCCACATTACGATGAGCTTGGCGTGCATTTCTCTGGATGCCGTGGTGTTTCCAGCTCTGTCGTAAATCTCTGCAAGGTGTATGTAGCAAGAAGCCAACTTCGCCTCGTCTCTGCTACCCGGGTATTCGAGCAATTTCATCGCCGTTTCATAATCGAGCTGAGCCTCAGGAATTTTGTTCTGCTGCTGATTTAAAAGCGCCGAGGATAGGTGTCCCGCGATTTCAGCACTGTTGTTCGGCTTGCTGCGCATTGCTTTGAGTGCAAGGATGGTGGCGCCGACTGCGACGAGAGCGATAACAAGTTGAGTAATGTCAGGCATTTGCGGAAAAACCGGGTAGGGATGGTCCGCATATTTTACAATTAAGCCCAGTTTGGAAACAGCGGGACTCCTGAGAGCCTACACAATGAGCCAACAAACGGTAGTGAATGATTGCTTGAACGTGCACGAGTACGAGTCCCGCGCGAAGACTTCGCTGGCCGAGATGGCGTATGACTACTATGCCGGCGGCTCGTGGGACGAAGTCACGTTGCGCGAAAATTGCTCGGACTTCGGGCGTCTGGCGATCATGCCGCATATGCTGGTCGATTTGACCGACCTGGACATGAGCACCGAGCTGTTTGGTGACAAGATTTCAATGCCGCTTATCATTGCTCCGACTGCCTTTCACGGTCTGGCGACACCGGATGGCGAAACCGCAACTGCACGCGCCGCCCACCGCGCCGGAACAATCATGACTCTCAGCACGCTTGCGAATTATTCGATCGAAGAAGTTCAAGCTGCGGCGCCGAGTCCGAAATGGTTTCAACTGTATGTCTATAAAGATAGAGAAGTGACGAAAGATCTCGTGCAGCGTGCGGAAGCTTGCGGCTACAAAGCGCTTGTCCTCACCGTTGATTCTCCGATACTGGGGCGGCGAGAGAAAGATGTGCGCAACAGATTTAAATTGCCCGACAATTTCAGATTGGGACATTTCGAAGGCGGAATGCTGGCCAATCTTCCTGCCGATGTTGCTGATTCCGGCTTGGCCGCTTACATCTCGAGCTTGTATGACATATCGCTTAATTGGAAACACGTGCAATGGTTGAGTGAAATAACCAAGCTGCCGATTTTGCTCAAGGGCATACTGCGTGCAGACGATGCAGCTCTTGGAGTGAAGAATGGAGCCGCAGGAATTATTGTTTCCAATCACGGCGGCAGACAATTAGACTCCGCGCCATCGACAATCAGTGTTCTTTCGGAGATTGTCGAGGCTGTTGACGGACGGGTTCCGGTGCTTTTGGACAGCGGCATTCGCAGAGGCACGGATATTTTTAAAGCCATTGCTCTTGGTGCAACAGCTGTGTTGACTGGGCGACCGATTTTGTGGGGATTGGCCACCGGTGGAGAAAACGGCGCCTATGAAGTGCTGGAAATGTTGCGCAGTGAATTTAAGCTGACCATGCAACTTTCCGGCTGTCCGAATTTGAGTTCGATAACACCGGATATGGTGCGAGGTAAAACACCGTTCTGGCGAGGTGGATAAGGCGTGCGCATAGTTTCTCTTATTGCCAGCTCCACCGAGATCGTTCATGCGCTCGGGTTTGGCGACCAAATGGTAGGTCGGTCACACGAATGTGATTTCCCGACCCAAGTAACTGATTTACCAGTCTGCACTGGGCCGAAGTTTCGCACCGACGGAACAAGCTATGAAATCGATCAGCGCGTCAAAGCAATTTTGCAGGAGTCTCTCAGCGTTTACAGAGTCGACGCAGAGAAGCTCAATGAGTTAAAACCCACGCACATCATCACACAAGCTCAGTGCGAAGTCTGCGCTGTCAGTTTGAAAGATGTTGAAGAAGCTGCCTGCCAAATAATCACTTCCAAACCGCAAATCATTTCACTCCAGCCAGATTCACTTGCTGACATTTTCGATGATGTTCGTCGCATAGCCAAAGGCTTGGGCGTTGTGCCTGTCGGCGAGATGATGGTCGATCAGCTAAAAGGGCGAATGGACGTTGTGGCAAAAAAGGCGAAAGAGCTGAAGGAAAAGCCGCGCGTCGCTCTCGTCGAATGGATAGAGCCAATGATGGCAGGCGGTAATTGGATGCCGGAGTTGATTGAGATGGCGGGCGGAATCAACTTGTTCGGAGAGGCAGGAAAACACTCCCCCTGGATGAATTGGGAAGATCTGGTCGCTTCCGATCCGGACATTATTGTTGTTTCGCCTTGCGGATTCGACATAAAGCGAACAATGGAAGAAATGCATCTAATCTCGGACCGCAAAGAATATGCGGGACTAAAGGCTGTGAAGAACGGAAACGTTTTCGTCGCTGATGGCAATCAGTACTTCAATCGACCAGGTCCGCGCGTTCTCGAATCATTGGAAATGCTTGCAGAAATGCTGCATCCGAATGAATTCAAATTCGCCCACGAAGGCATCGGCTGGATTCGCTATTCGAAATCTTGAAACACCGGGCGATGCATGGCATCGCCCCTACAGAATAGGTTAGGTCAGTGCTTTTTCGATGAGAATCGAGAACTCAGTTTTTTTGCAGTTGGAACATCCAGGCTGGTAATTTCGCTAACAAGCTGCGTGGGCGTTATCTTGCTAATGATCGGTTGGACTTCGCGAATTCTCTTGATCGAATCTAAATCGTGCTCGAGAATTTCATCGACCATCGAAAAAGCTTCTAAGTACCTGTGCGCGCGCCCTCCAAAAGCAGTTTCGGGCGTCAGAAAGGTTTCGGAAAATAGCTGCGGACATATCTGGGTCCAGCGCAACTGATACCAACAGGCCAAGCCTTCTTCAAGCATCGTAGTCCACAGTCTAACTGGCGACAGTAGATGAAGGCATTCATGAGCCAGCTGCCAGAGAATTTTGCCATTGTCATTGCGTGCACACTGAGACAAGCGGATGACGATTTTCATCTCGTCGGGCCTGTATTTCATTTGCGGAACATCGGCGCCAAAATAAACTCCGCCAAAACTATATGGCGAAGGATCGACCCG
>JBGAVL010000283.1:0-8517 GCA_044228145.1 Obscuribacteraceae bacterium (SeqCode)
ACTCCATCGGCAGGTTCCGCAGCACCACCTACAGCGATTGAAGACAAGCCGATCGCCAGTGTCAGTCCAGGCACTACAACTGTCAGCCCGGCTCCATCGTCAAGCGACTCCGACCTTTCATCTTACGGTCAGCCGTCCGCGCCCACCAGACAGGCAACGGAACTGAAACAACTTGCCGGTCACATCAACTGGGTGAAAAGTATCGTCTGCTCGAAAGATGGGACAAGGGCAATATCGGGAGGCGCCGACAACTCTGTTCGCCTCTGGGATATGACTCAAGGAAAACAAATTCGCCTGTACCCGGGACATACTAATCAGGTCAATTGCGTCACCTTTACACCCGACGAAAAATACATTGTCACGGGCTCGGACGATTGCACCGTGCGCGTCTTTGAAGTGGAAAGCGGCAATCAGATTTCTTGTTTTCGCGGACACAACAATCTCGTCACCAGCGTCGCCGTCTCTGAGGATGGAAAGAGAATCATTACCGCTTGCTACGATCGCACCGTAAAAGTGCTCTCCTTTCCGGACGCAAAAGAATTGTTTACTCTGGCAGGCCACGCACAGCCAGTACGTTGCGCCGCGTTTTTGGCCAACTCCAACAAAGCCGTCAGCGGTTCTGATGATGGCGTTCTGAAATTCTGGGATCTGGGCTCACAAAAGGAAATTCGCTCACTGCCTGCGCACGAAGACAGCATTCTCTCCATGGCCGTTTCTGGCGACGGACAGCGGGTTCTGACCGGCAGCCGCGATTTGAGCGCCAAAGTGTGGGACGTAGAGAAAGGCGAGCGGTCACAATTGCTTGATGGACATAAAGATTGGGTGGTAAAAGTCGCATTTGTGGAAGGCGCAGACCGAGCCATTACAGGCAGTTTGGACCAGACGATTCGCACCTGGGAGCTTTCTTCCGGCAAAGAATTAGTTGAGATTAAAGGGCTCAACTTCGGCATCTGGAGCGAGACTTTTTCACCCGATCGCAAACAAGCCCTGACCGGCAGCAACGACAAGACGATCAGAATTTGGTCGCTTCCGGACTAACCAATCAAGGGTATCGATGAGCAGGCACATTTTAATCGCCAGCAAGAACAAGAAAATTGGCGAGCTAGCCAGGGAAGCAGTACAGTCGCTCGATTACAACGTCGAAGTGGCATCCGACCTTTCCTTGGCTCTGTACCTGACTAACAAGAACATGCCTGATTTGATCGTCACCGACCAAGAATTGATCGGCGGCAGCGGTTTTGATTTGCTTTCGGAATTGCGCTCGGATGAAGAGCTCGGCGTCATTCCCATTTTGTTTATTGGCAAAAACGGCAAGGACGGGCAGAAAGCATTGGATCTGGGCGCAAAGAAAGTGATCGGCGACCCGACCACAATTGATGAGCTGTTTTTGGAACTGATGCCGCACCTAAAACTTGACGAAAAGGCACCAAAACAAAGACCAGAATACAGCCCAGAGTAG
This sequence comes from Obscuribacteraceae bacterium (SeqCode), assembly GCA_044228145.1. Taxonomy (GTDB): domain Bacteria; phylum Cyanobacteriota; class Vampirovibrionia; order Obscuribacterales; family Obscuribacteraceae; genus QKMZ01. The sequence continues at coordinate 1,460 of JBGAVL010000283.1, forward strand.
CCCCAGGGCGCAGAAATCATTCGGCTTTAGCGGGCCCATTTAATTACCTTTTCACCAGAGAAATTGTCAAATTTGAGTATCCGGGGCGTACATGCAGTCAGTGGCTGTTTCCCGACCGCCGCTATAGGGCATGAACTTAAAAGCGCAATGCGCATGGAAGCACATTACTATGTCGACCAAATCAGCAAATGACGGAGCCGATAGCCGGGTACTGGCAAACCCGGTGCCTGATGGCGACGTGGAGCTGGGAAATGCCCTGCGCAGCAACCCTAAAGATTTTGGCGCTACTCTCAAATTGGCTGCCGCCGGACAAAACCAAACAGATACAGCAACTCGGCAATTCGACGGACAAAACGGGCCGCCCGTCATCGTCAACGACGCCGCCTGCGATGTAAATAAAAACGGCAAGAACGACGTCGTCGCCACAGTTATCCAGGGCGGCAAATTGGTCCGCGAAAAGATGGAATGCAAGCCGGACATTGTCGTCGCCTACGACGATAAAGGGCAGGCGCACCGTTTTGCCGACAATCCGATTACCAAGTTGCCCGTAGATTTTTCCAGCATCCCTGACTGGCGGCTGAAGCAAGTAAATGCGCAGGCAGATGGACTAATCAATCAGTACAAAGATGGCAAAACACCAGACGGAAAACCAGACGGAAAAATTAGCTTCAACGACATCTCCAGCATCATGAAAGACATCGGGAAGATGGAACATCTCACCGAAGTCGAAAAGTGCAGGCTCTGGTCTGAAGTGCGCAATAAGCTGGGGTCGCGCGGTGTCAGCATTCTGGATAAGGACGAGAAGCCGGAGATGATCGACAGCTGGCACGGCAGCGGTGATGTAGGTCACGCGCTTATCACCATGGATGACGGCTACCACGGCAATTTCTTGATCAACAAATCACCTGAGGAAGCAAGCAAAGCCATTCAGGCTCACGAAGACGGCACCGACGACACCAAGCGATCTATCGTCGGAGAGGCAATGTTTCGCGGAGCATTGCTCGTCTATGGCATCAACAAAGGCGACGTATATGCGTCGGAAGGTCAGCTAAAAGCTCTGCGCGAGTTGCGCAGCAAAGGAAGCTTTTCCGCCTACGCAGAGGAATGGACTCGACAGTTCGTCCGCACCGATAGAGACCAATACGGCAATCCTAGATAAATACGGCACGGGCAACTCACATGTAGTAATGCTGGAGTAATCCGCGTCATCTGTCCACGGTGTTGATATCTATGGATGCTGTAGACACACTAGGCAAACTTCTTCCCCGCATCGCTCTATTTCCTGACACGCCTCTATATGGTCTTTCCTTGTAGTTTCCAAATCCATACTTGAAAGTACCGGAAGGAATGGATGTTCTTCCGAATCTACTTCCAAATCCGCCTTCTAATGATTGCACGGCTGTGTTGGCATTCGGCAAGCCACCACGTGAGTACGGACTCTGCCTGGCGGTCTCGCCGTTGTAGTCGCCTGCAGTGTTGCCGTCATTGGTGAGATTGTAAGAACCTGTGGACTGGTGGCCGAAGTCACCTGAATCTCCTGCGCTTCCGGACGCATAGCCGTATTGAGCGACTGCTGCAACACTGCGCCCGCCAACATTGACCTGCAGCCCACGAGTGTCATATTGGGTTTGAAGAGAGGGAAGATGTGCCTGATTTCCTCCCGTCATACGAATCATTTGATCGAGAGTAAGTTGCTGACAGTAAGCCGGTGCACAGCTCGCTGCAATAGCAGCGGTCGCAAACGAAACAATAGTAAGCAGCTTCTTCATTTTAAACCCCGCGTGATTGGACCGATTACCGGAATTTGCCGGTGAACGAAGTATGCCGCCGAAATCTTATCGAGTTATAAAATGAGAAGTTCTCCACCTGTAACCTCGTCACAGATTATGGGCATATATAGATGAGTGGAACGCCGGGCGACGCATGGCGTTGCCCCTACAACGTTTAACCTTCGGGCGACCGCCAGAGCCCGACTTTGGAGAACGCATCATGAGTTTCGAGCGCAAAAGAAGAATCTCGCTTGGTTTGACGTCCGCCTATTTCCTCGCCAGCGCCCTCACGATTGGTTACATAGTCGGATATCACGCGATGCTCAGCTGTTGCGGCGTCGTACTCCTTGCCCTTACCGCCCCCCTTCTTTTCTACGGCGCGCTCGCCCATTTCAGCTTCAAGGATTTCCGCCGCAAACCAGACTTTGTGGACCCAGCGCAGTTCGGCATCTCAATTGACACAGCCAACTTTATCCGCGCTCTGGCGCTTTTCCTCCCCTTGCCTTTCTTTGCCTACGGCTGGTTCTTCGCCTCAGGAATGAGCTGGGTCTCTTTCGACGGCAGCCCCGCCAGCGTCGCCCGCACCTATGCCGTTGTTGCCTTTGACGAAAAGATCTTCGGACATCGCATGGCCCAAAGAGAATTGCGTCGGGCTGCCCGTGTATACGTCTGCAAGCACAACTACAGACTGGCGCAACAGTTCATCAACGCAGCTATATACTGCGCCGAAGAGCATTCGCCAAACAATCCGTCACGCAGTCGAGACATGCATTATGAAGCGGGCAAGATCGCTGCGCGCGCCGGTGACTGGTCAACGGCGGAATCGGAATTCTCCCTGGCTTTGCATATCGCCAAAGATTCTTGCGGATGTGATGAAAACAGCAAAATAGTGAAAAGGCTCAACAGAATAATCAACAAAATACGCAGCGAACATTTGACACCGGCTGCCGATCACAACTGTTCTCTCACTTTTGAAATTGATCCTCAGTCTGTAAAAGCTCTTAAAATCATTCGCGAAAAAAACTATCCATAACCCCAGGAAGGTTCTATCCCAACTCCTGAAAGTCGGTGCAGTGTAGCCATCTATACTGCGCACCCGGGCGCGCTTATCATCGAAACGGAGCTGCCCTGTTTCGAGGTGATAGCGGTGAGTCGCAATAAGCACGTTCTTCGTTACCACGTCCTGCCGGTCTGGTTGTTTTCGTTCTTTCTGACAATATCCTTGCTGACGGCGGCTGCATCAGTGAGAACAGCGCCCCTCGATCTGGCAAGAAAGACCTTCGACGTGATCAAGCATGGACCCGAAAAAGGTTTGAACATGTCGCATACAAAGACAGAAAAGAGCACACAGAAGATGACGTGCGGCGACTGTCATTGCGGAGCGATCTGCGTGTGCTGCACGAAATACACTACAGTGACCGAGCCTTTCAGAATCGAAGAATATTTGCTGGCAGGTCTTTATGTAATCGGCACTCTTATGGCCTTCCTGGGCTTGATTGCCGGTCCACACACACGAATTGTTCTGACCGAAAAGAAACTCTCTTTTCCGCTTTTGATGTCGGCCTCGCTGCTATTCCAGAGGTCACGCCCCTGGGCAGATCTTGGCTCCGTTTCTCTTTCCAAGAAAATGGTCCGCGCCACTGCTGATCCCTATGACCTTGAATCAATGGCGAACTGGACCTTGCGCTTATACTTTCGCTCCGGTGGCAACACTGCGCTCAAGCTCAAGAGACTGTCGAAGAAAGATCTGGAGGCGCTCTGCCTTTCACTCAACGAATGGGGGCAGAAAGCGGTAATTTCAAATGAAGCAATTGAGCTGATCAAGAGAGTTCTTCAGAAGGACGAAAAGGAAGAGACGCCTGTCGCTCCGGCTACTTACACAGCCATGTGGGAAGAAGAGATGAGCGCACACCTGGGTGCCACTACATTTGTTCCATTGAGCAAAGGCACAACTTTGCAAAACGGCAGATTGAAAGTAGTGAGCATGATCGCGTCCGGTGGCTTGTCTGCTGTCTATCTCGTCGAGCGCGACACTGGTGCACTGGCTGTCCTAAAGGAATCAGTGATCCCGCATTGCGTGGATGAGAAAACCAGAGAAAAAGCCAAAGAGTTGTTCCGCAGAGAAGCGAGCCTGCTGATGAAACTCGATCACCCGGCGATCGCCAGGGTCATGGATCACCTTGTGGAGAATGGGCGCGATTACATGCTTTTGGAATATGTACCAGGAACCAGCTTGCGCCAGCACGTAAGGCTGAATGGTCCGGGTTCGGAAAAGCAAGTTCTTGCCTGGGCAAAAGAACTGGCCGCAACTCTTTCATATCTGCACGAACTTTCACCACCTGTAGTGCATAGAGACTTGACCCCGGACAATGTTGTCTTACGAAGCGACGGTGCCCTTGTGCTTATCGACTTCGGCGCAGCAAACGAGTATGTCGGTCAGGCGACAGGCACCTTGATCGGAAAACAATCGTACATCTCACCTGAGCAATTCAGAGGAAAAGCGGAGCCTTCCAGCGACATTTACGCTCTGGGTGGAACCCTCAACTTCCTTTTGACAGGCGAGGATCCGGAGCCCCTGTCTCCATCGCATCCACGCACAGTTCGAGCGGACCTGTCGGTTGCAGTCGATCAGCTTGTGGCAAAATGCACGGCTCTCTCGACGAGCGAACGAATTGAATCCGCCCGCGCCTTAAGCGCTGCGATCGACAGCCTGACGGGAAGCTCTCTTTCCACTTTGATGTAATCGACTGAGGATCAATTCAATGTCAATTCTCATAGAGAACAATTCGACCGCCGACAAAAGCAGCAATTATCTTTCGTTTACAAACGTGCAGAGCGGAGATGCAGATGGTTCGGACCTGATCACCCTGGACTACAATGCCCGCCCGACCATGAATCCGCGAATTTCCACCGTGATTTTCGGTCTGCTTGGGTTCGCGGCAGTACAACTGTTGCAATTACCATTTTGGCAACCGCCGTTTCAATTAGGCCCGGTTATTTTTGCAACGATAGTTGCTCTGATTGCATCCTGGGTCTTTCATCTGATTCAAAATTGTTTGCTGCCCAATCAACTGATGGTGGTGGACAAAGGTATTGCTTTAGGATGGAACAATCTTCTGCTTCTCGGTGTTACCGCTCCCGTCATCCCCTGGGCATCTATCGTCAGCGCAGAATATGAAAAGACTTCCGCATCCGAAGAAACCATAGAGGGTTCCATTCTTTTGAATGTAAACGCTCTGCCGAGAGCCAGTATTCTTGAGTGTTCTTACAATATGCTGTCAGCCAAAATCTGGAAAATGGGGGACAGATCTTTCGACTACCAATTGCGCATTCTTGTCGCGGGAATTGCGCATAAAGCCGATCGGGAATTTTTCGCGCGCACGCTTTCACAAAAACTGCCAAAAGGTTCGGTGCAACTTGAGGCTTTGCGTTCTCTGGATCCGCGCTATCCTCTGCCAATCGAACAGAAAAATGCATTTGCTGTTTCCTGCAACTATATAGATGATCCTCAAAACAATCGCGTGGGCAGAAATAGTGCGGACGAAGAAAATCTAGCCAACGTAGCCGAATTGAATGCGTTTCTCCCCAAAATGGCGCGTCTTTTACCGCGCTCAATAATGGAAGAAAAACTGCGCGACAGCCTGGGACTAAAGCCCGGCGAATTCCTCGATGGAAATATACCGCCAACGGTCGCGACAGAAACGAATGCCGTCACGACGCTTCACTACAAGCCGCTGCGCATGCTGCGCCCTTGGCTCGACTCGGTGGAAAGGAGCGGCTCGCTGACCTTCTTCTACATATCAATGCCGCTTATTGTTATTGGCGTTGCGCTGCAGATGCTCGAGCTTGGATCTTATATTCCTGCGGTTGCGGGCGGAATTATTCTTCTTCCGATGTTGTTGCTTGCCGTCAGCTTTACCAATCCAGTCGAAATTACGTTGTCGGAATCGGGGCTGCGCCTGACCTGGTGTCGAGGTTTCTTCAAATACTCCTGCCCTGGAATTCCGTGGAGCAACATATCGTTTGTCAGCAATACAAAGCAAGCCAACAGCTGGGCGATCAACAACACCATCAACTTTCACGTTCTACCGAATTCAATGTCAGTCTATCAACGGCTATTCTATTTCTCTTTCTTTCAGCCACTCCTGTCCACCAGCAATCATGTGCGCATCACCTTGATAGAAAACGGACTGCTCTTTGGCTCGCAAACCAATCGCTTCTACGAGGCTTTGCTGCGCCATTTGCCTCCCGAGCGCCTAGACCCGCAATTGATCGACAAAATGTGCCCTCCTCAAGAAAGCTCCTTCACATCACTTTGGCTGAGCTCGCTTACAAAAGAGCGGGTAAGAACCGAACCGCTCGATGCCGGCGACATCGTCGGCGACGGAAGATACCAGGTGGTAAAACAGATAGGCGCTGGAGGCCAGGGCATTGCCTACCAGGCAATCTGTATCGAAGGCGGGGCGGAAACGGCAGAGCTGGTGGTTCTCAAAGAGTTCATCATTCCATCTCATGCCGGGCAAACCGCTCAATCCAAGGCACTGGAATCCGTTCATCGCGAGTGCGAGATGCTGCAGAACATCAAACATCCTTATGTCGTTAAAATGAAAGACAGCTTCATTGAAGATCATAGGTTTTACCTTGTGCTCGAACACGCCCAGGGCGACTCGCTGCGCAAACTGGTAAATGAGTCCGGACCACTTTCGAATATGGAAACCATGGAGCTGGCAGTGCAATTGCTGGGCATACTGTCCCATCTGCATTCGATGTCGCCGCCCGTCATCCATCGTGATTTCACACCGGAGAACATCATCATTGCCGAAGATGGAACCCCGAAGCTGATCGACTTCAATGTGGCGCGCCAGTCGGAATCAACGGCGACACGCACCGTTGTCGGCAAACATTCCTACCTGCCGCCCGAGCAATTCCGCGGCAAGGCTTCGCCGCAAAGCGACATTTATGCGCTCGGCGCAACTTTGTATTTCGCACTTACCGGTGAGGACCCTGAGCCTATTTCTGCATCCAAACCAAGGGAAAAGAGCCTTTCCGTTTCCTCTCGCTTGGACGACATAATTTTCCACGCCACTCAATTGAGCACAGACGAGCGCTATAAGACAGCCGACGAAATGAAGGAGGACCTGCTTTGCCAAGTCCCCCAGGGTGTCGTCTCGTAAAATTTCCTGCAGGGGCGACGCCATGCGTCGCACCGTTTTATTGTCGACATGTCGCCACTCACCCGTTCTGTAGGGGTGACGCCATGCGCCCGCTCTGTAGGGGCGACGCCATGCG
>JBGAVL010000284.1:0-8370 GCA_044228145.1 Obscuribacteraceae bacterium (SeqCode)
GAAAGAAGACGATCCTGGACAATTCACAAACGATATCAGTCGTGGCGACCATAGTCCTGTTCGCTTTTGCCTATGGAGTTTTCGTTGGCTACAGCGGCAAGATGCTGTTCATAGACAGCAACAAAACTACGACGAAAGATACCGTCAACGGCAGATTTGGGCAGGTAGTCAAAATGTTGTAGGTACGGTTTCAGACACCTGCAAAGTGCTCTACGGTTGAGTGTAGTTCTGTTTAGCGCAACCTGGACAGGCTCGACATTTTCGGAATTTCTCACACAGTTAACCTAAATGATGAGATAATAGACATAAGGCGTCTAAGCCTCCTATTTTCATTAGCAATCGCTTTGGCTGGATTTCTCGAGGCACTTGCAAGTGTCTGTGGAAGCTGTCTTTTCGCCGCGAGTGCGCTAAGTGAGGTAAATGAAAATGGCTGTATCCTGGGGGAAGAATCCTCGTTATAAGTTCATGGCTGCTGGTGAACTCAGTCGTTCAAACCCACCTCCCATTTCGGCTGTCTTCGCGGTTACTTACAAACAGAACCCTGACTCCAAACCGAAATCACACACTGTTCTTTATTTCGGGCATGCTGAAAATCTGGCCATGGATCTTCCGAGAGTGCGCGAAGATCTTGAAGATCTCTGGAAGAAGCAAGCGGAAAATACCGACGAACTGTACATTTTCATTTATCCGATGCCCGGCTCGACGCGGCGCGACAGATCAAATGTGCATGGACAGCTAATCTCTGAATATTCGCCTTCCGGCAACTATTAGTTTCCTTCCAGGACGATTCCGGATCTCGGCTGTATGACGTACTCATGATTGAGCGGCGTTGAGTTCGTACTGGTCACGATATCCTGTCCTGTAGGCAGATTAGTATCGACAAGACGCGACCATTTGCCGGGCGGCAACTTGATAGTCAGGGGCTCCCAATAAGCGTTGAATGCTTGATAGAGCGGTTTGACACCAGGTGTCGTCGGAGTCGTTTGCCAGGCAATAAATCTTGCACCATCGGAGAAATCGGGCTTGAATGGCTCGACGCCATGCCAGCTGATATCCGAAGGCTTTGTGCGGCCAATCTCGTGTCGTTTGCGCAACTCGATCATCATTTTGGTGAAGCGGTGCATGTCGGCGTTCTCTTGGAACTGATGCCAGTTCATCATGTTAAGCCGGTCCTGGTTGTACGCATTGTTATTGCCGTTTTGCGTCCTGCGAGTTTCATCGCCGTAAAGCATCATTGGTGTTCCGCGAGACAACATCAAGAGCGCCATCATGTTCTTGATCTGCCGATCGCGAAGATTTCGGATTTCAGTCTTTTGCCACTCGGGAAGGTTTGCCTTTGCCAGGTCTCCTTCAAATCCGGAATTCCAACTCTTATTGTCGTTGCTTCCATCGCGATTCTGTTCGCCATTGGCCCAATTATGCTTCTCGTTGTACGAAACCAGATCGTTCAAGGTAAAGCCATCGTGGGCGGTGACAAAGTTAATCGAAGTGCGTCCTTTTGCTTCATCGAACCAACCAGGTGATCCAGCAATGCGATCGGCAAGTGTAGCTGTTTGTCCGGACTCGCCTCTTGCAAAGCTGCGAACTTTGTCGCGGAAGTCACCATTCCATTCAGCCCACATTTTATCGGAGAAGTGTCCGAGGCGATAATTCAGGATGTCCCATGGCTCGGCGATAAACTTGACTTTGCCGAAATTGGGATCGCTTTCTATCGCTTCAATGATCGGCGTTTTGTCCTTGAACTTACCAAGTGAATCGTAATTGAACACTGTCGCCAGATCGAAACGGAAGCCGTCGACGTGGTAGTCCTTGACCCAATAACGCAAAGAGTCAAGGATAAATTTCTGCACCATGGGATTGCTGGCATTGACCGAATTGCCACAGCCGGTGGCATCGAAATAGAGGTCCGGTCGGTCGGGGATTAGCAAGTAGTACTGCTTGTTGTCGAGACCCTTAAAGCTGAATGTCGGTCCAGTCGGTCCGCCTTCGGCAGTGTGATTGAAGACTACGTCGAGCACGACTTCCAGTTTGTTTTCATGCATTGCTTTGACAAGAGACTTAAATTCATTGACTTGCTGACCGCGTTGACCGTCAGCTGCAAACCGTCCTTCCGGCGCCTGATAAGCCATGGTGTTATAGCCCCAGGCATTCTTGAGGAGCTCACCTGTCTCAGGGTTGACGCGAGTGGAGTCTTGCGCGTGGAATTTCATAATCGGCATCAATTCGACAGATGTAATTCCCAGATCTTTGAGATAAGGAATTTTTTCGATCAAGCCGCGATAGGTACCACGCAGATGCGGAGAGAGGCTGGTATCGGATGCGGTGAAACCTCGCAAATTGAGCTCGTAAATAATTGCGTCGGACATTGGGATAGCCGGCAGCTTATCGCCTTCCCAATTGAAAGCCCTTGTGTCTACAACGACGTTCTTCGGCATTACGGCGACGTTATCTATTTGACTGGGCTCCAGATGGCGGTTCGGATTGTCGGGCTTGGAATTGTCAAAGCCAAATTCTTCGCCTTTTCCTGTTGGCTTGAGATCGCCGGTGACTGCTTTACCGTATGGATCAAGAAGTGCCTTCGCAGAATTGAAGCGGTTGCCGTTTTCAGCCGGAGTATACTCACCATGTGCCTTGAAAAGATAAAATTCGCCGGCCTTCAGCCCTTCGACATGTCGGTGCCAGACTTCACCTGATTTGAACATTGGCAAGACTTCGCTAGCCGTTGTCGCGTCGGCCGTCTTGAAGAGGAGCAAGTCCATACCTTTGGCTGCGGATGACTCGACTGCGAAATTGACGCCCTTTTCTGTAATAGTTGCGCCCAGGGGTTCCTTGACGCCAAGGACAGCCTTGTCGAACGGAATGAGAAGGCCCTGTTGTGTGTCGCCGGATTTCTCGCGGAGCGACTGCAGATCTCCGGACTTAGCATCTTCAGGTATCGACGAGCCGGAGTATTCTTTCTTCGGGCGGAATGTCGGGTCTTGCTTGAAGTGGTTGAATTCGTCTTTCCAGATCTCGCTGTAGGTTCGTCCTTCGGCGGCAACCTGCTGACCGAGCTGTTTCACATCAGTAACTACATCCGGTGCAGTGCCCGTCGCTCTCTTCTGGACGCGCTGTTCGGCCAATCTCGATTGCGCTTCCATCTCGGCGCGAATTCGCAGGAATTGCGCTTCAGCAACTGCGACATCTGTCTTCAAGTTTTCTGCGACCAGACGATAGCCCGGCTCGTACTGATTGGCCAGCCTGAGGTGAGTGAGCTCGTGGGCGAGTTTGCCGATGCCTTCCGACGCATTGAACACAACGGTGTTTCTAGCCACTTCAGCAGTCGAGCCACCTTCCGATGCCTTGGCGTCTTTCACACGCGCCAGGCGGTTTTCATATGCGAGTCTTGCCAATTCAGGATCGGTGATCCCGTTTTCCTTCATGAAGCGCTCAACTGGAATGCCACGCCCAAATCGCTTGTTGATGGCGAAATCTGCAGCTTTGGTAACGCCGTTTTGCAAAGGCGGCAAGGCAAGGTTGATGAAGCCGCCGTTTGCCATGGACGAAATGCGCCCGTCCATGTGGGCCTGGTTTTCGCGCCCGGTAATAAGGCTTGAAGTTAAATTGGCGGCGTCGTAGGTGACCAAGCCGCCGGCCGCGCCGACGCCGACACGTCCCACGCCGGTCAGGGCGTGCTTCGCCAATGTGGTGGTCGCGGCTGTCGGAACGACTCTGCCCAGCCACTTGTTGCCGCCTTCGAAGATTGTGAATCCGGCCATTGTGCCGACCGAGTTTCCAACCCTGGTTTCGCCCTGATTCGGCTTTTTGATAAAGTCGTAAGCGCCCGCTCCAGCTATCTGGGCGACACTATCACTGGCGAGCACTCGGCCGACGCTGCCCTGCACTCCCAATTTCACCCCGGCGGCTCGCATACCTGCGCCCATTGCCTTTCCGGCAAGAACATACGGAACAATGGCGCCGGCGGCTCCGGACAGACTTTGCACCGCCCAGTCACCGGTGAAAAGCTTGGCCTGCTTGTATTCCCGAAGATGAATCTCGTTTTTCTCCGGCGCAAAAGTGTTGTAAATCTGCGCCAGACCTGTGCCATGGATGAATGGGTCGACTACATTGTTGTCGAGCCAACTGCTCGATTCCGGCTGAGCAGTAGCGTTTCCAGCTGCTTCTGTGGCGACGACTTTCGAAGCGACAGGGGGTTTGTTGGTTTCTGCGGCAAACTTGTTCGCGGCTTCGGCGGCTTCGGCGGCAGCAACGATGCCTGCGCTCAGGTTACTGAATTCGAACGTGCTTGACCGCTCACCAGACAACAGGTGATCCTCCGCGCCTTAGCTTTTGGGCTGAGACGGCATTTGAAGATATGATTTGACGCTTGGATCTCCTATTATAAGAAGATAGGCTCCGTCTTAAATGGGGAAACTACGTTCGTAGATTTAACCCGGGTGGGAAATACGAAGGGGAAGATTAAATGCAAAGGCGGGCCGAAGTCCTCACAATTTAGTCCTGAGATCTCGCTCAAGCGGAAAATCGCCTGTGAATTGCGTAAAATAAGCACCTGCAATGTGCCGGTACAATTGATCGCTCTGTATTTCAAAGGCTGAATTCTGATGAAGAGACCTCTCTTACTTTTCTCCAACGGTGCTCGTCACGTTATAAACGCAGCTCGCGTTTCCGTTTTGGTTTGCGCTACCGTCGCTGCCACCGGATGTGGTTCTTCATCTAATTCCTCCCCACCGGATTTTGTTGGCGCGGCAAAACCAGGTGAGCAAGAAAAAGTGAAAGAGGAAGCAGCGACGCTGTACAGCGTTGAGAAAAAGGCATTTGAACAGAATCGTTATCTGGACGCAGACGAAGTAAAGAAAGTCACCCAGAGCTTCGACAAGATTGCAGAGTCCGCTACACCTGAAGCCGCCAAGAAAATTCGTGCAATGTCCGAAGCAGTTAAGTCGTACAGAGCAAAACTTGAAGAATTCAAAGCGCTTGGTGGTGCCAAAGTCGAGACTTTGAAATCCGAAAAGGATCTCGACAATCGCATCGTAATGATCAAGGAGCTGATGACGTCAAGTGATCATGTCAAGGAAACTTGCGCTGCCAATGACCCGGATCCCTCGAACCTTCGCACAGTAGATCTGGAACACGAATTGCTTGTAAAAATCCAGGAGCAGCTCAAGTTCTACAAAGCGCATTATGGCAAATGGAAAATTCCGAAATCCGGTCCGGCACTTTTTGATGTCACCCCCCTTGAACTCCATCAATTCAATCAGCTTGCAGCAGACATCAAGTCACTGGGCGAGCAGCAAATGCAGATTATGAAGAAAAATACGGAAGAGCGGCTGAATAAACTAAAGGCCGCGCAATAACGCCTGTTCCCCCACCACAAGTAGCAGGAAGAATAAAGGCACTCGCTGGACGAAAGCTGTCCACCCAATCAGCGGCCACTTTCGTCGGCATTTTCTATGTCTTGGCTTTCGGAAGGTCGTTCCAATCGGATGTATACGCCGGACTCTTGTGTTCAGCCTTCATCTGCCACGGTTTTTCTATGCCTTCAGCCGCCAGGAAAATAGTACCTCTTCCCCAACGAGTATTTGCAGCGTCCAGAGCTTTCATCATTTTCTCTGACTTCTCATCAGCGCCGCTTGGTGCAAACAATGATACTTGTCTGCCCTCTTTCGGTTGAACCTTGCCGAGGGCAACAGCAGCTTTCTGATATGAATAACCTTTCTGATAAATCTCACGAAGAGCCTGAATAGCTGTTTTGACCAGGATCATCGTGTCGTCTGTAGCATACGGCAGGGCAATTATTCTCGAGTCGGAAAAATTGTTGTCCGAGTATGCGCTGGTACGAACTGATACTTGAATTTCCGAAGCAACAGAACAATCGCGTCTCAATTTTTCGCAAGCTCGAGTGGCATATTGCGTCACCGCTTCCTCGAGTTCGACCAGATCTGTAACGTTCCTTCCAAAAGAACGTGACGATAATATTTGCTTGCGCGCCTCGCCTACGTGCTCCAATCCAATGCATGCTTCGCCGCGCAATTCGAGAATCGTTCGTTTTACAACCACGCTAAAAAGCTTACCTATCTGATCGGCATCGCTTTCACGCAAATCATAGGCAGTATAGATTCCCCTGCCCTGCAATTTTTCGGTCAGGTTGCGGCCAATGCCCCAGACTTTTGCCGCAGACATAGCCTTCAAGACTTGGACTTGTTTCTCTTCGGAGAGAGAACAGTAATCGAAAACTCCGTTGAATCTATGAGTCGACTTGGCGATACTGTTGCTCAACTTCGCCAGTGTTTTTGTGGGAGCAATGCCGACACAAACCGGCAAACCAAGTAATTGCTTTACAGCCGCTTTCAGTTCGCGTGCAGTTTGAATTGCATTAGGCAATCCGCCTACGGATAAGAAACACTCATCGATTGAATACACCTCCTGTCCCGGGGCAAATTCACCCAGCAACTTCATCACGCGCGCAGACATGTCACCATACAGCGCATAGTTGGAAGAACGCGCGATCAAGCCTTTCTGTTTTTCCAGATGCGCCACCTTAAAATAGGGCACGCCCATCGCCACACCGATTTCCTTTGCTTCATTGGAGCGCGACACAACGCATCCGTCGTTATTGGACAACACCACTACCGGCTTGCCTTCTAATTTCGGATCGAATAGACGTTCGCAAGAAACGTAGAAATTGTTGCAGTCGATTAGTGCATACTTCGCGACTTTCATAACGCTAAAGCGGATGCACAGAGGCAGTCGCTACCCCCCAGACTTGTATTTCTTCGCCGTCAATCACTTCATGTTTTATCGAAGCATCATCCGACGTGAGAACAAGTTTTCCACCGAGAGATTCAACTCTTCGAATCACCAATTCACCGGCAACTACAGCAACAACAATTTTGCCATGCGCAGGATTGATTGATCTATCTACAATGAGCACGTCTCCATGGCGTATTCCGCTAGGCTTCAGCGAATCGCCTTCAACTCTCATAAAGAAGGTGGCAACCTTATTAGTTATGAGGAGCTCATTAAGGTCAAGGCTTTTTTCTAAGTAATCGTCAGCAGGAGAAGGAAATCCAGCCGACGACCGGGCACCGGGGAGAAACATATCTGTTTGGTCAAAACAAGTAAATCAGAACGAGTGTACCATACTTTTATATGGTAGCACGAATTTCACTGCCGGACAACCAAAAACTTTCTGACCTTTCGGTAATAAGGCGACTATTAGCGCGGTGTCTCTCTAAGAATGTCCGCCGGAGAATCAATGTCTATCAAGCCTTCAGGAAACTCGACCAGCTCGACATGCTGCGACTGTTTTATGATGGATTTTGCTCCTGCGTCACCTTTGAGCGCTAGTAAAGAAGAATAGAACTGCATCGGAAAAAGTGCGGGCACTCCTACAGTGTCACCATAGCGGCAAGCAACAATTTTGTCGGGTTCAAACTTAGAAATAGCAAGAATCTTATCGACAAGACAGGAAGAAACAAACGGCTGATCGCAAACAAGTAGAAGCAGATGTGTGGACCTTTGCGATTCTGCAAAATCGGCGGACATACGAATTGAAGCGGCAATTCCTTCCTGCCAATTCTCATTCACAAGCACATCCGCTTCAGGCAAGATGTGTTGCCGTATTGCTTCCAGATTACTGCCCAGCACTACTAAAACTCTATCAACAGTACTGTTGAGTAAAACCATTTGCACATGCTCGATCAAAGTTTGATTGCCAAATTTGGCCAGCTGTTTGGCGCTGCCAAAGCGCGTTGAAGCACCCGCCGCAAGAACAGCAGCCAGTACCTTCCTATCCAAGCGATAGGTTTCCGGCAGGCAACGCTTGAACACTTTCCAAAGAAGGTGAGCGTTCGTGAATAGCCCCGTCTACATCACGTAAATGACGAGGGTCTCGAGCGCGCGCAACTAAATGGATTTCAGCCAAAATGGAAAGTGCGATTTGTCGTGGTGTTTCTGCACCGATATCAAGTCCAACTGGCGCAAAAACATTCGCTCTGAGAATTGCATTTTGCAAATGTGATTCAAAAGACTTAAATATACGCTCACTGCGAGAACGTGGTCCCATAATCCCGAGATAGGGAGGATTGAGCAACACCAATTGATGAACAACATCGGTGTCGATGTTCAAATCGTGAGTCATCACAACCGAAAATGAGTTCCCGAGGCGCGGAAACATTTTCACCAATTGTTCGCCCGCGCGCAATTGACTGCGAGATACGCGGGTGACATTCAGATCGTGTAATTCGCCGCATGCCGCCAAAACTCTTGCGTCCTCGCCATCTCCAAACACATATACAGAAATGGGCGGCTCATAATACTCCGCAAAAATTCTTGTTGTCTTTCCGTTGATCTCTTTTTCCACAACCTTAC
>JBGAVL010000285.1:0-8340 GCA_044228145.1 Obscuribacteraceae bacterium (SeqCode)
ACTGAGCACCAATGCTGATGCAGCAGTCAGGAAAATCGTATAAATGAGACCTATTCTCAAAGCCGGACAACCTCTTGTCTATTTTTATAAGCCCCACCATGCGCTAATTCAATCGCAAAGCGCCTGGTTGACCCATTAAGTACCGGTTCCAAAACGTCCAGCGCCATACTTTTAAGGTTGGGGAATAAAATCAAAACCTCCAGCGTCTCAATTTATGGAAGCGTGACCAAGCCTGCGGAATCATCAACACTGTTCGCGACCATTTCCGCAAAGGCGGGCGGTCGGTTGAAACGGTCGAATGGGACGATTCCTTAGAGTCGGACGAAATTTTGGCGGAACCAGGGCCGGAGGAGCGTTTGTGCAAATCAGACTGCCATCCGGAGCTCATGAAAGCGCTTTCTGCGCTGCCGGAACAGCTGTTGGTACCGCTCTTACTTAGAGAAATCGACGATGCCACCTACGAAGAGATCGCGCAAATCCTGGAAGTACCAAAGGGAACCGTCATGTCCAGGCTCTTTCGCGCCAGGAAGCTCTTGCGCAAGAAACTTTGCAACCCCCAAAAGGTGCCGTCACTGACCGAAATCAATCCAAGACCCGATTGTGAATGAGGCAAAAAAATGGACTGCAGCGACGTACTCCCGCTTCTCGAGCTGATGTTGGACGATCAAGCCCAGACGGAAACCACCGCCGGGGTGGTTCAACACTTGGACCAATGTTTAACCTGCCAGGGGTCATGGGCAGACAGTCTTAAGGTGCGCCAACAACTCCGGGATTTTCGCAAAGACATCCCGGTTCCGGAAGGATTTCAGGGTCGAATACGGGATATACTGTCTCAGACCGTGACCGAGCGGAAATTTGCTACTGTTGGATCAGGGCACATTAAAGCGGAGACCAAGGCCGGCGCCGGCAGGAAGGAAAAAATGGCGAAAAAGCCGACATCCAAACGAGAATCTTCATCTACTTCTTCCACATTTGAGGCGAAACCCGCTCAAGGTGACGAAGAGAACTTCGAGGACGCAGAGGACGAGGCTAAGGAATTTGCCATCGAAGATGACGAAGTTTCCGAGGAAGACGTCAATATCCAGACCCTGCAGGGCGGACTTACCGACGGCGACCCCATCCGCATGTATCTGCGCGAAATAGGAACCATTCCGCTGCTGAAAGCCGACCAGGAAATCGAACTGGCGAGAAAAATCGAGCAAGGCGGCGCCGAAGGCGCTGTTGCAAAACGCCAACTGGTGCAAGCTAATCTTCGACTGGTGGTATCCATTGCAAAGCGCTACGCCGGACGCGGCATGCAACTTCTTGATTTGATTCAGGAGGGCAATCTCGGACTGATTCGTGCGGCTGAAAAGTTTGACTACGAGCGCGGCTATAAATTCAGCACCTATGCAACCTGGTGGATTCGTCAGGCAATTACGCGCGCTATCGCTGACCAGGCACGGACTATCCGCATTCCGGTGCACATGGTTGAGACCATCAACAAAATCAAGAAAGCCACCAGGCAATTGGCGCAAGACAAAGGCAGAAAGCCCACTGAAGAAGAAATCGCTGCCGTAATGGAAATCAGCGTCAGCAAACTGCGCGAAATCATCAAAATGTCGGCAGAACCCGTCTCTTTGGAAACACCGGTCGGCAAAGAAGACGACAGCAAACTGGGCGATTTCGTCGAAGACACCGATGCGGCAACACCGGCGTCCAGCATCACTCAAGAGCTTCTGCGCGAAGACATCATCGAAGTCATGGCCGGCTTGGCGCCCCGCGAGCGCGATGTGCTGCGCCTGCGCTTCGGTCTGGACGACGGACGCCAGCGCACACTTGAAGAAGTCGGGCAATTATTCGGCGTTACACGCGAGCGCATCAGACAGATTGAAGCCAAAGCTTTGAGAAAACTGCGCCACCCCAATCGTTCTCGCAAATTGAGAGAATACTTGGATTAGGCTAGAGTGCGATACCGAAATCTTCTGATTCTGGCAGTGACCGCAGTTGGGTCTCTCGGTGTTGTTCTGATTCTCGTTCGAGGCCCCTTGAAAAAACGACTTACGATAGGCTTGATTGCCGCAGTAGTTGTAGCGGGAGGTGTGTTCCTGCTGCGCGAACCAATACGCGAATTCATCTCGCAATATCCAGCTTTCCGCCAGCTGCTCGGCAAGAAAACCGTTGAGGAACAAATCCAAACTTACGGTGACGTCGCGCGCGCCAGACTGCATGCGATGTTCAAGGAAAAAGGGTTTTCATATCCGCCGGCAAAACTCGCCTTGCTCGCTTTCAAAAACATCCGCGTGCTCGATGTTTACGTTGCATCTGCCGATGGAAAATTTCAGCATTTGCACACTTACCCAATTTTAGGAGCGAGTGGAAAGCTGGGTCCCAAGCTGCGAGAAGGAGACTTTCAAGTACCGGAAGGCATGTATCGTCTCGAGTCGCTAGAGCCAAACACGCCGTACCACCTGGCTCTGCGCCTGAATTACCCGAATGATTTCGATATCGAACAGGCAAAAATTGACGGCAGAAGCAAGCCAGGAAGCGACATTTTGATTCATGGCTCCAACGGTTCGGTGGGCTGCCTGGCGATGGGTGACACAGCCGCAGAGGATCTTTTCGTACTGGCAAACGACACGGTAGACCAAAACATTGCCATCATCATTTGTCCCGTCGATTTGCGTACCTTTAAAGCTCCTCCATTAACCCCCAATGACCCCGTATGGCTGCCAAAACTGTATGAGGATGTCGGCAAGGCTTTGAAAAACTACCCGCCGCACTAGGGGAACGGGAACTTCGCATTTTACCCGGGTAATATTGACAGGGTGTTTTTACCCGGGTAGAATTATCCTCTACGACAGGTCAAAGGATTTAGTCATGGGTACGGCTTCAACTCACGAAAAAACTTGCACCGCTTTCGCCGGATCGAAAATGATCGCAACTGGCGATCTCAAGCATGTGGCACAAATAACAAAGAAAACAATCGATGGTGGTGAAAGGGAATTCGTATTGATCTTTGATGACACCACAGCGCAACCAATCGAAATTGATTTTCGCGGCACCAGCAAAGAAGTCATTGCACGAATCGAAGTCGGGCATACTCAGTCTTCCAGCTTAGCCGCAAAACCTTCAGAAGATTCGGATCTGAAAAGCGATGAGGCCTCACGCGGGCCAGGGCGACCAAAACTGGGAGTGGTGGCGCGCGAAGTGACGCTTCTGCCACGCCATTGGGAATGGCTTAACAGCCAACCCGGAGGCGCGTCCGTGGCATTGCGAAAGCTGATTGACGAAGCACGACACACAAATGCAGGCAAAGATACAATTCGAGAGTCGCAAGAAGCGGCATATCGATTTATGTCCGCGATGGCAGGAAACTTGCCAGGCTTTGAAGAATCCACAAGAGCATTGTTCGCAGGCAATGAAACCAAATTTCACGAACTCACCAGCGCATGGCCCGAGGATGTTGGTCGATACGCGCAGAAGCTTGCAGCCGCGGCGCTTCGACAGAGGAGTTAAAAGTAGCTTGAAGGCTCAAATTATTCGAAGAATAGAAATGACGACATTGCTTTTTGCGATGTTGATGGCAGTTAGCCTCAATATCAATCCCGCCTACGCCGCAGGATCCAAAAATGAAAACGAAGTGAAGGCGAGCACTTTCTACTACTGCGCAGATCGATTCACTTTTCCACCAGAGACCAAGTATTTCGATTATGACAGTCGCCCCTGGAAAGAAGAGGAAAAAGCAACTGTATCAAAACGGCTGGAGGAGCTAAAGAAAGAAGCACCAGGAATAGTGGCGCTTGCATCCGAGTACGGAAAAATTCCCATACTTAGAAGCCCAAACATTCCTTACAAAAATATTCTAGGGAAAACAACAAACGCATATGTGCTCGCGGTTGACGGAGCCTTATTCATCGCAGATGGTGCCGAAGAACAAAAAGACTACAAGAGAATCTTGTTGCATGAATTAGTGCACATGGCAGATCTGGGGCGCCACGTTGCATACTCCCAGGCATGGGCGACCTTCGCACAACCATCATTACAGAGGGCGCGAAGACAAGTCAGCTGCCAATTCCTTTTAGACGCAAAAGCAGAAGACTTCGCCGACACCAGATGGCCTTCCACAGAATCCTGCACCAGCTACAAAGAATCGCTCTGTGAATTTGCTTCCAGGTATGTTCTCAATCCAAAATTCAAGAAGAGCTTCAAAGATTCGGACAATGTCATCAAACCACTTTTGCAACCAACTAAGACTGATCTAGACTTCGCAAAACACTACATGGCTGGCCGCATTCACTTCAGAAATGACAAACCGTCTGACGCCATAGCCGAGTTTGAGCTTGCTGCAAAGGCTGATGAATTCACACCTTCACCCCATGTGTTCCTGGCTCAATGCTGGTACGAAAAGAAGGAAAATGAAAAAGCACGAGATGAACTGAAAAAGGCAAAAGAACTTTTTGAGCGTTCCAAAATCAGCATGACCGAATCTTTGCATTGGCGAACAGTCTCAATGCTTGCAAACTCATATGCAACACTCGAAAGATTCGACGAGGCAAAACCTCTTTTGGACCGGCTATCAAACTCACGCGTGCAATACGACGCATCAATATTCTTGCGCCGCTCGCGCTGCAACCAAATGATGAGCAACCTCCCTCAAACGTTGCTCGACTTTTACGAGTATGAGTACCTCAACAGTCACTCGTCTGAGCCTGCGCACTATTTTGATTTCATTGAAGATAAATCGTTTTTACAAACCTTTTTGTCCAAGCCATTTCCAAATGCAGACGGCAGAAGATCGCATGTTTTCTCTATATGCTGGGAAAGACTAGCGCTTGCAACAAAGGGCAGCGAGCGAAGCAAATTTATCGAATCAGCCTTGACAGAAGTCGGCAAAGCAGCATCCGCAGGATATTATTCAAAGGACGAAGAAGTCCTTCGAAGAAAATACTTGAGCTACTTAAACGGCGACAAACAGAGCGACTACGAAAAATTAGTCGAAGTAGAAAAAGACAAGAAGCTGTGGCGAGAATTTGACTTGCTCAGATATCTGACCGGAAAACAGATTCCTCCAAAGGGCGAAGAATTTGCAAAAATCTTGAAAAACACAAGACCCACTGATCCCAAGGAAACAAAGTGGCTATTCTGACGCCCACCAGCATACTCACCGAATTTGAGCGCAACGGCTTTGCGCTGATTCGCAATCCATTTTCTAGTGCTCAGATAGAAAAACTCACAAGCGCAATCGAAAAGTTTCGCGAAGCAAATACATCAGCGATGTCCGCTGGATTTAGAAATCTCCTGAGACATTGCCCGGAAGTGCGAGAGTTTGCAAACTCGAAAGAAATTCGAGAAATCGTGGTTGCACTTCAAGGCGAAAAATCCAAACCTGTTCGTTCAATTTTCTTCGACAAAACCCCAGCATCAAATTGGTATGTCACCTGGCACCAGGATCTCTCAATTGCTGTAGAAAAGCGCATCGACCTTGAAGGTTTCGGTCCCTGGACAGTGAAAGATGGGACCACACACACGCAACCACCAAAGGAAATTTTGGAACAGATTGTTTCACTGAGAGTCCACCTTGATCCTTGTCCGAAAGAAAATGGTGCCATCAAATTTATCGCCGGTTCGCACAAAAATGGATTCTTGAATCCGGCAGACGTGCAGACGTTGATCGAGTCGAGCACTGCAACCTGCTGCGAAGCAGAGCCAGGCGATGTAATTCTGATGCGTCCATTGATCTTGCACAGCTCGTCTAAATCTTTTAGCCCAGATCATCGCCGCGTTCTGCACCTGGAATTTTCTGCGATCGAACTTCCCAACGGACTCAGTTGGACCGAGGCATAACCACTCAGTGATGCGTGCTTTGATAAACCTTCTCCGCCAACTCGCGATCGTAGCGCGCTTCGGCAGTTCGTCCGAGATGATCTAGCGTGTTAGCTCTCTGTTCAAAAGCCTGCCTCTCATACCAGTGACTTTTCACATGCACGTTGTCGTTGTCGAGTGCTTTGTTGTAATCTCCAAGTCCAGAATACGCTCTGCTGAGGTATCCATACGCCTCACCGTCCGTAGGGTCCAGCCTGATCGCATTCTGCAAAACAGGCACGGCTTCTGGATAACGCCCAGTCATGTTATATCCATGTCCGAGTATCAGGTGAGCCACCTCATTGTTTGGATTTAATTCAATGGCGCGCGACGCCATGGTTATTGCAGATTGAAAATCGAATGTGCTGTCGTAAGTTTGCGCGATCCATTCAGCAGCTAAATCTGACTGTGGATCCAGTGATGATGCTCGTTGAAAATGTTCGAATGCTTCACTATAGTGGCGTCTTCGATATGCATCCTTACCCAACGCCATCTCGCCCTTGAAAGTAAAGTTGGAAATCTCCACTCCAGCAGGCGGGACGACAACCACCGGACCAGCATCAGCTGGTGGCAGATTACCTGGAGGGGAAACAGATTTGAACAAGGTGAACATCAAAAACGCAGGCACCAGTAAAGCAGCGGCGCGCAAACTTCTTCGCACCCGCGGACTAAACTCATCGGATGAAGACTGGTGATGCCGATGGTTGAACAAATAATAGATTGAACCGGTAGCAAGCAGTCCGCAAACAAAAGAGCCAATAAGTCCGGCCCAAGGCAAATCTGTTGTATATGCCAGGCCCAACAGTTGGAGAGAAATCAGCCCGAAGTAAACGACGTTGAATAATTGCCTCTTCCTGGAATGTGGCCAGTCAATGGACATTTCCGGTTTTAGGCTCAGAGGGATTGCCGAAGCGTGCAGTGAAAGATTCGGCGCGGGCGCAGACATCTGAGCCGGCTTTGCTGCTTCGGAGAAAAGCTCAGCCTGCCCGCAAGTAGCTTCTTGGTTGGCATCCACCGAGCTAGCAGGCGCTTCTGCCGATGGTGTCTCCGCTGCCGAGCTAATTTCCCCGGCTTCAGCAGCCACATCCTCTGCAACTTTCAGCTCGATATCCGGCGCGGCAGCACACTCAGCCGACTGAGTGCCGGCTTTTGACTTTGACGTGTTTTTCTTGTTCGAACCCATAACCATCCGGTTTTGGAGGCGCGGAGATTCTTAGTACATAACTCCCATTCTTACTTATATGCCCTGAAAATAGCCAATTTGGCATTTTTTGAGCGCCCTTCTGCCTTTCGAGAGATGAAATGTCATATTACGAACCTTCGGCGCCCACCTGTCAGCCTTCCAGCGCCAGCCGATAGATTAAATCGGTCGGCGATGGCATAATGCTCCTCCATATGAAGGCTCTCCTCTGTCGCGCGGCATTAATCATTTGGGTCTGTGCATTCGTCTCGATTGCATCGGCGCATGCTCAGTATGGCTCTGCACAAGCGCAGTCCAATGCGGCGCCTCCGCCCGCGTCCAGCCAGCCGACGATGTTGAAGGCGGGCGTAGAGCATTCCGAAACCGTTCAGCCGCTTGACCCGCAACTCATGCCCGGGCGGCGCTTCGACCCGAATGCTGTCGCGCTGGGTACGCCCGTCGATGAATGGATTTGCATCCCGCCCTGGTTTGCTGGCACCTTCCAGGTCAACAACTCGCTGGTCGTCCAATTCATCGACTACAGGACTCGTACCCAACTCACGCCAAACCGCCTGGAAAAAATCTTCAGGACTGTTCATTACGGTCATCAGCTCGACTCCAACGGACGTGTCTGGCACCTCAATCGCTGCCCTTATCGCAACTCGATTGAGACCGAGCGCACAGTTCAATACAACTTGATTCGCAGTTCGAGATTTTTGCACTCGGGAAATGATTCAGTTGTGGAAACAGCTACAGGACCGGCGCTGGTGGTTGCGAAAGACACAGGCGTGATTGCGAGATCAACAACGATTGAAACTTTCGGTAGGTTTGAATCCAACGGAAATGGAATTCGCAAAACCACATCGATCAAAGGCTTTAGTCCAGCAGGAACGCCGGAAGATTTGATTGTTCGTGTAGAGCAAGCAACCATGGTAGAACCTTTCGCACCAGATCCATCGACCGCCAACAGCTTTGCTAGATTCATGGCACAAAGACAGGCGCAGAGACAGTATCAACAAATGCAGGGATCTCAAATGCAGGGTTCGGGCAACTGATATGACCACCACCATAAGAAGATTCAACGGAATAATCAAAGATTTGAATGTTCCCGGCGCAACTGAAGGACCGCTGTCCGGATTGAAGTTTGTCGCAAAAGATCTTTTCGACATCAAAGGTGAAGTCACCGGCATCGGCAATCCGGTCTTCTGGGCCTGGGCGCCGAACGGGATCTTTCTGGTGGCGGGGATCTGGCTGATGCTGCGGGTGCGGACGTAACACGACGCCACATCGCCACGTCGCCACGTGGCCCCGGGGAA
>JBGAVL010000286.1:0-8309 GCA_044228145.1 Obscuribacteraceae bacterium (SeqCode)
TGTAATTTCTCCTGACCCTTTTGCAGATTTATTGTCTCGGTCATTTTTTGAATTTGATTGTTTGGCGCCACCAGTGGATTAGACTGTGCCAGGACTACTTCATCGGCCTGGCATGACGGACACGCCCACAAGACCACCAACAACACGATCAAGGCAGAAAGTTTGGTCGAAAAAATCATAGACACTTGCTTCACTCTTTGAGCCTTTTCCAGTTTGATTTTGCAGTCTTTTGAAAATTGCGCACATCCGATTTCGAGATGCCGCTAATTTCTTCACCGAATTCATCGTTGCTTGCTTTTTCCACTTTGAAATAATGGTAGAGAAGATAGCGAATCATCGATTGTGCTTCAGGCGCAATGGTCAGATCGAGCTGCGCGCGCTTCAACTCTTCCTCGTCGATGAAGCCGTTTTTGTTGACGTCCAATTTGTCGAAGTGCTGAAGAAACAATTCTTCCGCGTTGACCGGTCCGAGAATGTCTGTGATATTTCTCAAGAGCTCCGATGCGCGCCTTTCCGTTTCCGGGTGGTGTCCGGCATGCCCTCTGGAATCAGCCTCTATTGCCAGAGCCTGTTCGATGATTTCTTTTGCTTCAGGTAGCGCATTATGGCGCGCGTAAAATCCCGCCAATTGAGTGCGGGTAAGAAAGGGCAGGGCCAAAAGCTCACGATAGGCGGAGAGCAGCTCGGGCAGGGCCTCTTCAGGCAAATGCTTATTGGCGGCTGAAACACCGTTGCGCACGCGATCGAGAGCGGTGATGAAATCACGCGTGTATTCGTCATGAGGTAACCTGTCAGCTGCTTGAACAGCCAGTCTGTATTCGGTTTCTGCTTCCTGCAAATTTTTTTTCAATTCCAATTCTTTTGCTTTATTGGAATGAACATATGGATTAGGAACTTCTTCCACGCCGCCGGTTCCTCTTTATCAGGTAGGTGATCTATCCAGTGATTCCTCCGATGCCATCAGGTGAGCCACAGCAAAATTGCTGTCTATCGCCTGCGTGGATTGGGCCAATTCATCTCGGTACAAGCATCGTCAAAACTGGTTCGCATACGGCTGCAATATTGAAGTGCAATCGATACCTGCTCGATCTTCATAGTCCCCTCTCGAATGAGTGGAACACAGATAATTGCGGCTTCAAAGGTTTTTTCATCCAGCTTATTTGCGGCTGCCAATATTTTCGAAATATCTCCGCCGTGCTTTTTGCGCACCTCGTTGGCCGTCTGGATATCGTTGTCGGTGAGCACGCCCGCCCTGACTAGAAGGTCTAGAGCATCTTTGACCGAGACCATAGCTTGCTGCCCCTGTCCGGCAGGATCGCCTGCAGCAGCACCGCTCTGGGGCGCGCCGCTACCTCCGTCGCCCAATTCTTGCATGGCCACAGTGATGAATTGTTCTATCGTTTTTCCTTTGCTGTGATACCGGGCCAGAACTCTGGCCGCGTCGCGCGCGGTCAGCTGTTTTTCCTCAACGAGATCTTGCATTCGCAATGCCGCGTCCAGTGACTGGCTGTTGAGCAGACCTGATTCGAGCAAAAGACTGTTGAGAGTCACATCAGTGCGTTTGGAAATCAGACCCATGTCAATCGGCATGGGCTGGCTGGCTGGTGCAGGCGCTGCTGCCGGTTGAGGCCAAGCTCCCGGCTGTGGGGCGCCGGGGAATTGCTGCTGCGGGTATCCTGGTGGCTGCATTTGCGGATATCCAGGCGGCGGCATTTGCTGCGGGTAGCCCGGCTGCGGAGGCGGATAGCCCGGCTGCGGTGCAGGATAACCTGGTTGCGGAGGCATCCCTGGATACTGAGCGCCCGGTACCATGCCGGGCTGCATCTGTTGCGGATAGCCAGGTGGCTGGGGAGGATATCCAGGTTGAGGAGGCATCTGCTGCGGCATTTGTGGTGGCATCGGTGGTGCCATTTGCGGCATCGGCGGCTGGGGCACCGGGGGCGGTGGCGGAGCCGGTGGTGGTTCGGGTCGAGGAAGAGGATCAGGATAGACGGTATTTTGCGCTGGCATGCCGCTGTGGGTGCTTCTGGCGATACTCTGCTTCCAAATGTCGTCCGGTTTTTTTGCTTCCAGCTCTGCTTGTGCAGCCAGTGTTTCGGCGCTCGGTCTCAATTCTTCAGGTATAAAACCGCTTGTGACAGGTGCTGCCCCGCCCTGACTGGTGCTCATGATGATCATTTCCAGGACGAAATCGAGATCGGAGGGAGGAAAGCCCTGGCTGAAGAGCATGGCATTGTCGCCGCCGGCTTCGTCATATAGTGTCCAGGCCGGGAATTCTATGCCCTTCTCCCATAAGACCATGAGCAGATAGGTTTTACCGGCATGCGAAAAAGACAACTCAATAGTAGTTCCTCGCCTGCGCTCGCATTCGTCAAACAGGGCGCGCACCAGCTTCATATTTGGAAGCTGAGGCTCATGAGGAAGCTTCAAGTTTTTGGGCGGCTCTTCCTTCTGCGGTTGTTTAGGCTTAAACATCAGAAATTTCCAAATACCTGTACTTAAATTCAATACCCCTATATTGGGGCTTAGTCTCAAGATAATCGCACACCAGCAGATTAATTGGTTATGTTGTTATATCCCCCTTTCGGGTGCGTGACGGCTGATCGCCTGGTTAGCCAAGTCGATATTCCGGCGCCCGACAAGCGCAAGAACCTCACCGGTATTTAGTCGGCGCCACTTGTGGCTAAAGTTTTTGGGCGATGTAACCATTCAGCTGCAATTGCCGGTTATCAGACATCGCCTGCCGCTTTTCAAGGGGAATGGAACAGCCGGGGCAGTCCGCTCCAGCAATCGATGTAGTCAGTCTGCAAGAGGCCTCCGGTCATAGCGAACTCGGTCGGCGTGTACACGAGGGAGCTTTCGAACATGAAGGCCAGCGTGTTTTCCATGCGCTGCGGCTGGAGATCTACATTCGACGCTTTCTCGAAGGTGGCGGCGTCCGGACCGTGTGCCGACATTTGATTGTGCAAGCTGCCACCGCCTGCTACAAAACCTTCTTCTTTGGCATCGTAAACGCCATAGACAAGGCCCATGTATTCGCTCATGCAATTGCGATGGTAGTAAGGCGGTCGGAAAGTCTTCTCAGCTACCATCCAGCGGGGCGGAAAGATGACGAAGTCGACATTGGCTGTACCTGCCATTTCCGAAGGAGATGTCAGAACAGTAAAGATGGACGGATCGCAATGATCGAAAGTGACTGTGTTGATTGCATTGAACATGCTGAGGTCGTATTTGTACGGGTAGTAATTGCCGTGCCATGCCACCACATCCAAGGGAGAATGATCGAGTGCTGCAGTAAACAGCTGTCCCTGATATTTTGCAATCAATTGAAGCGGGCGTTCGATGTCTTCGTAAGAAGCGGCCGGTGCCAGGAAATCACGCGGATTGGCCAGACCGTTAGCGCCTATCGGCCCCAAGTCCGGCAGTTTTAACGCCGGTCCGTAATTTTCCAGCATGTAACCATCGGCGGTGCCATCCGGCAAGTCGACTTTGAATTTCACCCCGCGTGGAATTACCGCAATTTCACCTGGCGAAGCTGCAATGGTACCGAATTCGGTGCAGAGCATAAGCCTGCCGCCGCGCGGTACTATCAAAAGTTCGCCGTCGGCATTATAAAAAAAAGTGTCCGTCATCGACTGATTGGCCGAATACAAATGGACTGCCGATCCCCGCACACTGGCGGAATCTCCATTGCCTGCCAGAGTGATTATGCCTTCGACGAAATTCTTTTTTTCCTTCAATGGCGGCAGAGGATTCCATCTCAGCTGCTCAGGTGTAATAGCCTTTTGACAATTGAACGGGCGGCTCTCGATCAGCCCTCGGTCGGTTGCTTTGAATTTGGAGTGCAAAACAGACGGCCGTATTCTGTACAACCAACTGCGAAGATTTTCGCTTCTCGGCGCTGTAAACGCTGTCCCGTTCAGCTGTTCTGCATATAGTCCAAGCGGCGCTTTTTGCGGAGAATTTTGCCCGACAGGAAGAGAACCCGGCTCGGCCTCGGATGCGTGATGGTTGCCGAAGCCGCTTAAATATTGCAATCCGGTCATGTCTTGCGTCACTGCTTTTTCAGCAACCTCTTTGGCACGGGTAGCTTTTCCTGTCGCTGGCAATTTCTTTCTCCAATTTTGATTGTTGTTTTACCTGGCGAAGATGGCGCGAGCTTTGGCGTCCATCTTGTCTGCTTCCGGTCCGCGACCAGCTGCGCGCAGCATTTTGGCATAGTTGTCGTAAATCGGAATCAATTCCTGACAGGTCGGCCCTTTGATGCGGCTCATTGTTTCCACTGCCTTTTTGTACATCGGCTCAGCATCGGCATATTTGCCTTGCTGTCTGTAAGCATTGGCAAGAGCGCTCATGCTTGTGGCGATTTTGGGCTCATTGGGTCCCATGGATTCTGCTTCCTGGATAGCAAGTTTGAATTGTGTCTCCGCATCCAACGGTTTTCCCGCCGATAAGGCTTGCTGTCCGGCGATGTTGTAGCGTTCCCATGACGACATAATTGTCCTCCTGATTTACGGGCAGAACTTCCCAGGAACATAATTCCCAGCCAGGGCGACGCACTGCGTACGCTCCCACAAGCAGAAAAAGTACTCTCTTCGCTTGTATAAGGCAAGCGCCACAGCCAATATTTTTCCTGTATTTCACCGCCCGGCTCATGACATGCCTGTGCGCTGGCTACCTGATTATTAAGAAGTCTCATGGGCTCTAATTTATTTGTGTTTCTGACCGGTCGTTTTCCGGCCGATTTCGATAGACTCTAGGGAGTTAAAATCTCAGCTACCAGTAAGAGCGATTAAACAGGTGACGAAGTGGTTTTGAATGCAAAGCAAAGAAGGGCGCTTTTGATTGGCGTTGTTGGCTTTATTGCCATCGGTGGTTTTCCACCCTGGAAAGACACCAGCCCGCCTCCTTCAGGCTCACCCTTGCCTTTTGCGCCAATTTCCCTGCCGCCTTCTGTGGAAGGGCATTCCATTGAAATTGACGTGACGCGCCTTGCCATCATGTGGATTCTCATGTGTGTCGTCACCGGCGCATCGATTTGGATGGGCAAAGATACCGATGAAACGGGCGCTGAGGATGCGAAAGGCAAATTTTTGAGCAAAAGCGATGCGGACAATCAAGACCGCACTACTTCCGCCAAATCCACAGGCGCGCAGATTTTGGATTCGATCACTTCGGATGCAAAGGCGTCTTCGTCAAAGAATGCCGCCGGCGTTATCAAGCTGAAATTCCCTGACGGCAAAGTGGGTGAATTGCTGACTGAAAGCGATGATGATCCCGAATACTGGACACTTGTTTGCGACGCCAGAGGCAGAGTCGAAGTGCCGCAAGGCAAGCGCCTGCAGCTGGAAATTTCCAAAGCCGGCGAGGCGTCTCTGGATTTTCTTTCCAGTATGGGCAACAAAGAGGCTCGCTCTGCCATCGTTTCGCTTGATTTGAGCGAGTCTAAAGTAATCAAAGAGTCGCTTAGCTACTTGAGCTGGCTGCCGGGCCTGGAAGAACTCGATCTTTCAGGAACCGAGATTGGAGATGACGACTTGGATGAAATCGCCAGTCTCAAGCAATTGAAAAAACTCTGGCTCGACGATACCAAAACGTCTAAACTAGGTGCCGAGAAGCTTTCCGGTCTGACCAATTTGAAAAAACTGTCGCTCAGCCACCTTGACGCAGACGAATTCGAAATTAATTCCCTCAAGTTGCACATACCATCATGTGAAGTTGTGGTCAGAGAGGGCAAGACTTAATTGACGGTACGCACTTGCATTTTCGATTGGGCAATTAATTTTGGCTGCGGACAAAAACAACGAACCGATTGATGTGGAAGCGCTCGATGCGTCTCAGTCATCCGACAGCCATTTGGACTCTAAGAAGTCCAAACCGCCTGTCTCTGAGGATAAGCCGGCTGTCTCAAAGCAGAAGCCGGCTGCCGCCAAGGACGAACCGTCGACTGCAAATAAATCGATGAAAGACGAGATGGAAGACACGCTCGTCGGAACCACTGTGGTAGGTCGATATGAGGTGCTGCAGTGCTTGAGCAAGCAACCGTCCAGTTCGCTTTACAAGGCGCGCCACTTGCTGATGGACCGTCCGGTGGCGATTCGACTTCTCACAGCCACTGACATTCAAAGTCTGAAACGATTTCAAATCGAAGCCAAGGTGGCAAGCAGCCTCAATCATCCAAACATCATTACCGTGCTTGATTTCGGTGTTTCGAACGGGCGCCCTTATTTGGCGACCGATTATCTGGAAGGTAAAACTCTTGCCGAACTGCTCAATCAGCATGGAAAACTGTCAGTGGCAAGAACTCTCGATATCTTTTCTCAAGTGTGCGACGCGGTAACTTACGCTCACAAACAAGACCTCCTGATTCGCTGTTTGAAACCATCGCAGATTTTTGTCTATGACACGCCGGATCTTAGAGACTTCGTAAAAGTGGTTGAATTCGGCATCTCGGAAAGACTTCTGGAAGACGGAGAGGAAGTGAAAAACCTTGCCAATAAAGGCGCGATCAATGGAGATCCTCATTATCTCAGCCCTGAGTCGGTTCTTTCCGTCAAGCTCGATGCCAAAAGCGATGTATTCACCGTCGGTTGCCTGATGTATGAATCGCTTGTCGGCAGACCTCCTTGTGAGGGGAAAAACGCACAAGAGATCATGCACCGCCAGTTGACTAAGGTACCACAGGCGGTGCGCGAAGCGTCAGGCAACAAAGAGATTCCTGAGGCAGTAGAGCGAATCGTCATGCGTGCCATCGAGAAGGATCCGGACCAGCGCTATCCCTCAATGGAGGCGATGTGGACCGACATTGAGGTATATAAACACGGCGCCAATCAATTGCGTCTCAGCCTTAAGAAAAAGCCCAATGCTTCTAAAGCTGATCCGGCACTTACGAAAAAGAGAGTTATGCGCGTGCTGGGACTTTCTCTTTCGTTGTTTCTCGGAGTTGCGCTCGGCATCGCCATCGAACCTTACAAAGAGTCGGTTCTCAATCCTCAACAAAAGAAAGGTCCGGATCGCACATCCTGGCAAGATTTGAATCGTCAGGGAGAAGAGGCATTCCATCGCGGTGATTATCATGAAGCAGAGTCTCTTTTCGGTCAGGCTCTTGCTAAATCGGGCGGCTTTTTACCGGATGATCCTCGCATCGCTGAGACTTTGAACAATCTCGGCAATCTCTATTTCAATCTCGACATTTTTCCTGAAGCGGAAAATGCCATTAAGCGCGCTCTGGTAATTCGTGAAAAAGCCCAAGGTGCAGAAGGTCTTCAGGTTGCCGACAGTTTGAACGATCTCGGTATGCTCTACCTGACTGTAGGCAAAGTGCCGGAGGCGAAGTCCTTAATCGAGCGAGCATTGTCCATACGCGAAAAAATGCTCAAGGCTGATGATGAGGACATTGCCTCAAGCTTGCAATCGATGGCTTCGGTGTATCACAAGGAAGGCAAACTGAAGGAATCGATGGCGGCACTTAAGCGCGCCTTGTATATTCGCAAGCGTGCTCTGGGCGCGGAACACCTTGATGTGGCGACGACCTACAACAGCCTCGGTGTTCAGCACCAGATGGCAGGCCAGAATGGTGAAGCAAAACAGTGCTATGAGCATGCAAGAGAGATTATTCAAAAGTTGTATGGCGACAAACATCCGGCCATGGCTGATTGCTTGGTCGGCATAGCCACGCTCGAATTTGCCGACAACAACTATCGTAAGTCCGAAGAAGACTTCAATAAGGCCCTCGAGATCCGTGAAAATGCGCTTGGTGACGAAAGTTTTCGCGTGGCTGAAGTGCTTTCCTGTCTGGCAATTTTGAAAGAGCAAACAGGCAAATTGAAAGATTCAGAGGAGTTATTGAGGCGCGCGATTGCTATCGACGAGCAAGCCGTCGGAGCAAACAACGCGGAAACAATGCGTTTAAACAATAATCTCGCTCGTATTTTGAAAAAGTCCGGAAGGCGCGATGAAGCAAAACAGATAGAGCGAAACGTCGTGCAAATGAAGAAATCAGCGCAGACGCCATCAGGCAAGAACGGGGACAAGTGAGGGTTTAACAACGCATTGCCGGCGTCAACTTTTTAGACGCTCAAGCAATTCGCCACCACAACTTTTCTTATGTTTGTTCTTCCCGCACCGTCAAGTTGACGACAATTGCTTTGCTTGCGGCGACGAGATTTTCTGGAGTGATGAGAATTTCCTTGCCCCATTTGCCGGTGCCAACTCCAAGCATCGGCTCGTCCATGAGGGACCTGTCCAGAAATGTCTTGACGCCATTCTTTTGCCAGTGAAATGGCGGGATCGAGCCGATTACATATCCG
>JBGAVL010000287.1:0-8272 GCA_044228145.1 Obscuribacteraceae bacterium (SeqCode)
TGGATTCTTCGAGCAACTGGGTGGAAAGGTAAACCAGCGAACCGGTGGATGAGGTGGTTGTATTCATTTTGACTACCGCTGGAAAAGGTGGGATGGGGTTGGCGGCTAAGGCACTTAACGGATTTGGGAAGGTCGGGGGTGCGGTCTGACGGGTTTGAAACTTAGAAGGCGGAGCGGGGGGAGAGAAAGGGGGTGAGGCATTCAGTAGACGGCTTGTCTGGGGTTGAGTACATCATGCAATGAAAGCAAACCAAAGTAAATTCGCAGATTCGCGGGGAAATTTTCGCGTACACGAAAACGTGTATAAATCGCTGAAAAGGCGCATGATTCTTGCTTCCATCGCCGGCTACGATTGACTTTTTGCCTTTTGTGGCATGCATTACACAAGCGGCACCGCGAGGATTTAATGCAGGAACCTTCTTCCGAATCTATATCTATCCCCGAAGACGTCACGTCCGAATTGGTTCGACTATTGACCAGCGGGCATTTCGAGCAGTTTATGGGCTTATATCGTGAAACAGCTCTGGGCATTCACGATGAGGGCGCCGTCGTATTGGCTGAGGTCGTGAACAATGGCATCAAAGCGGCCGTTCCCGACTGCGAAATGAAATTGGTTGTATCGCAGAAGACCGACGATAAGCACATCGTCATGATTCAAGATGGCTCTAAATTCTTCGGACCAGGGTGGACGGTGTCTCGCCAGATGTTCGTAGTCTAAGTATTAACGATGCTCATTATCAAGATTCTTTTGTTCATCGTCCTGGCGATTGTCGCCATCAAGTTGTTTTTCTTTGCGGTCGGTGTCTTCACTATCCTGGCCTGGGCTCTATTGCTAATTCTGGTCGTCGCTGCGGTCTGTTGGGTTTGTTTTCGTTTTCTCATGCCAACGAACGAACAGAAAAAAACGGTCGAGAAGTCAGGTCCACAGGTGTGGAACCATTCCGGTAACGTTGTTTTGTTTGAGGAGAAGCCTAGCCTGCTGCAGATCACAAAAGTTGATGACACCACAAGCGGTGTTATCAAATTGCCGAACGGAGAAGGCATAAAGATTGTCGAGGAAGCTGAGAACGTCCTCAAAGTGAAGGTGCTTTCTGGCGAGCACAAGGGAAACATCGCCTGGGTGAGTAAGGCGGACGTGACCGGGTACAAGAGCACGAATTGAGAGTCGAGGGATCGTTGCCTGGCTGCTGACTTCCCGCACAAACCCTTAAAGAAAAACCGGCAGGGTCTTCATACCCTGCCGGTGAAACTCATATAGGTTTGTGACTTTACTGATTAACTTCATCCGCTTAAGCGGCTATTTATCCAAATTGCACAATTCCCGAGTTTTATATCCTTTACGAGTAATTAGACAATCCTGAGACCTATAAGTTCCCACCTTTCTAAAAGATTCTTGCAAAAAATTTTGCCAGGGTTTTTGTCCTCACATCAGGTCAACGTGAAGGCGAAAAAAAATAGGAAGAATTGGAGTCTGGACCGAAAGAAAGGCTGGAAAGCCTGAGCCAGTGACACTTACAGGGTCTGTTTGAGACCGTGCAGATTATCGAATGAAGTGTTTCGCTTCTCCTTGCGGGCGCGCATGCATTCGGCCAGATCGGCCTTCGAAAAGACAGAGGCTTGCAAATTGGCGCAATGAAGGAGCGCGTCTTGGATGCTGTGGTCGCGGGAGTAATTAATAGCCTCTTTCGAGGCGGAAATAGCCAGGGGCGCGCGGGCGGCAATTTGCTCGGCTACTTCCATTACCCTTTTGAGCAGGTCTTCATGGTCGGGCAAAATTTCGTTGATCAATCCTAATGCCAGTGCCCGATCGGCAGTCAGTGCTTCGCCGGTATAGGCGAGTTGTCGAACCACTGCATCCGGCAACAAGTACGGCAAGCGCTGCAGTCCGCCCAAATCCGCCATCATGGCCAGATTGATTTCTTGAATCTTGAAAGTGGCATCGGCGGTGGCATAACGCAAATCGCAAGCGGCTACCATATCGAACGCCCCACCGATGCAGGCACCCTGAATTGCGGCGATTACCGGCACACGGCAGCGCTCCAGGGCGTTGAAACTCGACTGAAGCCAGAGCACGAGCTGCTTGAGTTTTTCCCTGTCGGTCGGCGTATCAGTTTTCAGATTATCGCCTGACTCGAAAACACTCAAATCCATGCCGGCGCTAAAGTGTTTGCCCATAGAAGAAAGCACGATGACTCGGGTCTTTCCTGATTCCTCGATGTTTTTCACCAAATCCGGTAGTTCCGTCCAAAATTCCTTGATCATGGAATTCATTTGCTCAGGGCGGTTCATGACCACGTGGGAGATCCCATTGCTGGTCTCCAGAGCAAAGCATTTGTACGTGTGAGTGGTGATTGAATTCGTCATTGCCGGACCTCAAATGATGAGCCGACAATTATATCCTGGTGGACCTTTGCGTACTTTCTAACATGATCAGGCGGTTTTTTCTTGCTTAAGCATGCATTCTTCGCATTTTGCCAGCATTTTGGAGACGCGAGTGCGCAATCCCTTAGCAATGCTTGCGACTGCACCAATACTGGGATTTCTGCGTCCTTGCTCGATGTTGCTGATAAAGGCTCTATTTACGCCTGATTGAGCTGCCAGCTCATCCTGGGTCAGTTTTAGGCGTTTGCGACGAGCATTGATTACTTCACCCAGGCAACGATATAAATGATTGTGGTTTGCTCTTTTGTTTGCCATGTTGCATACCCTCCGGGGACTAGACGCAGCAAAGGTATAAAGGTTTCAACACTTTTGAAGTATCCAGTTGAATACTCTGGCGCAAAGCCCGGCATCGGTTTGCATGGCTGCTTTTACGGCGTTGAGGCGCTGTTGACAAGGTTAAAAGTTGTTTGGGCGGGAACCATTCGGCTCATTTTCGGTCACTTCTGGCAAAGGAGAGGCTTTTTCGATTTGAGTCAGAAAGGAGTCCAACATGTCCGAATCAAGCAATGAGCCATCACGAGTACCATTCGAGGAGCTCGACGCAGCCTTAGAGCGCGGCGCAAGAGAGTTGGAGATTCTCTCAACTATCTACAAGCAGCGTGGGCACTCTCAAGAAGCTTCCGAAATCGATAATACTCTGATGAGTTTCAACAGGCAGCAAGAGTCAGAAGACTTCTAGTCCAGAGCGGCAACTGAACAAATTATCCGGGAAGGCTGCACGTCTTTCCGTCTTGCCATGTACTGGAAAGTGCTTTCACTGCTAACCATGTAGTTTTGGTCCGTCAGGTGGTCTAGAATCATGACGATGGAGCCAAAGCCCAGATCCGCGTTGGAGCCAAAGCCCAGATCCGCGTTGGAGCCAAAGCCCAGATCCGCGTTGGAGCCAAAGCCCGGATCAGCGTAGAATCTAAGTCCATATCAACGTTAGAATCAATGTCCTGATCAGCGTTAGAATCAATGCCCAGAACTTAGTGAATAGAGGTTGACATGTCCGAGCAAGTAATAAAAGAAGCGATCGCGAACGCGAAAATGCGATGCCCGAAGTGCAAACAACCCGTTCAAAAGTACGAAAAATACTCGGAAACAATTGACGCAGTCCGTGACGGATTCAATGTCGTAGAAGTCGACTCGCGCTCTTCACGCGTGACGCTTACATGCGGGAATGCAGATTGCGACTGGCGGGAGCGCACAGAGTACTGGTCTGAATACATCGACTGATCTTGCCAAGCAAATCGATCTACTTTCGAAAATTGCCGTTGCCGCTTTGTGTTGGGCGCTTCTCAATGAAACTGCGGTGTCGGTAAGGCGCACCGCCGGTGATGCGGTTTCGGATATCGGAGATGCGGAAGCGGAAGCGGAAGCGGATGATGGCAAAGCATAGTCTGGTGAGAGCAAATTGGTCGGGTGGCGTGCCTGCAGGTTTCTCTTGGAAGTCGGAGCTAAGAAAGCCTCGCCCTGTCTCGAAGCGATTTTGAGAGAGATGGAACACGAGGTGTGTCTTGAAGCCGAGGCGACCAGCGACAAGGTTTTCAAGGGAGGGGGCAGGGAATTGGCTCCAGTCTGTAAGCGCATGCATGAGGGCGCTCGCGCTACTTGATAACAGATTTATCTATCGCTTGATAAGATTCTCCGAAGCTTTTAGTAGAAAGCCTTTTGAAAGGTTGGAAGAAAAGCGGGAACCGGCGCCCTTCGAACTCGTCACTGCAACATTCGGCGCCTGATGTCAAGGGAAATCAAGGTTGCAAGGAATGTGAGAGAATTACATACCCCTTAGTGTCTGGGAACATAGCATCAATCGAGTATGCAAACTGTCAAGAGCCGTGAGCCGGAAACAGCTCAAGTGCCCGAACCACCAGAAGACAAACCCGTAGTAAAGCCGGAAGAGACGGCGCGTTATCAGCCGGGCAAAGCTGCAGTCCTTTCTCTCATTCCAGGACTGGGTCACTTTTACGTTGGGCAGCCTGTCGTCGGTTCGCTCGTATTGGTCAGCAGCTTTCTGGGACTGACTTTTCTGACCACGATTATTGCCGGCAAAAATCTTTTCCCAATTGTCGCTCCTATTGCTCTGACATTCGGAGTGCATCTCGACAAAGCTGCGGGCACGCCTCAGGTTGTTGCCGGGCCATTTGCGGTGGCGCTCTACATTTTGTGTTTTCTCTATGTGAGTGCGTACTTCACTTGTGACGCATATCAGCAAGCCTTGAAGAAATCGCGAGCTCCGGTCGGCTTCAAGCCGGACATGGGTGTTACATTCTCCGGTTCAACCGGCTTTTCATACATGATGCACTGTGTGCTTCTGGTGGTTTGCGCAGTGGCATGCTTGTTCATTATCAAGGTTCCGGAAAAACACACGACGGTGATCGAATTCGAATTCCCAGATCCGCCACCGCCGCCGCCACCACCTCCGCCGCCCAAACCAAGACCACCAAAGGAAGCGCCCAAGGTGAAGCCCGATCCTGTGAAGCAGGTGGTGCCGCCACCCAAACCGATGCCGATTGCAGTTAAGGCTGACGACAATAAGCCTGCCGACATTCCTCTTGTTG
This sequence comes from Obscuribacteraceae bacterium (SeqCode), assembly GCA_044228145.1. GTDB lineage: Bacteria > Cyanobacteriota > Vampirovibrionia > Obscuribacterales > Obscuribacteraceae > QKMZ01. The sequence continues at coordinate 4,986 of JBGAVL010000287.1, forward strand.
AAGAAGTTAAGCAGCCCGAGCCGGTCGCCTCGACCGGAGGAGCGCAAGGCTCGAGCACCGGAGACGCCGGCAGCGCAGGTGCAGGTAGAGACACCGGTGAAGTAGATCTTTCCGATTATGTCGCGCAGATGGAGAAGAAGATTCGCAAGTCGTGGTTTCCTCCAAAAGGCGAAGAGACCAAGAAGATCATTTTGAAATTCAAGATAAGCAGTCAGGGTGCCGTATCGTCAGTGCGCCTGAAAGCCTCGTCCGGCATCATGATAGCCGACGAAGCCGCGATGACTGCAGTGAAGACGGCATCTCCATTTGCGCCGCTGCCAAAAGGCGCTCCGGACCCGGTAGAGATTTTGTTTACATTCGACTACAGCGTATTCGGCGGCAAAACCCTCAAGTAGGGGCTATGCCATGTAGGGGCGATGCCATGCATCGCCCGTTTTGTGCAATGAAAAGGGAGGCTGAAGCGCCTCCCTTTTGGTCCAGACTATTCGTCGTCTCTCAGCGTCTGGTTTAGCCTGGTTCTCAATTTCTAGTAAGAACTAGACGTTGATTCCGCCGTCAGCCGCAATCGTGTGTCCGGTTACCCAGCGACCGTCATCGGAGGCGAGGAATGCCACTACAGCTGCGATGTCCTCTGGTTCTCCCAGTCTTCCCAGAGCGGTTTTTTCGATGAAGACCTTCTTCAGTTCTTCAGGTACTCCGGCATTTAACATGTCCGAAACTGTGGTGCCGGGAGCAACGCCGTTGACGGTAATTCCGCGCTCTCCCAGTTCTTGTGCCCAAACCCGAGTCAGTGTATCGAGTGCAGCTTTTGTCGACGAGTAGACGCTGGAACCAGCCAAGCTAATCCGTGCCGCCCCCGATGAAATGTTGATGATGCGTCCACCGTCGGCAAAGTTTTTCAAAGCCTCGACAGTAGTGAGAATGACGCCCTTGACGTTGACACCCAACAAATGGTCGATGTGATTCTCTGTAACATCGCTTATGTATTTTGTTTCGTGGACGCCGGCGTTATTGACGAGAATATCGATTTTGCCGAACTCTTTGCTGATATCGGCGATCAGTTTTTTGCTGTCTGCTTCAGACGAAACATTTCCCTGGAAGGCGACTGCTTTTGAGCCGAGTTGGTTGATTTGTTGGACCACCTTGTCGGCTGCGGCCTTATTGTTGTTGTAATTTACGGCGACTGTTGCACCTTCTTCTGCCAGGCGCAAAGCGATGGCTGCCCCGATGCCTCTTGAACCGCCTGTCACCAGTGCGATTTTTCCTGCAAGGCGCTTGGCGCCTGCGGTTTTGGGTTGTTGCTGAGTTAACGTCATGATGTGCTCCTTTGGGTGTATTGATTTAACACTAAGTTGGGGGTTCTTCCTTTAAGACGCGGGCGATTGCAAACTTTTGATCCTTTCTATCTATGCGGCTTGCGGCTGCGCTTGTTTTACTGTGGTGAACACTGGCTCTACCTTCTCGAGTGTTTTCACAGCTCTGTGCGCGACATAAGGATTTTCATCCTTGGTCAATTTATGCAGTATCGCCTGTGGTACCGCTGGGTTTTCTGCCAGCGCGTATCTCACATCATCGTGTGCATCTTCTGCCAGTTCGGCAAGCAGGATGTCCGTAATGACCGGATTGTATGCAAGGCTGATTCTCACTTCAGGAATGGCGTCGTGTATGAATTTTAGAAGTAGACGCAAGGGAGTTCGCGGATTTTCGGCAACGCGCGCTCTTATGTGTGCGTCTTGCGAATCTGCATACTCTTCCAGAAGTTGCACTGGAGCATCCGGATTGCCGGCGAGAAGATATCGGGCTTTCGATGTGAGACTGAATAGCATGGCTAGGTTACCTCGATGTGTTCGGTCTTCCCTGGCGGTGTGACAGGGATTTTGGGTGTGTGGTTGGTTTTGCATGGGGTTGGTTGTATTTAGTTTTTGAGAACCAGGGTGAACATCAGTTGGATGAAAACGTCCAGTGGCTCCAAATTCTTTATGGTCTTGGCGCGCATGATTGCGCCTTCCCAACTGGACGAGAACAAGTCTGCAAGAACTCGAGAGTTGACGGATTGTGTGAATTCGTCAAGTTGTTGACCCTCTAAGATGCAGGCGGCGAATACATCGAGCCGCTTTTCCATAACTTCCGACAATGCCTGTCTGAGCGTTTCGCTCTGGTCTGACATTTCTTGACTCAAATTGCCGATCAAACAACCTTTGCGGCAATTTGATGCGCGCATACATTCGCGCTTGCTGTTGCAGAAAGACAGCAGTCTTTCTTTCGGACTCAAAGATTTGTCGTTGAGGATCGGCTGCAAAAATTCCATGAATTCGCGATCGAATTCTTCGATGATTGCCAGCGCGAAGTCTTCCTTACTCTGAAAATAGTGATAGAAAGAGCCTTTTGGCACGCCAACTTTGGAAAGGACTTCCTGGATGCCGGAATTTGTGTAGCCCTTTTCGATCATCACTTCCGCTCCGGCTTCAATCAGAAGCTGTCTTGTGTCTTGTTTGGTCAGTAACCTGGCGTTCATTTCCTTATACTCCGTTTGCTGATTAGACCGGTCGTCTATTTCTGTCGACTAGCGATTTGACCGGGAGTAAATCTTGCATCAGTGCGAAAATCAACATGCTGGTGGTCATCAGAGTCATCGGATAAACGACCATAAATGACATTGGATCTTGCTCTACGGCTCTATACAGCCCTTCGATCACGTTGAATATGTCTCCAATACTCATTTGCCTGTCCTCGTCGGTATGCATTTATATTAGACCGGTCGTCTACTTCTGTCAACCCCCTCGGCAAAGATCCCGCGAAGTCAGTATAATCAGGCGTTCTGGGGATCTGAGCCCGTTTCAAAACCGGGTCCGATTTTGATCGGCTCCATATATAAGGATTGCGCTGATAACATAAATGCGTATGAGACGCCGCTATTTGTCATCCCTGATTTTGTCTGTTGCCTTGTTCGGCTTGTGCCTTCCCGGGCAAGCCGTTACGCCAACCTGGGCGGAGTTGATGACAGCCGGGCGCAACGCCCATTTCCAGGGCAGATTTGATGAAGCGAAAGTACTCTTGAAGGCTGCTTTAAAGGATGCGCAGAGCGAAAAAAACGAGGCCATGCAGGCGCAGACCTACTTGTGGCTGGGGCGTGTATACGAGTCAACTAATCAGTGGGATTTTGCCGAGCAGATGTTCGTCAAGGGAAACGATATCGGTGTAAGGACAAAAGGATTAGATGCAGAAATCATGATCGCGTTGCGACATGAGTTGGAGAACGCTCTCCACAAGCAAGGGAAAGTTGATGC
>JBGAVL010000288.1:0-3921 GCA_044228145.1 Obscuribacteraceae bacterium (SeqCode)
CCACCTGAAGAATCTGCGCCAGTGCCTCGACGCCCGTCGCCGACTAGCGGGCAGGCTGCTGCTTCGCTGCAGCTGCCATGCTTGACTGAGAATGATGATCAGCCCAACAGCTGATGTCATCTTCGTGTTCGATTCTCCAGCCAGTTCGTTGCAATTTTTGAAAACCTCTAACCGTGTGTCGTCTCGCTAAGTGCATCCAAAAATTGATGTGGTGTAACAATTTTTGTCTCGCCATGCGTCTTTAGACAAAGCAGATCGTCGTCGCCAGTAACAAGGAAATCTGCCTTGGCCGCAGCAGCGCATGCCAGAAATGGATCGTCCTTCGGATCGCGGCTCACGGACTCCAAATTGATGACTTCTACAAGAATTGCAGCTTGTTGAATCAAGCGAAGAAGAGTGGCCGCATCAGCCTGCGAAAATTTACCTACAAACTTTGGACGCGACAACACGTCTAGCAGCTCTGCGAACAATGCCTTTGAATATATAGCTTGAAACTTTCCTGAGCGAAGGGCATCGGTAATGTGTTTAGGGGACCCTACACCCAGAAGAGAGCTAATCCAGACATTGGTATCAATCACAGCCTTAAGCACGTTCTGCTTTTCGCTGGTTTCTGACCGCTTTTACCTCAGCCATGACCTCTGCTTCGGTAGGAAATGGGACACCGTCTAACTGAAATTTGTCTTGAATCTTTTGTGACAATCGATCCCATTCTTCACCCCAGGCTTTGCCATTAAGCTTAAGCCGCAACTGTTCTTGCTCGTCAGCAGGCAATTGCTCAACTAGGCGGAGCACCTGGTCGAGTGACATCTTCTTGGGGTCTGAATGAGCCATTGCACACCTCTCAGTGCCTCTATCTTAACAGGACCAGAACAAGGGGGGAAGGGATAGGGCATTGACTTCAGGGCTACCGCCTCTCTCTATCAAAGTATCGCAACGTGTTGGCGTTTCCTTAAATCGCGCGCTCAGCGCGATTCAGGTTGCTTCATTCGCTAATCAGCTTTTGTCGCTATCTTTTCAGCTAACCTCGCTGCCAATGTAAGCGCAATTTCCCTGTGTTGCGGACTGACATAACTGTTGTGCCTTTTACTATCCCAAATTCCGAAGGTGCCAATAAGATTATCGTTGTGCACAAGTGGAACGATCACTCCCGTCTTTCCGGCGAAACATTCTGGCGCCTCCGGGCTCCCCGGCGCAAAGACGGACCCACGCTTTACTTTTGAGGCTAAGGCAAATGGATTGCTCGAGTCATTAAGATCGAGTTGTTCGTGCGCTTTGCTGTCAAACAAGCGTTGCTCATCTGACAGATAGAGTCGAAAGTCGTGGAAATAACACGCGTTTGCGATCAGCTCTACTCCCTTCAAAACAGCATCAGCAAAAGTTTCCTTGGAAGTAAGATCTAGTGAGTCAATTTTTGATTGCGCTTCGAGAACCATATAGTCGCTAAGTAATTTCTGTTGGTCAAACCACATGGAAAGTATTACGGCGAGAAACTCGCTTATCTTTTCGAGAGAAGCGCTCTCTTCGTCCGTCCATGCGCGCGGCTCAATTGACTGCATGATCAGAAAGCCAGGAAAAATCTGCCCGCGAATTTCTGCGAGGAGGTGAGTCGAAACTTCTTTGAAGGCATCTAAATATGGCAGAAAGGATTCGTCAGGTTCATCACGACTCAGCGATAGTGCTTGAATTTTAGCCCCATCCGGACTTCTTGAAAGCATTGTAATAACCATCATGGTGCTCTCTTGGGCTGTAAAACTCTTTCGTGAAGAAGGCTCGCCATTTTTTGCAGCTTCATGTGTGATGGTAAGTTGATCGCCACTGACTTGCATTAAGATTGCGCGGTCGACATCGAGTTCCTTTTGCAAAGTCTCTAGCGCACGATTGAAACCAGCATCAAAGTCACCTTTCGTGCGGATTTCATGAATGATCTCGTTGATTGCTTTCTGCGCTGTCTCTGGGTAAATCATTTTTCCCTTTCCGGTTTGGATTCATAATTGGAGGAAGTTGGCAGACAGCCAACGCTGACATGCACGCAGGTGAATCTACAGCGTCTATACCCTCACAGAACATGTCGAAATCAAAGTTCACAAGCGAGCGAATTGCGCGACTCTATCCACTGATGAAGAGTTGCCGCCGAGCGAAGCTGAGCGGGAAATCAGGTCCTTATTCGACACTCCGTAGCGAGTCCGCAAAAGTTCCTCGGAGGTCACTTGGTTTTGCACGACTTGCCGCATGCCGCTGAGCTGCGACCAGACAGAATCAATTGCGCCAAGCTGAGCGTAGAGCTTGGGATTAATGTGCAAGAGCGCTTGAATTTGACTGCGCATACTCGAGAGGTTGCTGATATTGGTGTCAATCAATCCAAGTGTGCCCAAGCTGACATTTGTTCCGCTTGCAAGCGACCTTACATCGGAGAGTGCAGATGTCGCGGCCGCAACTGTTTTGTCGCTGGCCTTTGCGACGGTGTCGCTGAATCTTGCTGCGCTTTCGTAATTGGTGTTGGTGTAATATCCATCGCTGTCATCGTAGCCGTTCATGCCAAATGAGCTGACACCATCGGAGTCAAAGTCCGTCCAGCCGTCCAGACCCATTTCATTGTTCCAAATATTTCCGTCTTCGCCAAAGTGGGTTCCATCCCAAAGATCCATATTGCCCAGTTGATCGATCTGAGCCACTAAGGCGCCGTATTGGTCTGTGGTTTTGGAGGAGCCGTCATTGTTATCGATTAATGTTCGGACACCATCGCCACCGTCAATTGTGGTTGTTGGTTTGATTTGATCGACGTTCGTCGTTATTGGTCCTGTTTGAATGCTCCTGCTGTCCGCGCCGGTTTCCATGATGACTTGGTTATCTTTTGTGATGGCTTTCACGCCCGTGCCAGTGTTTTGAGTAGTTAGATCATCGGCAATCGCTCTTCCGACACCAAGATCAAGCTGACCTCCGCGTGCTGTCGTTCCGTAAATGCGTCCGTAGGTCGAATCCAATCGACCATTCTGCATGCCGGAGATGATCACGGTGCCGTCTTCGTTTACCAGCTCATTGCCATCGAGCTGAATGCCTCCATTCAGTTGAGTAACACGCCCATCACCGCCTGTGATGACAGGTTTTTTCCCTGGAGTGTAAGAGATTGAGGTATTACCTTTCTTGATCGTGACGGTGGACGAATCGGCTTTGCGAGAGATTTCAGTTCCATCTTTTTGCAGAATTACGGTATCACCCTTTTCGTTCTTGATCAGGATGTTGCCCTGTTGTGCCTCACCGGTTTGTTGTTGATAGTTGCGAATTTGCTGGATCGTTTCACCTACATCGCCTCGCACCTGATAGACAACGTTGTTGTCGTCCAACTGTCTTCTGACGGCGTTTCTGCCATTGTATTGCGCAAGCTCACCTTGCTGGTCCGCAATTACTGTGCGGCCGGTGCGAGCATCAACTTCAACCTGGTATCCACTTTTGAAGATGATCTTATTGCGGTCGCCGTTCTGAATGAGCCTTGTGCCATCACCATCTGTGTATTCGTTTGAATTCTCACCCTTTTTACGCTCAAAGCGGTGCTCTTTGCCGTCTTTATCCTTCCAGACGATTGTATCTTTGTCTTTTGAGGCGGTTATGTCGTACTGTTGGCCGTTGAGGGTGCCCTTATCTGTAATAGCACCGCTTTTCTCTCTTATAATGCTCGAATCGGCGCCGCGCGCCAGTTCTGTTGAGCCGTCCGGCAATGGTCTCCTGGCGCCACGCTCTCTGGCACTATCTCTACCTATAGTGTCGTAGCCTGCGATTGGCTCAATCACCAGCTCTCCAGATGTTGCCTCCCCTTTTTTTGCGGCTGTGAGTGGACGTGCGCCGTACAGGTTGTCTAGGGTTGCTTGAAACGGAGAAAACTGTTCTGCCTGGTCGTGCGATCCTAGCGCGTCGGAAGTTGTTTTT
>JBGAVL010000288.1:3931-8231 GCA_044228145.1 Obscuribacteraceae bacterium (SeqCode)
TGTTTTTGCCTTCTCGCTTCCTTGATTGTACTTTCCATTCGCCTCTTCGCTGAGCAGTGTGGTTGCTTGCACGCTAGCAACATGCTCAACGGTGGCTACCGGAGCGGACTTTGGTGGGGCTGTATCTGTAGCGGTTTCGCCTGCGGGCATGGTAAGGAGCTCATTTGGGGAGTGGCTCGCCGATGCGCTATGACCACGGCAGCGCCGTGGTGTCTTTGCTAGTAAGGTTTTGGACGAAAATGACTGACGACACCAGGCGTATATTCATGCCTGAGTGCGGCAGCATTGTCTATCTAGTAATGTGTGGGGTTTGATGTTAAATATATAGGCCCAACGTTACCGTTACGTGACAGACCGGTGAATGTGCGTATTCGCCGGCTCTTAGCAGCTTGCGGACCATATGGGCGATTGATTCGGTAACATGTAATGATGTGGTCAATTATTCAAGAAATCATCAAAGACATTGATTCGTTGATTCGAAAGCCTTATTTGCCAAGCAAACAAGGCATGGCTGAGATTCAGAATTCAGATAACACTTACCGGCAGCACTGCGAAAAGCAAAATGAGCTGCGGCGACTCCTTACTGAAGCATATTGGGACGTTTCAGTTGCAGTGAAGAACGGAGCTTCTTCTGAAGAAATCCTCCGTCTGCAAAAGATTGAGAATGAGCGATTTGAAGAAATGGCGCTCTCTGAGTTGGAAGCTGGTAATTTGCGGCTTGAGGCGACATTGATTGCCTGGAAAGTCTATGGAGCGAAGAGAGTGCGCCTGATTAAAATCATTGAAAATGCGGAACAAGAGCGAATCTCTGCTCCGCTTTCACACGACTTTAATCTGCAGGCGCAATGGGAGGCGCTTTTGGAAGAACAACGCAGGAAGAAGGTTGAAAGCCTTGACTTGCTCGTAAAAGCGCTTGATAGTCCAGACAGCGTGACGGAGTAAGCAGCCAAGTTTCAGTGCGCAGTTCAGATTCGTTTCGACAAGAAGAGGAGTTCAAATGCAAAGTGTGGTAGTTGACTTTGGAACTGAGCAACATCTCGACGAGCTGGTCGACTCCGCTCTTTTGATGATGGAGGAAACAGAAGGCCTGCACCTGGATCGGCAATCCGCTGTCAATGGAGTGAAAGCTGTTCTCTCGAACAGAAGCCACGGATTCTACGTGGTCGCCACTGCAAGCAATCAATTCGCTGGCTCTCTCTTTGTAAATAGCTTTTGGCTGGACCTGGTGAACGGCTATGTCTGGTGGATAAACTGCGTTCATGTGCGAGAGGAGTTTCGACGTCAGGGCGTCTACGAGCAAATGTATAACTTTGTCAAAGAGCAAGTAGCGAAGCGCGAAGATGTTGTTGCGCTAAGGTTGATTGTCAATCCTGTCAATGCTAAAGCGAAGGCTGCTTACGAAAAATCAGGCATGACCCAGCTGCATTACCAGCTTTATCAGGAAAAGATTCCAGATCGTTTGTAGTAGGGCGAAAGATGTTTGTGAAAGATTGGAATTTGAACGCAGAGGGAGCGTGTTTCGATGAGTGATTTTCTCAGTTCTCCCGAGGGCGTTGGTGGATACTGAGTCTAACTTGGGACAGAGCAGAACCTGGAGAGATGATTCAAATAGTGGGAAGACACCCCTTCTAAGGAGGATGTAATCGCATTGTCTCTGAAGCCATCTGTATTTGGCGTGGCGACTCGCCAATGGCTGGAGAGTTGCCTGAGTGCATCGTCTCGAGACTTTGAAGCTTCCTGTAGATGTTGCCGCTCGTATATGGGTACCCGTATGCAAATATACGGATGGGTATAGCCGCGCTTGCGTTTGAGTCTCTATGATGGGAACAACGGAAATTATCGACTAGCAGAGCTTCTGGCGAAGGCTCGAGTTATTTATTGGAGTCACCTGATGAATAATATGAATGCAGTAAGTGCTCATCCCTTTATTCGAGATGACTATTCGAATTCAGAGAATGCGGCACCGACTGTGAAGACAGATTGGAAGACAATTTTAGATCGCGTACTTGTTTTGGTATCACTCACCATTATTGGTGTCTGTCTTGTGACAGCACTTCATCCAAACCATTTCATGCTTACTGCAGTTTTCGGATGGCTGGGACTCTGGGCAACAAATCGCCTCTCGGCGGAGAACAGTTATCGTGTTGCTCCGGCTCTGGTTTTTCTCAATCTTGTTTGTTGGCCTGAATCTTATATTGCATTGCCAATCGCTGCTCTTACCGTTGGACTTTCTCAAGATTTCCAGGTCGATGAGAGTGTGCGAGAAGCGCTCAGACTGTCAGGACTTACGGGGGCTGCAATCACATTGTTGTGCATGCTTGGTTAGAAGCATTGCCACCGATGTAGGTGCGATCGCCCGAAAGGGGTATAGGTTCTCTTCAATGCAAATATCCACAGGTCTATACTCGCAGTGGCAGACTTTCACATAAGATGGGATTAGCGGAATTTGACCCCGATGATGAGTTTTCTGGCGAGAACTCAGCACCTTCAACTGGAGACGGCTTATGAACAGTATCAATGCAATTTTTGTTCCGACGTTTGTGAACGGCTCCGACTTCTACTCAAACTTGGCGACATTCGGCACGAGATGCGCTCAAAGTCTCGCTGTTCGACGTCTGCTTCTTGCCGCATATCTGGGTGGCACTGGACTTTTGCTCGCTGCTGCTTTGGATGTTCAGATAGTAATCCTTATAGTTGCGTTCGCCTGTTGTGGTCTATGGGCTTCTCCTCGCCTCTCAAGCCGAAGTAGCGCTATGGTCACTCCTATCCTAGTATTGCTCAATCTGATATGTTGGCGAGAAGCCTTTCTCGCTCTACCGATTGCCGCCTTGACCATTGCCCTTGCCCACCGCTTTTCGGTGAGTCAGAATTGCCGTGATTTTCTCAAGCTATCTGGAATTGTTGGTGGTTCTTTGACGCTTATCTTCATTTTGGGAAAGGAAGTTTTTCAAGTTTTGGCACAATTCTAAGACTGCAAAAGTCCACGACAAAGGTTCAACAACATCATGTCATTGCCGTGGCTGGCAAGAAAAGATAGACCGGTGGTTGTTTTCTCCGTCAGTGGTATGGGCACGCAAACTTCCGGGACGCGAGCCAGTGGTGCAACTCCTGTGAGGTTCATATTACGAGCCCGATTTCTCAGTAGATCTTCTTCGCTTGCGTCAATGAGTGGTGGCACGTCGCTGGTGGTAGGCATGCATAAAACTGCGTCACCGGCGAGGAGTTCTGCAAAACCGCTGACAATTCGATTGCGAAACTCAGTAGCTTTTTCGAAATCTTCTTCTGTGACTGTTTTCGTGAAATCAAAACGCTCTTTTATAGATGGACACATGAATGGATCGTTTTCAGTGATCCAGTCTCCGTAGATTTTCCAGGCTTGTCGTCCCTGAAAAACTCTGTAGAGCTTAGCGTGTCCTTCCCAGCCATACGGCTCCAGGTGCACGTCTTGAACAGCTGCAAATTTCGACGCGAACGCATCGACAGCTTTTTCTACGGCAGGCCTTAATCGCTTTGAGATCAATTCGAAAGTGTCTCTGGCGATGAGAAGTTTTTTCGGAAAAACTGCGGAAGGATTGTCATTCAACAAAACCGATCCGACTGTTTCCAACATAGACGGATTTCTCGCCATCCAGCCTACCGCATCCAGAAGTGGTGCAAGCGGAACCACTCCTTGGACGGAAATGCGTCCGTGCGAAGGTCGAAAACCATAGATTCCGCAATAACTCGCGGGCACTCGGATGGAGCCGCCGGTATCCGTACCCAATGCGAAGTCGACGAGTCCGGCTGCCACTGCAGATCCAGATCCGCTGGAGGAGCCTCCCGGAATGCGATCTGGATATTGGGGATTGTCGGGGGCACCAAAATGTATGTTGATACCATCGACACTAAAAGCGAATTCGTCTGAGCAAGCTTTTCCAACCAGCGTTGCCCCGGCGTTCAAAATTTTGTCAACTGCTGCTGCGTTTGCTTGCGCCGGCGCGTGGGTTTTTGCCCATGTTGGATTGCCGATGCCTGTGACCTCACCTTTGATGTCGAACAGATCTTTGGCGACGAATTTTAACCCCGCGAGCGGCCCTTTCGCTGCGCCAGGAATATTCAGATCTTTGATTATTCCGTTGAATCGTCTTATGGTGGTAGCCATATCAGTTGCCTGAGCCCTGCATCGGAGATCCCTGGATCGGCGAACCCTGAATGACTGGAACTCCTGCTGCGGGAGCGCCTTGAAAATAAGGTGTCCCCTGTGTTCCTTGCGGAGTTCCAGCCCCCTGCATTTGTTGATATTGTCTCTGCGCTTGTCTTT